>CAZBQH010000128.1:0-2981 GCA_964493915.1 uncultured Nitrospiraceae bacterium
ACACATTCATAACTCCGCAGCGGGAGACCGCAGCGGCACAGCAAACAACGGAACCACACCGGCCGGCAACCTCGTCGCGCTGGATGATTGGTGCAGGAACGGGATTAAGCGCAAACGTCAGACCGTCTGGCGCTGGCGGAAGAAGGGGCTGATCAAGTGCATGAACATGGCCGGCCGCCTATACATTGCCCGCGACGAGATCGCGCGATTTGAGGCAATGATTGCCAACGGCACCCTTGCCCAAGAGCCGAGCGGATGCACGGCCGGAGGCATGGAACAACCCCAAGCTGCCTGACCAATGGCAACCAACAACCGCCGAGGGCAAACCCTTCGGCACGGTGATGGCGCACTGCCGGCGAGTCTTTGGCTAGACGAACCCGGAGATGGGCGATTTGGAACCCGCCATGTGCAGGGATGGATGGAAGGCGACCGCTATGCGGTCCAAGTTCGCGGCATCGAGTTCAGCAAGGTCGTGAGACGCCGCAAGGGCGCGAAACTGTGGACCGATGCACTGACGGGGGACTATCTGCAAGTCTGGCTGGTGCCGGTGGCAAGCGAGGCCGAGGGACGCAAGATCGTCTTGGACTTGCTGGCACTGTCGAAAGCGGAGTGTGACCCCGGAATAACGATACATCGCCAACAGAGTAACCCGAAAAAGTCGGGACATTTGGACAGAGAGGGCGAATCGCCCAAATCTGCCGGCCATACCGACACCCCCGAAAGCCTTCCGTCACGGGAATGGTTCGATGACCGGGGATGCTTTGGCGTGTCTATCTGTTGCGCGTTTCAACGGGAGAAGGGCAGTCACGTTTTCCAAGTGGCAGACCCGCGACTGTTCAAGTTGTTCGGCAGACGCAAGGGCGCCGAAATCAAAGGCACAAGTGCGGGGTGCTTCGGTCCTCTGCGGCAATATCAGTTGCCTATCGGGAGCAAGCCCAGGGCCGTGCGGATTATCAAAGCGGCATTGGCGACCTTGCCGGATTGGGAGGGCGAAACATGACCGCGACCGTCGAGGCGCCGAAGGTCACGCCACGCGACCCCATCCTCATGCTGACGCAGCATGGTTACTACGCAGCGGCGGCCTTCGTGCTGACGATGGCCGCCTATTGTGCAAAGGGTCCCGCACCGGACGCCCCGAAAAATAGACCACAAGCGGGGAAGCATGGAAAATTGACCACAAGCGAGAGGCGAGTTGCCCATGAAAACGCGAAAAATAGACCACATAACCAGAGGGGGGTATCGCGGGAGACGGGAACAACGGTGGCCGTGGTGGTGAGTGTGGGGGAGATGGAGAAGTTGCTTGTTAAGGCCGGCTGGTGGGAGTGGATGTCGCCGGTGCGCGTCTGTGGTTTGCTGCTGCTGGTGGCCGATGCCGTGGACCGGATGGAGTCGGGGGAGTTTGACTTCTCACGCAATCGCGCCCGATGCCTATGCTCGTCCTTGCCAAAGTCTCTGCGCTTCGGCGCCCCCCGCGAGGGATTGGCGGTCCTCACGGGCCTTGGCATTTTCCAGCTGGTGTCAGTCGGGACAAGCTATCCCCGCGCACGCCCCAGCGTTTTTTGCTTTGGCGAGCGGTATGCCTCGCGGTCGCGGTTCCAAGTGGTGCTGCCGCTTACGCCGGCACGGGCCGACAAGTGGCACCGGAGAGACGAGCGGGTGCGGGAGATTTACGAGCGGGACAATCCCGTGATCGGTGCCGTTCGCCGTGCGGCCGGTCGCGCCACGCTATCGAATGAAGGTCTGCGGGAGATGTTGCGACTACGCACGACAGTCCCGGATTCGTATGATGCCGCACTGCGTTGTCACGATTGGCTGAACGCGCAAACCAAGGAAGTCGGCCATGATAAGACGAAAACGGTTCACACGCCGATAAGCGGCTGCCCGAAGCGGAAGGCAGACATTCGCCAGCATCTTCGTCTGGATGGTGAGGCAGTCGCGGAAGTGGATATTTCCGGCGCCCATCTCGTCGTTATCCCCAAAGTCTATGAGCCGGCATTTCTCAAACGCTATGGGGTGCCGCACACGGCGACCGATGCCGAGGAGGAGAAGAAGTCCCTCGTCGCGATGATCGAGTCCGGTGATGTCTATGGTGGAGGCGCCCACGACGAGCGGAATAAGCGGAAGAAGGAAGTGCTGACGAGTCTGAACATGGACGCGAAGGTGCAGATGGCGATGGAGGCTGCAACTGACTTGATGGAAAGCCGGCCAATTCTTAGGGCGACCATGTGGGCAGTGAAAAAATACAGCCACCGGGATTTAAGCCCGTGGTTAATGAGATGGGTGTCGGACATCGTGAACGGTGCTGTGGTCGCACTGGACGCCGAGGGCATCCCCAGCATCCCCATCGTGGACTGCCTCATGGTCCGCCAGCGGGACGAGGATCGTGCGCGGCAGGAGTTATCGTCGCGCATCTTCGAAGCCACCGGAGTCCGCGCCACAGTCGCCGGCATCTGCCACACGATTGCCACCGCATCCTAGCCCCTTCGTCTCTGATAATCTGTTAGGCACCTTCTCAATTACTTGAGACGGAGGGGCTTACGAGATCGGTGGCTATAGCCACAGATACAACAGAGGCGGCATCTGCATTTGCAGTGGTGAAACCGCCGGCAGTGACACCGCATAAGGCCAGACTCGACGGACCTAGAATCCTAATCTTCTGCCGCTGGCATCATCGTGGTGGCCGGTCTTTGGGCGCGTGGTGAATGGGTATAAGCGCCCGGAGGAAACACGCAAAAGCGAGTTGTCATGGTTTTGTCATGGTTTGGGGGTTCCAATCTCAACCCCCATAAACACTCGCCTGACGGCCGCGAACCCGCATAAACACTGGGCTGGCGGGCTTTTTAACTACCGCAATTAGACGCCATGAAACCGCCCAATTATGAATTTTGAGTCCGTCGCGTCTGCCAGTTCCGCCACGCCGGCTGAAACCGCGCACTATACGCCATGCCGCCCGCACGTAAAGCGCCCAAGCGGCGGCGGCG
>CAZBQH010000129.1:0-6969 GCA_964493915.1 uncultured Nitrospiraceae bacterium
CTGATGTAGGTTCAAGGAACAGAAATGAACACGACGCAGCGCGCAGAAATACGTAGAAATGGGATCATCCGGGAGGTTATGTCTGCATTCAGCGCACCAGGCAGGGCGTTTTCCGGCCCGCACTTCATGCAAAACACGCCTCCACCCTATTCCCCTGGCGTTGCACTAGGCGCAAAGCCGCGGTGCAAGAACGCTGCCGGGTCGATCCAGCCTGGCATAGTCGTGTAGGCTGAGCCATCGGTTTTCGTCGAGGCCTTCGGCTTCGGGACGTTGCGGTATACCCTGCCCTTGATGCGGAACGCGGAGGCATCCACTGCAAAGGCACAGGCGGCCAGTCCTGACAGGGAGAGGGATGGAGGCGTCGCAGAACACATGGAGCACAGCAAAGCAATTGTTCCGGTCGCCTTGCTTGACCGTCTGTATGGCAAAAAGCACCTGAACCCCCGCAACGATGCGCCTGAAACCGCGCCGGGGAACCAATGAATCCCATGCGCATCCTCATGATCATCGAAATGTACCCGCCGGAATTCACTGGGGCCGGCGAACAACTGGCGAGGCTCGCGCCCCGGCTCGCCGCACAAGGCGTGGATATCGAGATACTGACCTCGCAGACCGGGCAGAGAGACAGAACGGATAGAGAAAACGGGGCAGTTGTCCATCGCCTCGCGTCGGGCCACTGGCGGCGGTTTACCCGATTCGCCTTGCGCTCGGCGGCATGGATTATCCCGCGGCGCAGTTACTTCGACATTATCCATCTGCACGGCCTATCGAGCGCGGGATTGTTCGCGGCGTTGGCAACCCGGCATGCGGGCGCAAAAACTCTGATGAAGTTTACGATGGCGGGCCAGGAATCGGCGGCACGTATCCAGCGGCTGCGGGGAGGATGGGCCAAACTCCGCGTTATCCGCCGCATCGACCGTTACGTATGCACCTCCTCGGCGCTTGTCGGAGAACTTCTGAGCGCAGGTTTCGACGAGAAGCGAATCCTACGTATTCCAAACGGAGTTGATGTGGACCGGTTTCGTCCCCTGGCTGATGCGCAACGTCTGATCGAGCGTCGCGCGCTCCGCGACATGGCGGGCTGGGACGAGAAGACGCTTGTGACGGCGTTCATGGGGGGCATCGAACACCGCAAGGGCGTCGACATCCTTATCGAGGCATGGCCTGCTATTGTCCGCGACGTCCCCGGGGCGCGCCTGCTCCTTCTCGGTCCCACGGACCACATTACGGCAGACCCGGCCTTCATCCGCGAGATGGAAAGCCGCCTCGACGCGCTCGGGCTCAGAAAAACAGCCTGGCTGGCAGGCAGACAATCAAATCCCGAGTGGTTCCTCGCTCGATCGGATCTATTCGTGCTGCCGTCACGGCGGGAAGGTTTGCCAAACGCCCTCATCGAGGCCCAGGCATCCGGACTCCCCTGCGTTGCGGCGGATTTGCCCGGCATCACGGACGACATCGTCGCCGAGCGGGAAACAGGCCACATTGTCCCGCAAGAGGCGCCTGACCTTCTCGCATCGCGCATAGTTTCGCTGTTGCGCAACCCGGACCTGCGCGCCGACATGGGCCGGAAGGCGCGCCTGCGAGCCGTGGACTGCTTCAATCTCGACGCCGTTTCCGCTCGCTACGTAATGCTTTACCGAGAACTAGCGAGGGGGAAAAACTGTTATAGTAGGTAGATTCATAGAATTGTAAAAGTCTATCCCCGTCAAAGCCGAAAGAGCGGACAGGAACCGTGGAAACAACGAAGACAGGGCGACTGGTGATACTGACTGGCCCATCGTGCGCGGGCAAGACGCCCTTAGCTGCGGCGCTGCGGCGTTTCTATCCTGAGTTAGACCACCGGCTGCAGCAGGTCGTCTTGTACAATACCCGAGCACCCCGTCCCAATGAGCGAGAGGGCATTCAGTACTATTTCCGGCGGCGCGAAGAAGTCGAGGTGTTGCGGGAGGACAAGAACTATCTGCTCGTTGGCGTCCGTGACGATCTCCAGGCGCTGGACCTTGGTAGGCTCCGCAGACTGACAGCGAGAGGGGACGCCCTTTTCGAAGGCAGCACGTTCGTCAGCCGGGAGCTGGTCACCGACCCGCGGCTTCACGACCTGCCCCATCTAAGCGTGTTCGTCTCACCGCTGTCGCGCGAAGAGATCCTGTTCCTCCGCGCAAGACAGGATGTCAACCTCGAGGAGTTCGTCACGGAAATCATGCGGCGCAAACTCCTACGGAGAAAGACTGATCAAAAGCAGGTGATCAGCCTTGTCGATCTCGAGGACATTGAGCGCCGGGCCGCTACGGCCTATGAGGAGCTCGCGCAGGCCCACCGCTTCGACGTTGTTTTGCCGAGCCATGACGGAGAAGACCACGATCATTGGGCGATATCGCCCTATCCTTTGGGCGACGCCCGAGCTGCGTTGCTGAACCTGGCGACGCTGCTGACCGACGGCGAGGCTCCAAGAGCTGAGAAATGGGAGGCAGACCTTGTGCCGTAACTTGGTCCCGATTGGAAGGCTTAGACCTCTTTATGTGTTTTCTCAATAAGCTTGATGAAAACAGGCGGAAGGAGATTTGAGTCAAATGGAAATGGGCCGAAGAGATTTCTTGAGAATCTCGGCGGTTGTTTCGGCGGCGGCTGCGACTGGCGCCGCGCCTTTGTCCGTCGAGAGGCGCAACGGCATGCCCTACCGCGTGCTCGGGAAGACGGGCGAAAAAGTCTCTCTGCTGGGTGTTGGTGGGGCGCATATTGGCCAATCGAGCCTGAGCGACGATGAGGCCGTGCGCCTTATCCGCACTGCTATCGACGCAGGCGTCAACTTCATGGACAACGCGTACATCTACAGCCACGGCAACAGCGAAACGCGTATGGGCAAGGCCTTGCGGGACGGATACCGCGAGAAGGTCTTCCTGATGACCAAGCAGTACTCGGATGAGCGGGACCCGGAGTCCGCGCGGCGCCAGCTTGAGGAGAGTCTGCAGCGTCTCCAGACCGACGTCATTGACTTATGGCAAATCCACCAAATCCACCGCGCGCATCACGCCAAGGCCGTTTACGAGAGCGGGATCCTCGACGTCTTTACCAAAGCGCGCGAGGAAGGCAAGATCCGCTACATTGGGTTCACCGGCCACACACGGCCGGAGTATCACCTCGAAATGATTGAGCGCGGTTTTGGTTGGGACACGGTCCAAATGCCCACCAATGCCTTTGACCACCATTGGGTAAGCTTCACTGTAGAGGTACTGCCCAAGGCCCTAGAGAAAGGCTTGGGCATCATCGGCATGAAATCCCTGGGCGGTTCACCCGGGCAGATACCCAACCAGTCCAAGGCGCTAACAGCCGAGGACGCCATACGTTACGCAATGAATCTGCCGATTGCGACGCTCGTCAGCGGTATGGATTCCATGGACGTCCTTGAAAAGAATCTGGCCATAGCAAGAAACTTTAGACCGTTGGGCGAGGAAGAAGTCGCGGACTTGCTCGCAAGGTCCAGAACGGCGGCTCAAGGGGGACGCTTCGAGCCGTACAAGAACAAAACGGTCTAGGGAGGGCTCTGCCCGCTCATGGCCTAGAGACGAGGATCGCCGGCAGGCGTCTTGTAGGCGGTTTCTGGCTCTCGTTGTCGCTTGAGCCCAGTCCCCTCGCACGAAGAACCGTATGGCTTGGGGATTCAGCCCATACCCATTCCCGGGGAAGCCTGCACTGGCATACGGCGCGCGGGACATTGTTTGCATAGCCGCGTCAAAAAGCGCAAAATCACCTCATCCAAGGGGTCTTGAGCAAGGCAAGGAGGTATCATTCCATGGGCATTGACAAGCATCTTGAGAATAGGACCTGGGCTTTCGAGGCCTTGGATACGCTGCGCGCTTTTCTCGACGACGACGATTTCGAGGGGGACGTCGAGGCCGAGCAAACCACCATCGACCGCAAGTACAAGGATTTGCTCGAGGGCAAGTACCGGGTGGTGTTTCTCGGCGCTTTCAACGTCGGTAAGTCTACCCTGATTAACGCGTTTCTCGGCGACGAGTATCTGCCAACCATCCTCGAGGAATGCACGACGAAAATCACCCATGTGTACAAATCCAATGACATGAAGACAGTGGTCCGTGTCGCGGACGCGACCAACGAAGAGGTTCAAACGCTCAGCGACCTGATTGATGCGTGCGGTGTTGGGGCAACGGTTTCCCAAGACGAGGAATCGCGGGATATTGTCATCTCCTACTCGGATGGATTTCCAAAAGCCCTGTTGAAGAGCCTGAACACCCTCGTGACCTCGAACGCTGAGGAGGATTTCCCCCAGTTGCGTTCACTGCGAAACAAGTTCGAGGAGATCTATGTCCATCTGCCCACCGACGTCCTGGAGGAAGACATCGCTTTGGTAGATTCGCCGGGTGTCCACAGCATCTCGGAGACCAATCGGCGCATCGCTGAGGAAATCATCCCGAACAGCCATCTTGTTGTCTGCCTTCTGGACAGCCAATATGCCGGCACCGAGCAGAATCGGGATTTCATCGAGAAAATCGTTAAGCACCGCCACCGCAAGATGTTCTTCGTCATCAACAAATCCGATCAGCTCAATGAAGAGGAGATCGACCCGATGGGACGGCGAGGTCCTGCGAAGGACCTGTTCCGGAGTCTCGAAGGCGTGGTTGAGAAGCCTGAATTGTTCTTTGTGTCGAGTCTATATGCACTCATTGCCGCCCAACTTGAAAAGGGTCAGCTTGATCTCGACGACCTTGACGAGAATCACAAGATCAAGATTCCTTTCAGCGTGCAGCGCCGGCTCCTCGAGACAGAGGACCCTGTGAAAGGCGCCGCGGAGTATCTCCTGAAACAGAGCAATTTCACCCTCCTTAAGAGCCGCCTCCTCGACTATCTGTATACCGAAAACCGCGAAGGCGCCATTGTCGAATCCATCTGCCTCTTCCTCGATGCGAAGGCGTGGAAGTATGCAAGGCCCATCGAGGTCAAGCTCGATATGGCCCGCAACATTCCCCGCATCGAGGAACTCGGCCGGCAACGACAGCATCTAACCGCCGAGCGCGATGGGTTCAAAAGGAAAGGCACGCAATTCGTAAACGGCTTCACAACAATCGCACAGGGCGGCCAATGGGAAGGCAAGGAATACCCCGGCTACGAGGCCATTGCCGAGGAGCGTTTCAACAAACACACCATCGACAACGAGGTCATTAAGCCGTTGCGAAACTGGCTTGACAACGAACAAAACCTGAAACACGCCAAGCGCGAGGGATTCGCGCCGCTCACAAACGAGGTGCAAAGAACACTCGAGACCTTCCTCGCCAGCGTTCAAGGCGAGGTCAACCGGCAGGTGCAGGCGCTCGAGAACCATACCCGGACACGAGTGAGCGAGGCTGTGCAGGAACCGATGACGATTGAGCCCGAGTACATCGAGGCCGAGCTGCCCAAGGCCGAAAACGTCGAGATAGGCTTAGGCGGTTCATATTTCGGGTTCGGCCTTGCCGGGCTCATCCTGGGAGGCGCCGCAGGGGCCGGAATCGCCGCGTATGGCGTCCGTTGGGAGCAGTTCGCCGCAGTTCTGCAGAACTACGCGGAAGCAACGCTGCAGAACGCCGCAATCGTTGGGGCAGTCGCGGGCGCCGTCATAGGGGTCCTTCTCGGGTTGGCCGTCCGTGGCCTCAGCAGCAAAGGCGCGCTTCGCACAAGACTTGCCAAAGCCATTGAGGAGCAGGTCACGGGGATCTTGCTTCAGGGTTCCAAGAACAGCGCAGGTCAAGCCGTTCCCGCAATCCGCGATCACCTGATCGACGCTCTGCGTCAGCGTCGCGAGAGCTTCAAGAACGCGGTACAGCAAGCTTTCGACAAGGTAGTCGAAGACTTGAATGAACGGATAAATGTGGTTACGGCTGAGCAAGAGGAGCTGGAGAAGAAACAGCGTGCAACCATCGAGCGTCTCGAGCCGAAACTCGAAACGCTTCAAAACCTTGGCGGCATGGCGCGCAAAATCGCTGAAGAAAGCGCTGTAAGACCCGAGGCTTGACCTGTTGCTGAGAAACGTCGTTAGGACAAAGCTATAGAGGTAGAAATACCAGGGTTTTTGCGGTTGTTGTGAATGCTGATTGAAGACGGAGCAAGGTAAAAGCAAAAAGAAAGGGAGCATCATGAAACACGTACGCACCATCTCGAACAATGTCCCCACGCTGGCCATATCGACGCACCCGCCGCTGAAAGACAGCATTCAGGCCTTTCTGGCGGATCCTATCGGAGTGCTCCGACTGCATCTGAAGAAACCGGCGTGAGCCCAATGGGCATCCGTCAGCAACAACCTTAGACCGCTAAGACACGCTGACACATGGAAAAACGTGGGTCCTGCTCCATGCTACAGGGATGAATTTCCCGGTGGAGCAGGACCTTTGAATAAGCGGGGACAGCAACGATTTGTATCGGCCTTTCGCGGCTACGTGTATTAATACATCTATGAAGATATCTTTGTACACGTGGGAAAGGACCGGACACAAAGGGTCGTTGTCCCCATTTTTTGCGCAAGATGCGGAATATCTCTTGACTTGTCCCCCCGTGTGGTGTAAAAGGATTGTATTTGGGGACTCCTGACGGCATGGAGGGTTTCGAGAACGTACCTGACCGAGGCTCGGGTTTCCGTCCGGCTCAAGATTAAGGTTAAGTGTACTTGAACCGGCTACCCGGGGGATTGATTAGTGTTCTTCCGGGTGACGCTGGTTGACACATGGGAGAAGCAGAATGTCCAAAAAACTCAGATGGATGTTTCTTGCCGTATGTTTGGGGGCAGTTCTCTTTGTCGGTCCCGCGCAGGCCGGCCCAAAAGATGTGGCGACGTTGAGCAAGACGCTCCGCGCGCCAGGCGCTAACGAACCGGCGCGCAGCTCGAAGGCAGAGGATGGAGCGCTTACCTTCCTGGGGGCGCCGCCCGGCGGCTATTTCGACATTGCCCACGGCAAAGCCTCCGACCCTGCAGCGGTAGCC
>CAZBQH010000130.1:0-2528 GCA_964493915.1 uncultured Nitrospiraceae bacterium
AAACTCAGCCGCAATCAAGAGCATCTACGCAGCCTTCGCGACCGGCGACATACCGGGCGTCCTCGGCGCGATGAACCCGGATTTCCGCTGGACGGAGCCGGAAGGCAATCCGTATGCGGGGACCTATGTCGGCCCTGATGCGGTGCTGCAGGGCGTCTTCATGAAACTCGGTGCCGACTGGGACGGTTTCGCCGTTGTCCCCTCGGAATATGTCGCTCAGGCCGATACGGTGGTCACGCTCGGCGAAATGAGCGGCACAAACAAGGCCACGGGAAAGAGCTTCAAGACCCCGTTCGTCCATGTCTGGAAGTTCGGTACAGACCGCCTCCAGTCATTCGATGCGCTCATGGACACATTGGTCTACCAGCGCGCTCTTCAGTGACGCGCCGGGCCTGCGATTGGCGTCTGAACGGCAGTAAAGGGCCGACCGGTGCTTGTTGCGCCGGTCGGCAGGGCAGTTACAGGTCAATCCCCTCCGACAAAAACAAAGCATCTTCAATGTCGACGCCGAGGTAGCGGACCGTGCTGTCCATCTTCGTATGGCCCAGCAGCAGTTGCACCGCCCGGAGGTTGCCCGTCTTCTTGTAGATCTGCGCCACCTTGGTGCGCCTCATCGAATGCGTGCCATAGGCGCTCGCCTCCAGGCCCAGCGACGTGACCCACCCCTGGACAATCCGCGCATACTGCCGAGTCGAAAGGTGCGGGCTCCCATGGATTCGGCTGGGCCACAGGAACTCGAGGCCGATCATCTCAGGGTCGCGAATCCATCGGTCCAAGGATTGGCGGGTGGTCTCGGTGATCTCGAACCGGACCGGCTTGCCCGTTTTGCTCTGGATCATCGAGGCGCGTTCCTTCACGCGACCTGCGGCGAAGACATCCCGCACCCGCAGGGCGACAAGGTCACACCCGCGCAACTTGCTGTCGACCGCCATGTTGAAGAGCGCGAGGTCACGGGCGTTGCCTGCCATTTCGAGGCGGACCCGGATTGACCAGACGTGCCTCGGCAAGAATGGTCGCTTCTGACCGACGATGCGGCCCTTGTTCCAGGCGACGCGGGCTGGACGGAGAACGGGAAGAAGATCAACGGACATGTGGACACCTCCTCTCCACCGGGCCCACCCTTCTTCGGTCATGCCGACCACGAGAGGATATCACGCCTAAGGCATCGAGTCGCGGCGTCGGGCGGCCTTTGCCGCTGGCTCGGTCTGAGGGTGTCATTGGCCCTATGCTGCGAGGCGGCTCGACACAAGGAGCCCATTGCGGCCATTGGGATAGTGCAGCAGCGACGTCCACCAATCTTGGTGGCGCGATGCAAAGGAAGCGGATCAGCACGTCGACCGTCGGGGCGGATTGGACAGAGCAACCATTCACATCCGACACCGGCGGTGTTTTGATGCAACCCAACACGTGGTATGATGCTCTTATGCGCAGATCCAACGCAACTGTCGCGCCCTTTCCGCCGGTCCTCTTTTGCACCGGCCGAGGGGGTCAGGGATGCGGGAACCCATGTATACTGATCCGATCCAATGGAAACGCATTCGTAAGCTCATGCAGGATGGCGGCACGATTAGGGGCATCGCGCGGACAGAGCATCTAAGCCGCAAAACTGTTCGCAAGATGCTGCTGCTTGATCGCCCCCCTCAGTTCAATCGGCGGCAAAGATCAACTTTGACCGATGGCTATCGGGGGGCGGTCGCGGCAAGCTTAGCCGAAGAAGAGAAGAAGTCGGGAGCCGCTCGTGGGAATATCGCCGAGATTTTTCGACGATTCCAAGGAGAGGCGAATTACGGAAGCAGCTATAGCACCTTTCTCCGCTTGTGCCGCAGTTTGCAGACGCCAGAAATCAATTTGGTGGCCCGATTGGAGGCCGGCAAGGAAGCTGCCGGTGTCATCACCATCGAGGCTGCACCTAAGATCTACCGACTTTCAATACTGGTGCCGCAAGAACAGCGTGGGCGAATAGCGCTGCAGGTCTGCCGCAGTCCTCGCCTGGAGCGCGCACGGGAAACCGCAGAGTGGATCGACTCGCTTCGCGGAGGCAGGGTGGACCTATCATCCATGCAAGATCAGCAGGACCTCGAAAAGCTGGTCGGTATGGTTGATGATGGCCGTAAACGCATTCGCAACAGAGCGCTTGTTGTCCTTGCCCACAGGCAAGGGTTCTCCATCAGGCGGATCAGTTTTGCTCTCGCGCTCAGCCGCAACACATGCAGACGGTACTTGCAGGTGTATGCAGATGGCGACCTCGAAGTACTGGCCGCACCAATGGCGAAGCGTACGCGCCTCGCAGAAAACGAAGATCTTCAGGCGGCGGTCTTTCGGCTGCTCCACGAGCCGCCTTTCGACCATGGTTTCAATCGAGCCGCATGGACCATGGCCGAGCTCGGTTCCGCACTTGCTATACGGGGTCTGCAAGCGAGCGTCCATGTACCCCGTCTTATTCACGGAACGTGTGTGTTGACAGTTGCGTGCGCCTGAAAGTGCTTTAGATTCAGGCTGCTAGACAAAAATCGCAGGCAGCATCGGAC
>CAZBQH010000131.1:0-4872 GCA_964493915.1 uncultured Nitrospiraceae bacterium
CGGATGTCGACCGCTCCGGCGCGGTGAATGCCGTGGATGTGCAGTTGGTGATCAACGGGGCCCTGGGCATCGAGACGAAATTCCTGTGCGACGTCAACGGCGATCACGCGGTCAACGCGCTCGACGTGCAGTTGGCCGTCAACGCCGCGCTGGGAATTGGAATAGGGAGGTAGGGAGATAGGGAGATAGGGAATAGGGAGATAGATGATGGACGGGAAGCGAGGAATGGAAGTGAATTCATACCAGGACCTGAGCGTTTGGAAGAAGGGACTGGATCTGACCGAACAGTGTTATCGCCTGACGGGAACATTCCCGAAAGAGGAGCTGTTCGGGCTGACGTCGCAGATCCGTCGAGCAGCCGCCTCGGTTCCTGGAAACATCGCGGAAGGATGGGGCAGGAGCGGCACAAGTGAGTACCTCCAGTTTTTGAGGGTGGCGCAGGGAAGTCTGAAGGAATTGGAGACGTATCTTATCGTTGCGCAGAGGGTCGAGCTGCTCTCGCCTTCGAGCTTGGGTTTGGCGCTAGGTCTATGCACCGAGATTGGCAAAATGCTGAACGCCCTTATGACGTCCTTGAAACGCAAGAGGGAACGTTGAATGCCTTTTCTTCTATCTCCCTATTGGCTATCTCCCTATGGGCTATCTCCCTATCTCCCTAATCCCTACCCCTTCATGCCGGACAGGATGATGCCGCGCTCGAAGTAACGTTGCAACGCGAAGAACATAATCAAGACGGGGATAACCGCCACGACGGACGCCGCCATCATCAGGTGCCATTCCGTCGCATACATTCCCGAGAAGGAGTAGAGCCCGAGGGCCAGGGTGCGCTTCTCGACGGACTGGAGGTACAGTACGGGGCCGATGAAATCGTTCCAGAACTGGAGGAAACTGAAAAGCGCCAGGGTAGCGATGGTGGGCTTTGCCAACGGCAGCGCGATATGCAGAAACATGCGGAACTGAGAACAGCCGTCGATGGTTGCCGCTGCAAAGAGGTCCTCAGGAAAGGTCTTGAAGACTTGGCGGAAAAAGAAGATTTGGAACGGATTTCCGCACAGAATGGGGACAATGAGAGGCAGAAACGTGTCAATCCAGTTGAGTTTATGGAAGAGCCAGAACGTGGGGATCATGGTGATCACGGGAGGAACCATCATGGTCGCCAGGACAACCACAAAAAGCACGTTGCGCCCGTAGAAGGGAATCCGCACGAAGCCATAGGCAACCAAGGCCGAGGCGAAGATGCCGAATACCGAGTTAATGACGGTGATCAGGGTGGTGTTGAGAAAGAACCGTCCGAAGGGCAGCGTAGGCTGGGTCAAAGCTTCTACGTAGTTGCTCCAGTGGAGCGCGGAGGGCAGAATCCGGTCGAAGATCTCGTGAGGCGCTTTGAGCGATGTGAGCACCATCCATACAAAGGGCAATACGAAACCAATGCTGAGCACGGTCAGCGTGAGATATACGGCGAAGACGCGGTACTTAGTTGGCTTGCGGCTCATTGGTAGTGAACCCAGCGTTTCGAGAGATAGAGCTGCACCAGCGTGAGCAACAAGATGGCCAGGAAAAGGAACAATGCCAGGGCGCAGGCGTAGCCCATGCGAAACATGCCGAAAGCATTGTTGAACAAGTAGAGCGAATAGAACAAAGTCGCGTTGGCGGGTCCTCCTTGGGTCATGATGAAGGCCTGCGTGAAAACTTGGAGCGACGCGATCGTTCCAATGACAAGCAAGAAGAAGATGGTCGGGGTCAGGAGCGGGAGCGTGACGTGGCGGAATCGTTGCCAAGCATTGGCGCCGTCGATCTCGGCAGCCTCGATGAAGGAATCAGGCACGTTCTGCAGTCCGGCCAGGAAGATCATCATCGAGCCGCCGATGCCCCAGATACTCATGATAACCAGGGCAGGAACGGCGCCGGTACGCGAGGCGAGCCACTGAGGCCGGCCCAGGCCGGCCAGGTCGAGCAGATCCGTGATATGCAGCACATCGAGGATCTGGTTGATCAGACCGAAATCCGGATTGAACAGCCACTTCCACACAAGCATCATGGCAACGCCGGCGGCAATGTTGGGCAAGAAAAAGATGGTCCGGTAGATGGTGATGCCCTTGAGCTTGTGATTCACCAGCAGAGCAAGGCCGAGTGCGAAGGCGATCCCGAGCGGAACCTGGAACGCCGTATAGTACACAGTGACGCTGATCGCTTTGTAGAACAGCGGGTCATGGGAGAGTTTTACGTAGTTCCCCATGCCCACGAAATTCGGCGGATTGAACAGGTCCCAACGGGCAAAGGCCAAGGCGAAGCTGGCAATGATCGGTCCAAGGGAGAAGAAAAAGAGGCCGACGAGCCACGGTGAGATGAACAGGTAGCCCGTCAGATGGGTCCTCCAACGTATCCTGCGCGCCATGTCCGCCCTATTTGCCCATGAGGGCCTTGTTGTCTGCGATAGCCTGATTCACTTTGGCCGCCACCGTGTCCATTGCGTCTTTGACGGACCTCTCGCCGAGTAAAACGAGGTCCCATTCCGGTAGAAAATACAGATCAAACTCCTGTTGAGTAATGTAAGGGTTGAGTTGGATGAAGACCGTCTTTTTCACAGCCTCGAGGAAGACTTCGATGATTTCCCGGTCATGGTCTGGGTTGCCCAGAAAGTGGGGGCCGTAGGCTACCACGCTGCTGGCCGGGATATTCCAGCCGATATCGGCCAACTGCTCTTGGCCCTTCGGGCCCTGGAGGTACTCGAAAAAGGCCCACGCCGCTTCGGGGTGTTTGGTCTTGGCTGAAATGCCGTAGCCGATCATTCCCGCCGAGAGATAGACGTCGCGTACGTCCGCCGGCGGAGTAGTCACGCTCCATTCGAAGTCTTTGATGTGTTTGGTGAACTGGGGAACAAACCACATGCCGTAAAAGCACATCGCGACCCGGCCCGTCTCGAACATCACGTTGACTGCGCTCTGGGCCTGTTCGGCCAGGTTGGGAGCGACCCGCCATTTCAACGTGAGGTCGGCAGCGAACTGCAGGCCCTCGAGCGCTGCCGGCTCGTTCAGCGTACATCGGTTGAAGTCCTCGCTGTAGACCTGGCCGCCGGACTGAATGACCCATTGCTGAGGGTTGCAGTTGTTGTAGACGCCGAACTGAATGATGCGGCCTTTGTCGTCGCGCCGCGTGAGCCGTTTCGCTGCATCGAGAAAGGTCTCCCGATCCCAGGTCCCGTCGGGTATATCGAGCCCTGCCTCCCGGAACAAGTCCCTGTTGTAAAAAACCAGATAGTCGGGTGACCAGTCTTTGCAGAGGCCGTACAACGGGCCCTGGCCGAAAACGTGGCCGTCATAGCGATAAGGACGGACCGTCTGGGGAAAGTAGTCGCTCAGATCTACGACCGTGCTCTGAGCAACACGCTCCTCGATGTTCATCAGAACGCCTTTTGACACCAGCGACTGGAGCATGGTAGGTCCGATGTAAAAGACGTCGGGCGCGCTGCCGCCGGCCATCATGGTAAGCAGCACAAGGTCGTAGTTGTAAGGGATGTGTAGAAAGCGCGCTCGGTACGCGGGGTTCTCGGCCATGAACCCATTAATGATGTCGTATGCGAGCTGGACCTCTTCGGGATTGCCCCAGCCCGCCAGAACCACGGTAGGGGGTCCGCTCTCGACTTGCTCGGGGAGACAACCTCCTGCAACCACGACGAAAAGTGCAGCCATAGCAACCGCGGTTCGACGGCCGCAGGGACTTGCTCGTGCGCTCAGCAGGGCGTACTCCATCAGGGCGTATTAATTCTCTGTGGCTATTTGTTTTTCGTAATCCATAACATCTACGGCCGGGGGCGTGTAATGCCGGGACTCATCTGCGCCGCTTCGGGTGAATGACAAGTAGTCTCGCGCCGGGACCACCCAGCCGTCCGGCAACGTGTACGGCTCACCCGAGAAGTTCACCACCACGCCCTCTCCCGTCGAGAACGTTGTCTCCTGCACCTCCCAATCTTCCGATATGAAACGGTGCGAGGTCAATTCGGCATAAGCGGTCTTGCGGGTCCAACCGCAAACGTAACGGTAGGTTTGGGCGATAGCAGGCCGCCACTTCTTGTATTGCACGGGGTTCAGGAAGAACATAGGCGGATTCCCGTACAACACGCTCCACAGGTTCTTGTCCTGCCAATACTCGGGGAGCCTCGGAAAGCCGTCTTCCCAGCGCCAGGTGATCACGATCTCGTCGTGATGCACGAGTGAATAAAACGGGATGCGATATTTCCGGCTGATGGACGTCTGGTAGTCCGGTTCAAGCGGGACAGGGTCCCAGCCGGGGTAGGGCAGCGAGCTGACAGTCCACTTGACCAAAGACAT
This sequence comes from uncultured Nitrospiraceae bacterium, assembly GCA_964493915.1. GTDB lineage: Bacteria > Hydrogenedentota > Hydrogenedentia > Hydrogenedentales > SLHB01 > CAZBQH01. The sequence goes on from CAZBQH010000131.1 coordinate 4,329, forward strand.
GGGTGTCTCGAGCCAGTGAAGGTCCTTGAGGAAGCAGTCCATGCTCCCTTCAGTGCCGCACACAAGGCCTTGCGCGTTGGCATAAGCCAGAATGGCCTCCCGGGCCTCTTTCCCGCCGTAGCTGTCTAACACATGCTCAGGAGCCCAGTCCTCGCTCTCCCAAAGGCAGCAGGTCCCGATGCAGTCGATAAAGCGGCCGTTGTACGCGTAGCGTGCGAGATCGGGCGGGATATGCTGCTTGGCTAGTTCGAACCCGAGGCGCGGATTCATGACGTAGCCCGGCGGCCAACCCTTACGTTTCTCGCCAGTTTCGGTAATGACCACCATATCCGGGTAGGCGTCCGTATTCATTTGGTGGTAAATGCTGGCCTCGGGATCTTTCTCGAAGCAGTCGCGATATTGGTCGTAACGCGAGATGATGTAGCCCATCTCGCCAATTCGGCGGACAACGTCCTCGAGCGCTTTGGCTTCTGCCTCGCGGCCCTCCATGCGGAACCAGTATGAGAGGCCGACGTTCACCAGCGCATGCTCGATGCCGTCCTCT
>CAZBQH010000132.1:0-7001 GCA_964493915.1 uncultured Nitrospiraceae bacterium
AGCACCGGGATGCATCTCTGCTCCGGACCTGCCGGCCGCCGCTGAGCGCATCCTGGCCTGGCACTTCAAACGGTAATCCATACTGGACATGCGCCCAACGTCTCGCCTCGCCCGTTTGCCCTTCCCGGCCGTTTCCGCTAGACTTCGCTCATGGCTGGCCTGCATTAGAGCGTTTCTGCACCTGGAGAATGGTCTGTAATGAATGAGCATAGACGGGACCTGCCCGAGGACGAGCTCCCCAAGTCTGCGCCCCGCGAAGGCACCTTCGACGCCCAGCTCCTGTTCCCTACCCCGTTTGTGGAAGCGCCGCAGCCGATCCAGTCCATTGTCAAACGCGACGGACGGACCGCCCCCTTCGAGAGGGCAAAAATCGCGGCGGCCATCCGCCGGGCCGGAAACGGCAAAGGAGACAGCGGCGCCGAACATGCCGACAGCATCGCCAACGGCGTCACGCTCTATCTCACCAAAAAGCTCCAAGGCCGCACCCCGAGTGTCGAAGAAGTGGACGACGCCGTCGAGCGTGTTCTCATCGAACTGGGTCATGCCGAGACCGCCCTGGCCTATGCGCGGCACCGGGATCGGCGCGACCGTATCCGCCGGTTCAAGGACGGCGACATCGACGGAGTCTTGCGCGAGTTCGAAGAAGCGCGCCAAGAGAGCGTGGCGGCTGCACCGCCGGACGCCCTGTCGCTCTTCGTAAGAACCAGCGACGAACGCCTCGCAACATGGGACAGAGAGCGCATCGTAGACGCCTTGATCCGGGAGACAGGCATGGATGCGACGCCGGCCCGTTTCATCGCGCTGCAGGTCGAGCGCCAGATCCTCGGGGCGGGCGTCAAGACGCTAACCACCTCGCTCGTCCGGGAATTGGTCGACGCCAAATTAATCGAGTTCGGCCTCGAAGACTACCGCGTACGCCATAGGCGGCTTGGCGTCCCCCTCTATGATGCCGAACGCATTATCTGCAGGCCAAACGAACGCGGGGCTGCGTACGCATGTGACCCGGCAGCGACCGATCTGGTGCTTGCCGAACGCGTGAAGCGGGAATTCGCCCTGACGCAGGTCTTTACACGCGAAGTGGCCGATGCCCATTTGAGGGGCGATTTGCACCTGCACGACCTCGGTTTCATCGACCGCCTCCACGAGATCGTGCAGCCTATCGAGTTTGTGAAACTGTTCGGGGTACGGACTGACAGCAACCGTCTCCCCCATCCTCCGGCCTTCGTAAACACGCTCCTGAGTCAGATCGGCGCCTTCAACGAGACCCTGACAAATCACTTCACCAACGGGGTATCTTGGGACGCCATCAATGTGTATCTGGCGCCCCTTACATCCAGTCTGAACGAGAAGGCCCTCGACCAGGTGACGCGCCTGTTGCTCGTCAGGCTTTCAGGCCGAGCCGCTCACCCTTGTCTCTCGTCTCCCGCGAGCGAGTTGGTGCTGCATTGGAGCGTCCCCCGCTATCTCCAAGACCAGCATGCAGTAGCCGCCCGAGGCGAGGCTCCCGGCCAAGACTACGGGCAGCTGGCGCCTTACGCCCGCGAGGTGGCCCGCATTCTCCTCAGGCAATACCTGCAGGAAGAAGACGTCAAGATCGCCTCCAATGCGCCCGTCCCGTGCGTGCGTGTATCGGATGCCTTCTTTCAGACGCCCGGGTCCGCGGAATTCCTCGAAATGGCTGCAGAAGCGGCAGGGTCCTCGGGGGCAGTCCATTTTCTGTTCGAGCGTCGCCCCGAGGCGCCCGAACCGGGCAAGCGTGTCTGGCAACCTCGGTATACAGCCGTGCATAAAGTGACGCTAAACCTCGCCCGCTTGGCCTATCGGAGCGGAAGTTTCGAGCGTTTTGGGAACGACCTTGCAGATTTGGCCGCTTTGGCGGCGGCTGCTCACCAACAAAAACGCACCTTCATCCAGAATCTGCTGGAGTTGAAGCATGCAGGTCCCCTGGGAATACTCGCATCCGAACACGATGGCGCGCCGTTCATCGATCTCGATGACGCGGTGTTTTTGGTGGGGGTAACGGGGTTGTATGAATGCGCACAGGCCCTGACCGGGAAGACCGCCCCAACCGATGGCGAGACAGACAATCTGGCCGAGGCCGTTATGGTTCGGTTGCGGGAATTGATCCGGCAGCGATCGGATGCCTATGGCATGCGCATGATGCTTGCCGAAACGCCGGATCCTATGATCGGGCAACGATTTGCGAGCCTGGACCTGCAGCAGTTTTCAGAGCACGCCAGGCGTGTTCTGAAAACAGATCCCATTACCCAAGACCTTGGCTACACCCTTGGCGTCCGTGTCGCAGCCGATACAGGGATCTCGCCCATCGAACGGGCGCGACGCGAGGGACTCATCCACAAAGAGATCGAGGGATTCTGTGAAACCGAGATTACGATGCCGGACGCCCGCATGTCGTCTGTCAGCACTGCCGATTTCGTAGAAAAGATCTTCTACCAGACTCGCTGCCGGCGCCTTCGCCTGCGCCCTGCCCTGTGAATCGGGCCAACAAGCAAAACTGCGGCGCGGCTACTCCCACTCGATGGTGCCGGGCGGCTTCGACGTGATGTCGTAGAGGACCCGGTTTATGTGCTGGATCTCATTGCAGATCCGGTTTGACGCGCGTTGAAGCACTTCCGGGGGAAACCGGTACCAGTCGGCCGTCATCGCATCCTCGCTTGTGACCGCCCTGAGCGAGCAGACCTCCTCGTACGTTCGTTCGTCGCCCTGAACTCCCACGCTGCGCACGGGGAGCAAACAGACTAAGGCCTGCCAGATGTCCCGGTATAGGCCTGCGCGCTTGATCTCCTCAATGAAAATGGCGTCGGCCTCCCGCAGCGTGTCAAGCCGTTCCTTGGTCACCTCGCCGATGCACCGAACTGCTAGACCAGGTCCAGGGAACGGGTGCCGCCAGACGATCTCGTCGGGCAGCCCAAGCTCTTTGCCCGCCGCCCGCACCTCGTCTTTAAAGAGCTCGCGCAAGGGCTCGAGGAGGGCCAGGTGCATCTGTTCCGGCAGTCCGCCTACGTTGTGATGGCTCTTGATAGTCGCCGAGGGGCCTCCCGTTGCAGATACGCTCTCGATAACGTCTGGGTACAGCGTACCTTGGGCAAGGAAATCGACATGGCCCAGTTTCGCAGATTCCTCCTCAAAAATATCGATAAACAACTTGCCGATTCGCTTGCGTTTCTCTTCCGGATCAGTGACGCCCTCGAGTGCCGCAAGGAACCGCTCGCTGGCGTCAACGTATCGCAGGTTCATATGGAAGTGGTCGCGGAACACTTCCTGCACGAGTTGGGCTTCGCCCTTGCGCAAAAGCCCGGTATTCACAAAGACGCAAGTCAAGCGATCGCCGATGGCCCGGTGGATAAGCGTCGCAGCGACGCTCGAGTCCACGCCCCCGCTTAGACCAAGTACGACGCGTCCCTGACCGACGCATGAACGAATCTCGCTGATGGAACGCTCGACGAAGGATCCCATGTCCCAGTTCTGAGCGCATCCGCAGATGCCATGGACGAAGTTCGAGAGGATTCGCATGCCTTCAGGCGTATGGACAACCTCGGGGTGAAACTGGACTCCGTAGAACCGGGCTTTCCGATCAGCCACCGCGGCATACGGGCAGTTCTCCGTTGAACCGGTCGGCTCGAAGCCTTTGGGCAGATCGGAGATGGCGTCCCCGTGACTCATCCAGACTTGGGTGCGTTCTTCAACGCCCTCGAAAAGATCGCTCCTACTGTGGTCGAGGTATGCAATGCCATACTCACGGCGATCGTAACGTTCAACACGCCCCCCGAGCATCTGAGCCAACAGTTGCGCACCGTAACAAATACCGAGCACAGGAACGCCTGCCTCAAAAATGGCGGGGTCCGGCTTGGGCGCCCCGTCCTCGTGAACGCTTCGGGGTCCGCCGCTCAGGATGATGCCGGCCGGGTTGAGCTCCCGGAGCTTGCTGGCGGGGACGTCGTAACGAAAGATAAGACTATAGACCTTTGTCTCGCGCACGCGGCGGGCAATCAGCTTGCTGTATTGCGCTCCGAAATCAAGCACAATCACGGGGCGGCTTGTCTGCTCCATCGTCACTCCTGCATAAGAGAGGCGCACCTTGCGCCCGTGGGTCGCGGCCCATTCCTCAGGCCCTGCAATGCTTATCCCCCTAACTCTCCGCAATGATGTCGGTCTCTTTGAGCACGACATCGTGCACCCCGCCCTCACGGATGCTTGTAGAGGAGACCAGGGTCAAGCGGGCCATCCGCTGCAGTTCCTCGATTGTAAGGGAACCACAGTTGCACATGGTGGACCGGATTTTCCCGATAGACGCCTCGACGCCGTCCTTAAGATGCCCGGCAAAAGGCACATAAGCATCGACCCCTTCCTCGAAAGCAAGGGCTTTGTTGCCGCCGACGTCGTAACGTTGCCAGTTCCTGGCTCGATCCGATCCTTCCCCCCAATACTCTTTCATGATGCTGCCGCGGATCCAAAGGCGGCGGCCTGGGCTCTCCTCGAAACGCGCGAAGTACCGGCCTAACATGACAAAGTCGGCGCCCATCGCAAGGGCCAGCACAATGTGGTAGTCCTGCAGAATTCCCCCGTCGGAGCAAAGAGGCACGTAGACCCCCGTTTCCTCGAAATAGGCGTTGCGCGCTTTCGCCACTTCGATGACGGCGGTCGCTTGCCCCCTCCCAATGCCCTTCTGCTCGCGGGTGATGCAAATGGAGCCGGGCCCGATGCCTACCTTAATGAAGTCGGCGCCGGCGTCCGCAAGATAACGGAAACCCCGTTCCTCGACAATATTCCCGCCGCCGACCGGCACATGCTCCCCGAAAACGCTCTTAACATGGGCGATAGTTTGGGCCTGCCAGTGGTTGTAGCCGTCCGAGGAATCGATGCACAGGACGTCCGCGCCCGCTTCGAGCAAGGCAGGCACGCGCTCCGCATAGTCGCGCGAGTTGATCCCTGCGCCCACTAAAAGCCGCTTGGCAGGATCAACCAGTTCGAGCGGATTCTCGCGATGCTGGTCGTAGTCCTTGCGGAAAACGAGATGGCGCAGGCGTTGCTCGTCGTCGATAATGGGCAGACAGTTAATCTTATGGTCCCAGATAATGTCGTTGGCTTCGGTAAGGGAAATCCCTTCTTTCCCATAGACTAGCTTCGAGAAGGGGGTCATCTTCTCGCGGATCGGCGTATTCAGGTCGGTCCGGTGCGGGCGGAAATCACGGCCCGTCAGAATGCCCAGAAGTCTGCCGTGGGCCGTTCCATCGTCTGTGATGGGAATCGTCGAGTGGCCCGTTTTCTCGATGCTGTCGACCACGTCGCGCAGGGTCTGGTCCGGGCGCAGGTTCGCGGTGCTTTCGACAAAACCCGCCTTGAACCTCTTTACGCGCCGAACCATTTCCGCCTGCCGCTCGATCGGTTGCGAGCAGAAAATGAAGGCGAGGCCCCCGCACCGAGCTAATGCAATAGCCAGGTTGTCGTCAGATACCGCTTGCATGATCGCGGAAGTCATCGGGATATTCAGGCGAAGCCTTGATTGGGCGCCGCGGCGGAAACGCACAAGAGGGCTCGAAAGGTCCACTTTGCCGGGCACGCAGACCTTGGTGGTTTCATTCGGGATAAGCAGGTACTCGGCGAAAGTGCGCGATGGCTCTTCGTAGATGTAGGCCATTGCAGAAACTCTCCTGGCGCTTGGTCGCAACGAGGCCGACATGACGTCTTGCGAAAGGGCTGGGCCATACGAACCGCAAAACAGAGCAGCCGCCGACGTCGCCATTGTAAGAAACGAAATTATAGAAGGGCTGCGTGGACCTGTCAAACGACCGCACTTGCGCATCTACTATCGTGCCGGCCCAGGCGCCGCTCCTTCAAAAAGCGCCGCCCGGCCAATCATGTGCAGGCGTTCCGTGTTTGGAAAACGCGCCTCCCTCGGGTAGTATACGAAGAGTCGGCTTCGCCGCAATGGACTCAGAAACAACAAGGAGCAAATGCATCATGTCGGACAACTCTTGCCGCCGTCCCCTCGAAGGCGCCGATTTGAGCCGCCGCTCGTTCATCCAAGGCGCGGCAACGGCTGCAGCGGGCGTTGCAGTCGGTTCGGCAGCGGCCGCAAAGGGAATGCAAGGAACCGGACCTCACGCCTACAAATCGATCCTCCCTCAATCTATTCTGGGGGCGAATGAACGGATTCTTACAGGCCATATCGGCACGGGCGGAATGGGGAAACGCAATCTGCAGTTCTGTTTGATGCGGGACGACATCCAGCCTATCGCTGTCTGCGATCTCTGGGAGCCCAACCGGAATCAAGCGGTCGACATTGTCACGAACAAATACGACGCGCCTTCCACGCATGTCTACTTCGAGGAACTCCTTGAAAACAAAGACATCGACGCCGTGGTCGTCGTGACGCCGGATCACTGGCACGCCATCCCGACAATCATGGCTTGCGAAGCGGGCAAGGACGTGTGGTGCGAAAAACCCCTGACGACGTCCATCGCCGAAGGATATCCCTTGGTCGACGCCGTCCGCCGCACGAAGCGCGTATTGCAGTGCGGCAACTTCCAGCGGAGCGGCGAACATTTTCAGAAAGTCGTCGACATGGTCCGCAACGGCCATATCGGGAAAGTCGCACGTGTCGAGACCTGGATCCACGACGACTCGTCCATCGAAGGCATTGGCAATCCACCCGACGAGGCGCCCCCCGAGGGCCTTGATTGGGACCGCTATACTGGATGGACCAAGAAAGTACCGTTTAACCAGAACCGTTTCCTCTACAATTTCCGGTGGTTCCTCAACTATTCCGGCGGCAAGATGACAGACTGGGGCGCCCACCTCATCGACATAGTCTTGTGGGCAATGGGCGAAGACAAAACCCCGAAGCGCATCACCTCCCTGGGCGGCAAGCTTGTGCTCACCGACAACCGCACCACCCCGGACGTCCTCGACGTCCTATACGACTTCGGCGATTACATTCTGAGCTTCTCGAACCGGGTCTACAACGGCTTTGTCGAGCG
>CAZBQH010000133.1:0-2183 GCA_964493915.1 uncultured Nitrospiraceae bacterium
AAGGGCGACGCAGTGTGGCTTGCCCATGACGGCAGTTCCCAGCGCGGCTGCAGCGGCCTGAGTCACCGCTATCGGATGAATGTGAAGTGCGCATTCAGAGGAGTTGTTGACAAGAGAGGGATGTCCGGTGCTAAGTTTTCGCCATCCAGCGCTCAATTATTTGGCACTTGGATAAGCGTGATGTGCTGGATCGCCTAAGCATAATTCGCCATCCTCACTTTTTTATCACCCGGAAGGCATTACATAACAATCATTTAGGCTTCCGCGCAGCTTTTTTTAGCTTTTGCGGCAAATCTTGGCACGGCATTTGCTAAAAAGCCCATTGGAATTGACAACCGAAGCAACAGCCGCCGAGAGCCGGGTGTTCGGCCTCAGGCCTACGGTGCTCAGAGGATTTGCTCAAGGAGGTGCTTGAATGGATAGGCAGATGAACAATGTGATGATGCTTGGGACAATGGACTCGAAAGGTGACAGGAAGATGGCCGGCCGAGCGACTCACCCGGAATATAGTGCCCTCGAACGGAAGGAGCGAACGATGAAGAACTCGAAGCTGGTGATGATCTTGGGGCTGGGACTGCTGGCGGCGGGTTGCGGTCTCTTTTCGGATCAGGCGGTGGAGTCGGCGCAGCCGGTAATGCATTTCAACCTCGCGCCGGAAGAAGTGGAGGAAGCACCGGAGCCGGACGTGGTGGTGGCGGCCAAGGAACTGATCGACCAAGGTTTGCTCAAGGACGCCCTGGTGATGCTCGAAGGCGGGTTGAGCCGAACCCCGCAGCATATTGCTGCCATGGAGTTGTTGGTGCAGACCCGCCGCACATTGGCCCGCGAGCACACCAGTCAAGGCCAGATTCCTCACGCCAGCTTCCAACTGGACCGGGCCATCGCCCAGGTGAAATACTACCGCCAATGGCTGCTGGCAAACGGCATCTCGGACAAGGACTGGTTGAACCGGGCGCAGACCCTGTCCAGTGAACTGTTGACCGAGATTCGTACCCACTTCCGCACCGCGATGCAACGGGCCGAGGGCCTCTACCGGGAAGCGAAGGGCTTCTGGAACGACGACGAAGAGTTGTTCATCCAGGGGCTGATCATCCTCGACGGAGTCAAGGGAGTTCTGAAGTACGCCCCTAGAAATCTGCGTGAGTCCTACGCCAGGACGTGGATCAAGCTTCACGATGAACTGTGGGACTCGGATCGAGCGGAGTATGACGCGCGAACCCAACTGGTCAACGGGGCCATCGAATAGTCCTGACTCTTTCATAAGGAGATTGGAAATGTTTTTAAGCAACTTCGACATCCTGGCCAAACTCTTCGCGGGGCTGATCGGTATCGGATACCTGGCGGCCTGTTTGATAGTTGAGATCATCAGCATTCTGAAAGGAGACGACGATGACTAAGCTCATGGCAAAATCCCTGCAGCAACTGCAAACGGAATTCGGAACTATCGTGATGACAAGGAGGTGCGGCATGAACAGCCATCGGAACCCTATTTTGACGACCCTTGCGTTCAGTGTGAGCCTCTGCATGCTGTTGGTGGGCCCAAGCTGGGGAATGCCGGGCACGGCGCACAATGAATTGGCCCAGCGACTCCTCAACACGCCGGCGTCACAGGGTGGCTCCCAGGGGCTGACGATGGATCAGGCGCGGGCTGTCGGACGTTGGATGGACAACCCGACCTCCAAGACGGGACAGTATATCAACCGGTCGGTCGGCAGGCCCGTGCATCCCACCAATCACGGCCATCTGCGTCACAACCCGATTCGGGTGGCCAAGGCGATGAGCGGTAACGGAACGGTGGACCCCGCAAAACTGAACGTGGCCCGTCTTCACAAGATCGCCGATGTGGCCCATAACAAAGCGGCGGTGGACGGGTGGAAGATCACCTCGCAGATGCGAAAGGAAGCCCAAGTGATTATTGACCACGTGGCCAAACACCATCGGTTGCCGAAACAGCTCCCTGGCTGGGTGGACCAGAGCGGCCCGATCATCACCGAGCGGGCCAAGTCAATCGCCGCTGCGGGCAAGGCCAAGGCGGCGAAACAAACCGCCGGACTATTGATCAAGCGGACGCCGCGTCCGATGCCCATGCCGAAACGCTTGCCCCCAGGTTCGCCGATGCCCAGCCCCACCATTCCGCGCCCCGATTTCCCGCCTGTCGGTCCGAGGCCGATGCCCAAGGTACC
>CAZBQH010000134.1:0-2557 GCA_964493915.1 uncultured Nitrospiraceae bacterium
AATCGGGAGAGGCACCACGGGGGGGTGAGGATCGTGCAGGGCGACAGGAAGTTAACCCGCCAGCTCAAGGGGGCGACAGCCAAGGGGCTGAAGATGGCGGCCGTATTCTTTCACGCGCGGGTCCGTGAGGCGGTCAACCGGCCCAACACGGGCACACGCCGCAAGCGCAAGCGCAGCACGGCAGCGGGCGGCAAGGGAAGCGGCTACACGACCTACGACAGGCCGAGCAAGCCGGGCGAGCCGCCCCGGAAGCGAACCGGGCACGGTCAGAGCCAGATCGTCTGGGAGTTCAACGGCGACAACAACGCGCCGGCTGCCCGTGTTGGCGTCAAGGAGAACGGCCTCTACATGGCCTACCTGGAATTGGGCACCCGGCGTATTGCAAAGCGGCCCTGGCTCCAGGCGACTCTGGAGCGACATAAGGCCATGATCGGCAGGCTTGCCGCAACGGGCGGCTCCGGGGAGGTGGGCAGGTGAGCACCTTGCACGAGGCCCTCATTGACCTGTGGGAAAACGAGCCGGCTCTCGTTGCCCTGCTGCCCGCCGGGCGTGTCTACACGGGCCGCGTGCCGGTCGGCGTGGCGCTGCCCTACGCCTCGCTCGACCAGCCGTCCATGAGTGGGCGGGCGCGCAGCAGCGCGAGCGAGTACGCCGACGTGTCGCTGCGACTGTCTATCTGGTCGGAAACCTACGCGGCCGGACAGGCAATCGCGGAGGCCGTCGAAAAGGCGCTTGGCAATCGAACGCTCGATTACGGCGATTGCCGCGTGCTGGACTTCCGGCACGAAAGCACCAGCAGCGAGCGAGAGGAAGAGCCCGAAGAGCGGGCGTGGCGTTTTGTCATCCAGTTTTCCGCGTTGCGGATTCGCACGCGGGTGCATTGATAACCCAACAAAAAGGAGTTTGCCATGTCGGCATTTTCGGGTAAAGACGGCACCGTCCTGATCGGCGCGAGCGCGGTCAACGAAGTGACCAAGTTCACCATCGAGAGCAAGGCCCACGTGGGCAAGTGGGGCTCGAACCTTTCGGCGGGCCACAAGAAGGCCCTTGCCGGCGTGCGCGAGAAAACGGGAACCGTCGAGTTCAAAGTCCCCGAAGGCGGCTCGGCTGAAATGGACGACGGCGACGAGGTGACTCTCACGCTCAAGCCCGATGGATCGGCAGCGCAAACCGGCTCGGCCGTGATCGAAAGCGTCTCGATCGACGTGGACGTTGACACGGGCGATCCGGTCGGCGGCTCGTTTTCCTGGCACGCCAACGGCGCTTGGAGCTGAGCCAAACAAACGTAACTCCCAACCCCAGACACGGAGAATCCCATGAGTGACGGACACGCGCGGACGGCCGGAAAGCTGTACCGCGAAATCACGGCGGGCGGCAAGCAGTACAAGCTCGCGCCGCTCAAGCAGGGCGTCTATGCGGACCTGGAGGCGTTCGTTGCCTCCAGCCGCTCCAACCCGATGGCCCTCGCGGTCGAGGCCTGCAAGGCGGCCCCGACCGAACAGCATGAGACCATCTGGCGCGCGGCCATGCGTGAGGCAAGCCGCGCCCGCGTGGTAACGGCCGAAGAAATCCAGGAGTTCGAGGCGTCCATTCGCGGGCTCGGCTGGAAGCTGTGGGCGTGCCTCCAGAAGTTCCACGCCGAAGAGTTCAAGACGCCCGACGATGCCCTGCGGCTCGTGGAACAGGCAAGCGCGGAAAACCGCCTGGAGGAAATCGCCACGGAGGTCCATACGGCAAGCGGGGAGGAAGACTTGGGAAACTGATCTGGCCCGCGGCAGAGGCGACCCCGGCACAAGACGGCCGGCCGATCGGTCGCGGGTGGCCCTCGGTTTACCAGTTCTTCGCCGAACAATACGGCTGGCCGCCGGAGACGGTTGACCAGCTCACCCTGTACCAGGCGGCCATCTTCATGGGCGCCGTTTGCCCCGACCACGGAACGGTGAAGATGACCAAGCGAGACCACGCCCGCTACTACGGCAACCGCCAGACTCGTAAGGCAATGCAATGAGTTTCCAACTCGCAAAGGCATACGTCGAGTTCTCCCAGAAAGGCATGGGCGGCCTGCTGGGCGGCCTTGGCGGTCTCGCGGGCAAGCTCAAGAGCCTCGTATCGCCAATGGGCCTTATCAGCGGCGGGCTTGCGGCCCTTGGCGCTGGGGCGGGCGTTGGCGGAATGCTGAAGCTGGCGGCGGACACGGAGAGACTTGCCACGCAGTTCCGCGTGCTGCTTGGTTCCGGCGATGCGGCAAAGTCGATGTTAGACGACATTAACGAGTTCGCAGCCGAGACGCCATTTGAACAAATGGAACTGGGCGAGGCGGCAAAAAAACTCATTGCCACGGGCAGCGCGGCAGGGAACGTCATCGGTGAAATGCGGCAGTTGGGCGACATCGCCGCGCTAAGCAGCGCAGCGATTGGGGACCTCGCGGACATCTACGGCAAGGTGCGAGGTCAAGGCAAACTTACCGCCGAGACGCTTGACCAGTTCGTTACTCGCGGCATCCCGTTGGTACGCCAGCTTGCCCAACAGTTCGGCGTCTCGGAAGCCGAGATTCGCA
>CAZBQH010000135.1:0-3115 GCA_964493915.1 uncultured Nitrospiraceae bacterium
CGATCAATGGGGCAACATTGTAGCGGGCATGGACCTAACGCGCCGCTTGCGCCAGAGCGAGACCTTCGGCCTCACGTTTCCGCTGGTGACCAAGGCGGACGGCGCGAAGTTTGGCAAGTCCGAGGAGGGCAATGTCTGGCTCGACCCGAAACGCACGTCGCCGTACAAGTTTTATCAATTCTGGATCAACCAGGCCGATGCCGACGTGCCGCGGCTGTTGCGGTACTTCACGTTCCTGCCTCAGGAGGAGATCGCGGCATTGGAGCAGGAACTCGCCACGGTGCCCGAGAAGCGCGTCGCCCACCGACGGCTGGCCGAGGAAGTCACCGCCATGGTCCACGGGAAAGAGCAACTCTCAAACGCGGTGAAAGCCTCGGAGGCCATGTTCGGGGGCAAGTTAAGCGGCCTCGACGACGTCACCCTCGAGGACATCTTCAGCGAGGTGCCCTCGACAAGCTTCCCGCGCGACACGCTGACCAGCGGCAAGCCCCTGGTCGACGTGCTGGTCGAAAGCGGCATCTTTTCGAGCAAGGGTGAGGCGCGGCGCATGATGAAGAGCGGGGGCGTCTACCTGAATAACGAACGCGTGGCCGAGGACGCGAAATTGAACGAAGACACCCTGTGTTCCGAGCGCATCGCGGTGGTGCGCAAAGGCAAAAAGAACTATCATCTCTTGAAGTTCGAAGACCAGTAGCGCCGCAATCCGGGCACGGAGCACAACCAGGGATGCACCCCGTGGGTTTGTCCAGAAAACAGAACTCTGTCCGGGCGCGCCTGGTGCGCGTTTGGGCAATCATTTGTGTGTCTGCTGTGGCGGCGTTTCTGACCGGCTGCGGCCCCGAGGAATCGCCCGTCCAGTCCCCAAAGCGTCCGCACGGTCTGCCCCTGTACGACACCGTAAAGATGGCGGCATCCGACTGGAAATCCTCGCGGTTTCAACATGATGCGCTGCCAGAACTCCTGCTCATAGCGAGCCAAACCTTCAACAGCGCCAGTATTGCGGAGAACTTCTCCGATGTCGTGCTCGACCCGCAAAGGCTGGTGGTCACTGAGACTACGAACGTCCGCGTGTACTTCGTAAGCGAAGCCAGCGGATACCGAAACGCCATTGGCATCAATCTTTCAGGCGTGGGGATCAAACAGGGCGAGCCGAGACTTCTCCTGCCCGACTCGACCAGCCGACAGGATCTCTACCAGGCTGCGAAGCTTGTAGAAGGAGACCCCCCGCAGCTCCCCATGGAACCCTTCGGCGAGCGCACCCAGGAATTCCCTGTGCAACCCGGCGACTTCGTCGATCTGGGCCGCATCGAGGCGGGGACTGCGCTGAACTTCTTTCTAATCTCGGGCGACGACCATGTGTACACGCCGGTCCCTGGAGCCAACCCCGACGGCATTCCCCACATGGTCGCTCTGGCTCTGGAGGACTCCCCATACCTCGTAATCAGCTTTGAAGACTTGTTCGAGGGGGGCGACCGTGATTACAGCGACTGCGTGCTGGCGGTCGAGATGAGCCGGTACAACATTCAGGCGCTGCTCGGACGCATCGATCCCTGGCGGCGAGCGAAGCAGTTGGGCCTTCTCATCGCCATCGTCGCCGTGGTGGTCGGAGGGCCTCTCGGTTACTTCTCCTGGCGCACGTACCGCCGCCTGAAACGTATCCGTGCCGCGTGCCTAAGAGCCAAAGCTCTTCTCGACGCCAACGACCCCGACGGGGCCTTCCAAGAGCTTGTCACCATTCACCGTGAATACGGGAACAACGTGACACCCGAGTTTACGGACCTCGAGATCGATGTATCCGAGCGTCTGTCCGACATTGGCGGACTTGCACGGATTTACGACGATACCGAGAAAGCATTTCACGAGAAAGAAGACGCGTCACTACTTGTGGGGCAGGCCCGGCTGGCCGAAGGGCGGCCGGAGGCCTACGGCGAGGTGCGCGAGGTCTGGCGCAACCGCGAATCCCGCCCCGGGGCATGGCTCGCCCTCGATGCCGACGCTCTTGTATTGCAGGATAAGCCCAGGCATGCCGAAGCCCTGTTGCAACGGCAGCAGTTTGAAGGCCCCGAAGAGAGTCTCCGGCTGATTCGCCTGGCGGCGCTGACCTGGCGCGAGAATCCCGAGGAAGCGCTTAAACTGGCCGACGCTGCCCTCAAACAAAACCCGAAGAGCGCTGAGGTGCATCGGTTTCGGGGCGAAATGCTCGAAGCCCAAGGCGCATTCGACCAAGCCCGCGCCGCATTCGAGCAGGCGGTACGCCTCGCGCCCAGAAATCCGTTGCTGCGCGATGCCCTCGGCGAGTATCACCGGCGGCGCGGCGATTACAGGGCCGCGCTGGCAGTCTGGACCAAAGCCCTCGAGCACAACGCCACAGGCACGCTCTGGACCAAGGCTCTGCTCTGGCGGCGCATCGCCCGGCCCGTTCCGATCGAAACCGAGAAACTGCAGCTTCCAGAAGACGGCCTGAAGCCCCTCGTGCAGTTTTTGGTGGACTTACCCCCGTCCCGTTTCTGGGACGATGCCGCATTCGACCCCATTGTCGACGACCGTCCCGACCTGGCTTCGCGTCAGGAGGTGTTCTGGCTGCGCTTATCTCAGGCACTGAAGACAAATCGCGAGCCCGAAGCTCTAACCATTCTCAATCTTCATCGTTTTGGCGCGCGGTCGTGGCATTCCGAACTCGAGAGCGCATTGCCCCGCATCCTTACCTACCGTCGACTGAAATTCATGGATCCGTCGCTCCCCCGCGCGGTTGTAAATGGCAAAAACCAGCGGCATCCTTTTTTCGAAACGCTGGACGCGTGGACACGGGGAAATGCGAGCGTGCCCGAGGTATTTCAACGGCTTATACGCAGCGACAGCGCCTTCGCGGCGGCATACCTGGCTGCGGGATGGTATGAAGCGGGACTGATACTCCTGCCAGCGGCCATGTTCCAAGGCGACTGGCCGGAGTGGTTTGTCCGCGATGTATTTGACGCCCTACGCGCCTGCCGGGGCGAAGACAAAGCCCGCGAATTCCTCAAACAACACCAGCGGCTGAACGGGTGAGTACATTGTGTGTACAGCGGAGGCCTCTCGCCCACATCTTGAGTCGGTGTTGATTCGTCGTGCAGGCTTC
>CAZBQH010000136.1:0-3222 GCA_964493915.1 uncultured Nitrospiraceae bacterium
CATCCAGCCCCTGAATCTGCTCGCGCAGTCGCTCGATGTCTTGGTCGACACGGCGCCCTTTCGCCGTAATCTGGGCGATTTCCTCTTCTGCAACCTTCTCCCGCTCTTCGAGTTCAGCAATCTCAGCGCTCCGGCCCAGGAGGCCCCTGCTTTCGTTCCGCGTGCGGCCGCCGGTCACGGCGCCGGCGGAACTCACCACGTCCCCGTCAAGCGTTACGAGGCGCGGATAGCGCCTTCTCTCTCGGGCAATGCGAATGGCGTCGTCAAGGGTCTCGACGATTACCGTGCTATGCAGGAGATACTGGACTGCCCTCGCGACGTGCGAATCGTAACGCACAAAATCGATGGCAGGGCCAATCACGCCGCGCTCCGTCTCTGGCGCGCTTTCGTTGCCCGGTCCGCCATGAATGATGTCAAGGGGAAGGAAGGTTACGCGTCCCGCCGCGTTTTTTTTCAGAAAGGCGATCGCGGACTTGGCTGCGTCGGCGTGTTCGACAACGATGTTGTTGATATTGCCGCCCAAGGCGGCCTCGATAGCGCGCTCGTAAGTCTTTTCGGTCGACAGCAGGTCGCCGACAGGCCCGATCACGCCGTCCATGTCCGCGACACCTTGGCTCTTTGCGTGCATAACCGCGCGGACCCCTGCCGCAAAACCCTCGTAAGCGTCGCGCAATTCCCGCAGTGAGCTGCAGCGGGCCTCGAGGCTGCTCTTCTGTTCACGCAAGGTTTGCCAACGCTCGTTCAGCGTCCGCAACTCCTTCGTCTTTGAAGCTTGCTCTTCAGAAACATGGGCCTGACGCGCCTCGATGTCGGCAAGAGCAGCCTGCCTGGCGGCCTCAAGGCTGCGCATCTCATCGAGCTCAGCACGGACCGTTTCAAGACGGGCCGACTCTTCGGCACGGCGGGCGGCGACTGTCTCGAGCTGATTCTCGAGATGTGAAAGGTTTACGCCGAGATTCTCAAGCTCAGTAAGCGTCTTGGTGCGGGAATCCATCCTTTCGACGAGCTGCGCCCGCAGCGCATCGAGCCGGCCGGCAGCTTCGGCCACGCAGCGCGTAGCACTCTCATGCTCGCATTGTTTTGATTCGAGGGCCTTCCGGCGGTCCGCCAATGCGGACTTAAGCGCTTCCGCCTGTTCTGCCGCCTCTTTACCGGCGACTCTAATGGAGTTTGACCGCTCCTTGAAAGCCTTCTGCTCAGCGAGAGTCCGCTCGTGTTGTTCCTGTGAAAACTGCACCTGCTGCCGCAGTAAAGCAATCTGCCGCTCGGCTCTCTCCATCTCCGAATCGATGTTATGGACACGCTCGCGTCGGCCCAAAAGCAGGCGGTCTGTTTCAAGTTTGGCAAGACCAAGCTCTTCGAAGCGGGCCTCGAGAGCGCTTGTTTTAGCGATCAAGGCCTCGTGGCGATCGCTCGATGCGGCGAACCGCTCACGCAGTTGCGCAAGGGCGCCGGTGAATTCGGTGAACTTGAGCCAAGCGGCGCGAATCTCGAGTTCACGAAGCTTGCGACTGAGCTCACGATGCCGCATCGCTGCGTTGACCTGGCGCTTGAGCGATCGCATCTGCCTCTCGACTTCCCCGATCAGATCGCTCAGACGCAGAAGGTTCTGTCCGGCGCTTTCGAGCTTGCGCATAGCCACCCGCTTGCGGCTCTTGTACTTGATCACACCAGCCGCCTCTTCAAAAAGGTAGCGGCGCTCCTCAGGCTTCGAGCTGAGGATCATGTCCATCTTGCCTTGGCCGACCATCGAATACGCACTGGTGCCAATGCCGGTGTCCATAAACAGCTCTTGGATGTCTCGAAGCAGGCAAGGCGCCTTATTGATCAGATACTCGCTCTCGCCCGACCGATAGACCCGCCTGCTGACCTGCACTTCGGAGAAGTCGACTGGCAAGCGGGAATCGGAATTGTCAAAAGTGAGCGAGACCTCCGCTACGCCGGACGGGCGCCGGTTGTCGCTTCCATTGAAGATGACATCCTGCATCGTCGACCCACGGAGCTCGCGGGCGCTCTGTTCGCCCAAAGCCCAGCGCATCGCATCCAACAAGTTGCTTTTGCCGCAGCCGTTGGGACCGACAACGACCGTTATTCCCGGCTCCAGGCGTAGGAGGGTCCGGTCGGGAAAGGACTTAAAACCGGTTATCTCGAGTTGCTTAAAATGCATGGCCTCTCAGAGGACTGCTATGCCTCGAAACGGATGACTCGCTCGATGGAACGAGCCCGCCCCGTTTGATCGTCCACGTCTATCACAACCGCATTAAGCATGGCAACGCCTTTCGCGACCCGGAACTCCGCAGGCATGGCAGTAAGAAAACGATTGATGACCGCTTCCCGCTCGACGCCGATGACGGAATCGCGCGGTCCTGCCATGCCGATGTCGGTGATGTACGCCGTGCCTTGGGGCAGGATGCGTTCATCTGCTGTCTGGACATGGGTATGCGTACCAACCACTGCGCTGCAACGTCCGTCAAGACGCCAGCCCAAAGCGATCTTCTCGGCCGTCGCCTCTGCATGCATATCTACGATGACGATGCAGGTCTCCCTCCGCAACGCCTCCACTTCCTCTTCGCCGACGGTAAAAGGGCACTCGACAGGTTCCATAAACACGCGCCCCAAAAGATTGACGACGCCAATCACGCGGCCGTCTGCCAGAGGAAACGCTGCCGCACCCTTTCCCGGGACGCCCCGCGGGTAGTTGGCCGGGCGCAAGACCGTCGCGAAGTCTTCGATGCCTTGCACCAGTTCCTTCTTGCGCCATGTGTGATTCCCCAAGGTAACGGCATCTACCCCCGCTTCCAGCAGTTCAGCAAGGACCTTGGGCGTGGCGCCCAAACCGCCGGCGGCATTTTCGCCATTCGCAATGGTGAAGTCAATGGCAAACTCGTCGCGCAGACCGGGCAGCATCTGTTCGACGCAGGTACGCCCGGGGCGTCCCACTACATCGCCAATGAAAAGGACTTTCATCGCCCTTCGCCGCTACTTAGCCGTCTCTACCGCCCGCGTCTCGCGGATGACCGTCACCTTGATCTGACCTGGATATGTGAGCTCGCCCTCCACTTTTCGTGCGACATCCCGCGCAAGTTGGGCCGCCTCGGCGTCTGTCACCTTCTCAGGCTGAACACACACGCGGATTTCGCGCCCGGCCTGGATCGCAAAAGACTTCTCGACTCCCGGGAAGCCCTCGGCGATTTTCTCGAGAGCCTCGAGGCGTTTGATGTA
>CAZBQH010000137.1:0-2815 GCA_964493915.1 uncultured Nitrospiraceae bacterium
GCGCCGCCATGTATGCAGGGGCTGTTGAAGAGGCCATCAAACTCCTCAAGTTCCACGACCGGCCCCGCTTGGCCCGGCCCCTTGGTGCAATGATGCGCGATTTTGCGGCCCGGGAGATGGATGAAGACGCATACGACTATCTCATCCCTGTGCCCCTACACAAAGTACGGCAGCGAGAGCGGGGCTACAATCAGTCGGAACTCCTGGCCCGCGAACTGCTTGCCTACTTCACAACTGCGCGGATCGACGCCTCCCTGCGCCGGATCCGCCCCACCCGAGTGCAAAGCCTGCTTAAGGGCGAGGCAGAACGCCGTTCAAACGTGGTAGGCGCGTTCGCCGTTACGGAAGGAGGGCGACTGCGTGGGAAACGCGTGCTCCTCGTCGACGACGTTGTAACCACCTCCGGCACAGTGTCCGAATGCGCCCGCGTTCTCACGCAACATGGAACAGCGACCGTCGATGTGTTCGCCGCAGCGCTTGCCTTGCCTCAAAAGGATCTTCCCCCGCTTCAGACGCCCCCGCCCTTACCATGAAATCCCGCCGCGGACATCGCGTCCGCACAACACGCGAGAAATCCGCAGCCTCTATCCCGTCGGCCCTCTAACGGATATCGGCTCTCAGCGCCTTGAGCAGCCCCGCGAGACGGCCGAACTTCCTCAAATGGATAGAGCTGAAATCCCGATACCTCCTGTTGATTTTGTGCCGTGCATCCTGTTCGTTGTCGGCAATCACCGTACCTGACACCGTTGCATCTTCGCGAGAGACATTTCTCGCTCTGAACCGGTAAACAGCCATAGTCGCGCTCTGGCCTTTCTCATGTTAGCGACCTGAAATACAACCAAACCAATGCTAGTAAGCCGGTTGAGCAAACGATTTAATAATGGCTTAGGTACGCCTGCAACGACCCGGTAGGTCTGAAGCGCCACATATCATAGCAACGAACCCAACGGCCGTCAAGAGAAAAACCTCGAGGTGTCGCGGCTTAGAAACAAGCAGCCTTAACCAAGAAGCTTGGCTTGAACGTATTGCCTGTGCCGGATAATTGCGTTACTATACCGGTAACGACGCTGCAGGAAACGGCAGGTCACAGCCAGTCAATTCAGAAAGGAAAGGTTCATATCATGCACACGCATTCTGGATGTTGCGGCTCTTCTCTTGGAAAGATTGAGAGGCGTTTCTTTCTGGCCGCCGTGGGCGGCACGGCCTTTGGTGCAGCCGCCTTGAGTGCTGGAACTACTGGGGCAACGGCCCCTAATGTTGGTAAGGGTGCCAGAGCACATCCTGTCTTACCCAAAAAACCGCTCGAGGTCCAGCCTGCGCTGGCCTATCAGCTGTACGAGAGACGCGAGGCGACAAGTTGGCGGCCGTGGGGCGGTCTTCATACACGGGCCGACGTCGATCAGGAGTTGCGCCGCATCGAGCAGGAGCTTCAGGCGTTGGCGCAAACCGCGGAGTTTCCCGTCAGCTTCCGCCCGACAGCCGAGGTAACCAACAACGACCAAGCTGGGGCATTGCGCGACGGCGACTCGGACGTGATGCTCATCTATGGGGCATCAGGGAACTCCATCGAAGCCCTGATCTCTCCGAATCGCTACAACCTACTGTTCGTCCGGCACAAATCCGGGCCAGTGTACCTATGGTATGAAATCGCGCACCCGATCCTCCTCCGCAAGATGGGCGACGCCTATGTTCAGCCCGGCCTCGAATCCTACGACATCGTGGTCGATGAACAGCAGGATCTGTTATGGCGGTTGCGTGCCTTCTACGCGCTGAAGAACAGCGTCGGTTCGCGGATTGTGGCGATTGGTTCGGCCAGCGGCTGGGGACAGGGCGGCCAGAAAGCCCCCGGGATCGCCCGGGAAAAGTGGAAACTGGACATCATCGACGAGCCTTACGAGGATCTGGGCAAACGAATCACGGCAGCGCGGGCGGACGCGTCACGCGTAGCAGCAGCCGAGGCCGCGGCCAATGAATACCTTAGTCAACCGGGGACCGAGCTGCGCACCGAGCGGGGTTTCGTGTCGCGCGCCTTTTTGCTGGCCGACATCTTCCAGGAGATCATGGACGAAGCCGAGGCCCAGGCGATCACCGTTAACAACTGCATGACGACCATCATACCGATGAGCGAGACGACAGCATGCCTGGCGCTGACCTTGATCAACGATGCCGGCATGCTGGCGTTCTGCGAGTCCGATTTCGTTGTGATCCCCTCGGGAATCCTACTTCACCACATCGCGTCGACACCCGTGTTTCTCCAGGATCCGACTTACCCCCATCACGGCGTTGTCACGCTGGCCCACTGTACGGCCCCTCGTAGGATGGACGGCAAGAACCTCGAGGACGCGTTGATCGTCACCCATTACGAGTCCGACTACGGCGCAGCACCAAAGGTGGCGATGCGAGTTGGCCAGACGGTTACGGTGATCGACCCCGACTTCGAGAGCCAGAAATGGATTGGGTTCCGCGGGGTCATCGCGGACAACCCGTTCCTGGACATCTGCCGCACGCAAGTCGACGTAACCATCGAGGGCGATTGCCGCAAGCTCATGGAGGACATGCGCGGATTCCACTGGATGCTCGCCTACGGCGATCACCTGAAGGAAACGGGCTACGCTCTACGCAGGCTGGGGATCGACTGGTACAACCTGACGACAGATGCAACGGTGGAAGCATAGCAAGAGTTTCCGTAAAAGGACAGGAGGCAGATGAAGGTTACATCATACGGCGCGGCAGGGGGCGTCACGGGCAGCAAGCACCTGCTCGAGGCCGGCGGCAAGCGGATTCTGCTCGATTGCGGGCTCTTCCAGGGACGGCG
>CAZBQH010000138.1:0-6941 GCA_964493915.1 uncultured Nitrospiraceae bacterium
GGTGCGCACCGGGGCGCAACTGCGGATTGCCTTGCCTATTGAGGATGCTTCAACCGCGGAGCTAGCGGCTTACATCGCCGAGACAAACCGTCTGAGGAACATTCTCAAAGACTTGTTGCTCGTGGGCGATTATGCCGGCGAGACGGGGGCCTCCGTGTCGGGCGGCGCACCCTATGCCCTGTATGCGGACCCTGATTCGAAGGGGCGCGCCTGCGTTGTGGTCAACAACCAGTCCGCCGCGGTTGACGTCGGCTTCGCCGGTTTCGGGGAAGAAACGAGTCCGCAGACTGTCACAGTCTACGCACCTTTCAAGGAGCCGGAGGCGGTTTCACTGCCTGCTACCGTTGCGGTCGATCCGGGGCGTTTTGTGGTGTTTGCCGGAAAGGGGTGATAGGGGGCGCTGAGATCCGCCGGTGAGATGGATTAGGAAGGGTCTTGGGAGGGACAAGAGAGACGGTGGCGCGAGTGGCGCGTTGCCGTCTCAGACAAGGCGCGAGTCGGCTATGGCCTGTTTGTCTCGCGCAGTGAGTTTCACGACCAGCAGTTCGAGAGCGAGGCTCCGGCTTACGCCAGTGGTCCGGTAGAGGATGTCGGTCTCCATGCAGAGGGCGAAAGCGTCGCGCAATCTGGCCTCGCCGAGCTTCGCTGCCAAGGGTCGGATCTTGTCCAATTGATACTTGCCCGCTTTTACGCGGCCCCGGCCAGTCGCCGCCAGATAGGCCACTTTCAACAACCAGTTGAGGGTGCCTAGTATCTCAAACTCGTTCTTCCCCATATCGATCAGCTCGCGAAGGACGCGCAGGGCTTTGGTGGCATCAGACTCGGCGATAGCGTCAGTTAACGCCCATACTGTTTCCTCGGCTACATCTGCGCAGGAGGCTACTACGTCTTCGCGGGTGATTTGTTTCGCTTCGCCGAGGTAGTACGTGACGACTCGCAGGGCATTGCTCACGTCGCTTAGCTGTGTGCCTGCCCGATCGAAGATCTCGTTGATAGCATCTCTATCGATTCCTCGATCCATTGACTGGACCTCTTTCGCGATCCAGGTCTTCACCGCCCTCTCCTCCAGTTCCGGGCATTCGACTATTTCGCCCAAGGTTTTGCAGGCCTTGTAGAACCGGGACCGTAGGTCCACATTGTTGGCAATCAACATCAGGAGCGTGGTCTCGCAGGGGTTGGCAAGATAGGCGAGCAGACGCTCGTTTTCATCCTCATCTTGCTTGTCGTAGTACTCGTAAACCTCTGCGTTTCGCACAAGAATGACGCGCCGTTCGGTGAGAAAAGGGAGCGTCTCTGCGACCGAGATCACCTCGCTGGGTACGGTCTCGTTGGCGTAGAACGCATTGTAGCATAGGTCCCGCGTCGAAGGGTCGACGTAGGTTTTCGTGAGCATCTCGACGGCCCGATCGGCCAGCATCGGCTCGAAACTAACCTTCTTTCCTTTCTCGTTTTTGGAAGGGCAAAAGAGGTACACAGGAGAGGGCGGGGTCTTGCCAATTTGCTCTAGAAATCCCGAGACGTTCACGTGTTCACCAGGGCTCGATGGTCCGATAAAAGATGTCGGACGCCAACTGCTCGAGTGCTTCCGACGCCCCGCGGTTCTCCTCCTCCGTCGCGAAAGAACGCACTGTGGCCAGGTATGCCTCCGCATTTCCCCGCAACCGGTCTGAAGACTGGCCTGAAGCGCGCGTATAATAACTGCTTTCACCGGCCATTAGAGGTTCCTCCCACAAAACCTCGCCGGTGGCGCGATCAGTGAGACGCGCGGCTGCCGTAACCACCAAGAGAAATTGAGTTACCTCGTCATTGACGTCGTAAGTAAGGCCTTTCAGGTTGTAGTTGAGGATGACGCCCTCGAGCAGGAGGTCCGCTGCTTCCATGTCGGCAACGCGCAACCGGCCGTCCGTGACGAATTTGCGGATCACCGCGTTGGTCAGCGGCGCTTGCAAGTCATATTCTTTGCTCTCGTTATGGAAAGCTGCCACGGCGATGCTTTGGTACTTTTCATCAAGCGAACTGCTAGTGGCATAACCGCAACCCAAGGCCGTCGACGCCAGCGCAATCAGGCATGCAACCGTACGGGTCTTCATAGGGTCTGGGCTTCAGGGGCTGCATTGGCTGCCATGGATTGGCCGCCTTCGTACTTGCTGAGCCATTCGCGCGCCGTGGATGCCGCTTCGGTGTCGGGGTACTGTTCCACGACTACTTGGTAATAGATCCGCGCCGAATCGAACTTGCGCCGTTTTTCGTAGAACCGGGCTATTAGCAGCTTGTGTGCGGCTATTCTCCCTATCATTTCCTGGCGGACCTCAGCCAATTCCTCGTTCCTCGAATCCTGAGGGAACCGCGCTTCAAATTCGTCAATGGCGTCGACAGTTAATTGACTCGGCGACTGGTCGTATTCGGGCGGCAATGAAGACTTCGCGTAGGTAACGGCCAAGCCGTAACTGGCCTCATCCACCCACTCCGAATTCCCGTATTCCTCGATGACTACGCGGTATTCATGACCTGCCTCGATATAATCGCCTCGCGTGAAATAGGCAAGCCCAATCTTGTACTGAGCCTCGGCTGCTCCCTCGGTAAAGGGCTGATTCTCGATTCCCATGCTGTAAACTTCAATCGCCTGTTTGAAAGGGCGTTTCCGGAACGGCTTCCATTTCTTGGCCAGTTTCTGTTCACCCCGTTCAAAAAGCTGGTCGCCAATCTGGTATTGCATACCAACGGCTTCATCGAAAAGATCGCTTCCAGGGTAATTGGCCACCACCATCTGGAACTCTTTGGCGGCGTCAACCAGTTCGCCTTGGCGCATCCGAATCTCGCCGCGCAGGAATTGGTTCCCGTCAGCCAGCTCAGAGTCGCCGTAAAACTCCGTGAACTTGTCAGTTTCCCGGATCGCCTTTTTGTAGTCGCCTTCGAGCATCAAACTCCGCGCATATTCAATCTGGAGTTCAGCCGTTTCTTTAGGCAGCCGTTTGGTGTTGATGAAGCGTTTTGTCTGGGGAGACCAGACCCATTCAGCGTGCGCAGCTACGGCTGCTCCCAGCACCGCCGCCGCCACTACAATGGCCAACATTTTCCGCATTGGTTCTTGCCTCCATAAAAGGCTTGGGCAGATTCCGACATGTGGGCCAAATACTAGCAAGTCCCCACGCCCTAACTCAAGGCAAGGCAATGTCGAAGGAATGCGAAAATGCGATGGCGTCCGGCTTTGAGCGCTTCGTAAGACGCTGTGGATCGGATTCACACTATCGCATGCGCCTCGTGCTTCGCTTGCGGACCACGCGAACGAGGTCTTTCTTCCAGGTCCCGTTCAGCCTTCTCAGGCCCGTCGTTTCTTTTTCGCAATCCTTATAGGACCAGATCCACCATCCCCCGAACCCGTATTCGCTGACCTTATCGAAGTGCCATTGCAGCACTTGCGCGTCAGACAAGGGGGACTTATCCACGATGCACGGCGTGATGTTGTGACCTGCGCCCTTGAAGTCTGTACTGATAATGCAGTTGGCATTTTCCGGACCAATGATGCGCCGGCCTTTACCAGAGCGTTTGTCAAGGAGTGTCGCGTCACCCCCGGGGCCTTCCGGGAGCGACGAGTTCTTCACACGATGAAGGACGTGTAGGGCCCAGCCGGACTGAAGGGTTTTGACGCTCCCACGCGGTCAGTACATGACGCGGCCGCCGTCGACGACAAGGTTCTGACCTGTGATTCCCGCCGAAGCGCCCGATAAAAAGAACAGAATCGCGGGCACGACGTGCTCGGGCGTCATGAGCGTTTTGATGGACTGAATCTCGAGCAACTCCTGCTTGTCCTGCTCTGTGACATGTTCGCGCAACTGTTTGGGAGTCATGATCCATCCGGGTGAAACGACGTTGGCGCGGATCCCCGATGGTCCGAGCTCCCGGGCAAGGGACCGTGTAAACCCGATAATGGCGGATTTCGAGGCATTATAGAGGGTAAAAGGCGAAAGACCGACCATATAATTGGTAGTGCATAGGTTGACGATGGATTTTCCTGTCCCTGCTTCGAGATAAGGCAGCGCGGTCTGTGCGACCACAAAAAAAGGGCGCGTGTTGACGGCGATGAGCCGGTCGAAATCAGCGACGGTGGCTGTTGCGAACGGTATACGCGGATCAGTCGCGGCGTTGTTGACCAGATAGTCAATGCGGCCCGCCGCCTCTCCTGCAGTGCGTGCAAAGCCGGACGCCTGTTCTACGTCTGCGAGGTCGCATTGGACAAAATGTCCAGGGGAGCTGAGGCTTGCCTCGGCGGCCTCGCCTTTTGCCCTGTTCCGGCCACAGAAGTAGACCTGCGCGCCAAGGGAGGCGAGGGCCTGCGCCACGTGGAGGCCAATCCCGTCCGTGCCGCCGGTTACCACAGCGGTCTTGCCCGCAAACTCTTCTCGCATCGGGATGATGGGTACAGGACCTTTCATGGGTGGATCATCACTTTGTTGCGTTCCGGTTTTCCCATGACTTCGACGGCTTCCTGGATGCGGCTCAAAGGAAAATGGTGGCTGATAATCCGCTCCGGATTGATGAGCCCCCGCTCGATGAGGCGCAGGGCCTGTTGCATGGCAAGGGGGGTCGTGCCGAAGCTGGCGTCCATCCGCGTCTCGAGGAAATGCTCGAGGCCTGCGTCGAGCTCGAAGGTCTCATGGGTGGTGATGCCGAAGACGTTCCAGCGGGTGCCGCGGCGGCGCAGCTCGAGCATCTGTTTAACCGCTGCGATGGGTCCCGCCGCTTCAATGACAAGGTCGGGCCCGTCGGGCATGATGGCGTAGACTTGGTCGCGGACATGGCCCTCGGCGGGGTCGATGGCGTGGGTGGCGCCAAGCGCGAGAGCGTTCTTGCGTGCATAAGGGCTCAGGTCGATGGCGGCGAGCCGCCCTGCGCCTGCAGCCCGCGCGACCATCAGGCAAAGCAGGCCAATCCCGCCCACGCCGATGACGGCTACATCATCCCCAAGCTGCATTTGACTCCGTTGGATTACGCCTTTCCACGCGCCGCTGAGGGGTTCCGTGAGGGCCGCGGCATCGAACGAGACGGAGGCCGGTTTGTGGAACAGGCTCGAAGCACGGGTCAGGGTGTACTCGGCGAACGAGCCGGGCCACACATCGTCCGGCCCGTCACCGCCGGTTGTGAAGGCGGCTTCGCAGTAGTGCGTATTGCCCATGCGGCAGTGGTGGCAGTGGCCGCAAAATCCGGAAGGCTGAATTACCACCTCGTCGCCTTCTCTGAAATGGCGCACCCCGCTCCCGACGGCGGCCACGACGCCGCTGGGTTCATGGCCGACGATGGCGGGAAACGTAACATTGCGACGGATGCCCTTGATGGCTTTGTAGTCCGTCTGGCAGAAGCCGCAGGAACGGATGCGGACGGTGACCATGTCGGGCTCGATAGGCTCGGGAACGGGGACCTCCTCGAGACGGAGATCGTTGAATTGGTGCAATACAGCGGCAAGCATTTTACCCATGTTGCGACTCCTCAAAAGCCTTAGCGCGAGTGAATACAACGAGCAGAACACACAGCATGTTCTACTCTTGCCGGGTCGTACCTTTGTCCGGCGGGGGACGGTATGTTAGCATGACTGTGTTCTGATTGCCACCGGCGGACTGCGTTTCGGTTCGGGGGCCAACATACGGCCTGTCAAGAGGAGACCGGGATCCGGAAGGGAGAGGATGAATGAGACGGAGTCATGTCATACTGATCATCGGCGTCCTGGCAGTGTTTATGGGATGCGCCACCACCCCAAAAGCTCCTTCGCCGGCGCAGGTTGAGACGATGCGGATGTTTGAACCGGCAACCTATCTATCGCAGATCCAGGTTGAAGCGGGCAGGTACCCCGATTTGTTTGCACCGCAAAGCCAAGCGGTTTGGGTGGGGCCGGAAGTGGCGGAGATCAAAGAACACATGGCGGAAGCCGGCGCTGACGGGGAGGGTGGCGGCAGCACGCTTGGCGGCGAGGGCGAACCCCACTACGCACAGATCGCCGAAAGCGTGGTTATGAACTGCATTGTGATCGAGTGTCACGTCGAGTCGGTGTTTCCCGACAGCAGCATTGCTTATGACGTCGTGGGATTCCGGGGGATCGATGTCTATCTGCTTACGCCCAGCGGGGAGAAGCTCATGCCTATCCAGACAGTTGTTGACAGCCATGCGAGCGAGGAACAGGCAGGCGCACTCAAACGTTTCGGGCGGACGAATCTGGTCGTGTTCCCGAAACGCGATCTGTGGCTGGGTGAACCGGTGTTGGGCCCAGATGTTCCGTCGGTACGGTTGGTTCTCGAGGGTCATGACTCCGTATTCTACTTTGAATGGCCGGCAGCGCCTCAGCAATTGACGACCAGCGAGCAACAGCTCGAAGTGATCAAGTCAGCCGCGCAGCAGGCCGCCGAGAAGAGCCGGCTCGGGTTCCGCGCCATGTTCCGGCGCCTTCAGGACGTGGCCCATGTATTTGACTGAGCTTCCAGTGGGCGCGAGGTGAGCGAGTGAAGCTTTTCCTCAAGTCGGTGCTTACGCTTGTCGGACTCGTGCTCATCCTCCTTGGCGTCGGCGTTTTAGTTGCCTCTAGCCAGGCTGACCGGTGGGGCAGCCCCCTCATCGCACGTTACCTTACGAACGTGTTTCAAAGCCAGGTCAGCGTCGACGGCATGTCGGTCTACCCGCTGCTGGCGGCTGTTGAAATCCGGGGCATCTCAGTCGAAAACCCTGAGGGATTTACTGCGGGCGAGGCCATGCGGATTCCCAGGACGCGCATCCGCTTTGATGCAATGAGTCTGTTTTCCGACACGCCTGTAATCGACTCGATTCTGGTGGAAGATGCCGATGTGACGTTGCATTACGAGCTCGGAAACGGCACAAATCTCGGAACGCTTGCCCGAAACGCGCGTACCCACGCGGCTGCCGTTGAGGTTGAGGCGGAGGCTGAGCCGGTCAAGGCG
>CAZBQH010000139.1:0-2573 GCA_964493915.1 uncultured Nitrospiraceae bacterium
AGGAGCGGCGCATTCTGGCGGGTCCTTGGTATAACTTGCCGGACGAGTGGCTCGTCTCAGGTGAAAGCTTTGTGCGCAACATCATGCGAGGCATGCGCATCTGCCGCGAACTCGGTTTTGAACCGATGCGCTTTTCGTACACGCCCGACCAGTTTGGTCACATCGCCGCCCTTCCCATGATTATGGCCGGTTTCGAACTGTCTGCCGGTCTTGTCTGGCGCGGCACGCAGGATGACGAGCATCCTGCCCAGTTTGTTTGGGTAGGGCCCGACGGCAGCCGCATGGTGACCCATAAACTCGCCGATTTCGGCGGCTACACCCCATTCCGCGTTGCCATGCGAGACCCTGTCAAGGCCGCACACTTCTCGGAAGAGTCCTACCGCGAGCATTTCGACGCCTATCGGACTGCCGAGCTCGAGCGGGCGAAGGTCCCTCTCATGCTTATGCTCGATGCGGTCGACCACGATACGCCTGACCCTGAGTCGCCCCGGATGCTGGCGGACCTGCGCAAGCTGTATCCCGATGTCGAGTTCTTGTGGGCGCCCATCGAAGAATACGGCGAAGAGATGCGACGCTATGCAGCAGAGCTTCCAGAGAAACACGGCGAGCTTCGTTTGCCCGCCCGCGATGCGCGCCGCAACTGGCAGTACCTTATCGTCCACACCATTTCCTCGCGCTACCCCCTCAAGAAGGCCAACGACCTTTGTCAGGCCGCCATGGAGAAATGGGCCGAACCCTATGCGCTGTATCAGATGATGGCGGGCGGCTGGCCTGTTCTCAGCTACCTCGATACGGCCTGGCAGTGGCTGCTCAGGAATCATCCCCACGACTCGATTTGCGGCTGCAGCATTGACCAGGTTCATCGCGACATGCAGTACCGTTTTGACCAGTGCAGGCTTATCGCAGACGGGCTTGTGCGGCGCGCTATGACAGGTATCGCCGGCGCCTCCGCGTCCAGCGACGCCCTGCGCCAACTGGTCGTTCATAATCCTTTGCCCCAGGCCAGACGCGGCCTCTTCGAGCTCGAGGTCTTGTTTCCTTCCGATTGGCCGGAGAAGTACATCGACGGATTGTCGACTGCCGAGCGCATCAACAAGTTTGTAGTCAAAACGGGCGATGGGGTAGACGTGCCATTCCAGCTCTCGAAGATCGAGCACGACGTTCCCACTCGAGTCGCCATGCGCGAGAACGGGAGGAGAGTGCATCTGCAAGGTGACCTTTACCATATCGTCGCCCAACTCGACCTGCCTCCGGCGGGCTGCACAAGCCTGCAGTTGGAGCCGAGCTGCGACGCAGTGCGCAACTTCGGCACGTTGACTACAGCTCCTATGACAGCCGCCAACGAGCATTTCAGCTTCACGCTCCATGCGGACGGAACGGGGTCGCTCAGCCATGCCGCTTCCGGCAAGACGTACGACGGTCTATTTCTCTACGAGGATTGCGGCGACACGGGCGACGGATGGACCTTTGGCAGACTCGTCAACGATATCGTCTTTCGTTCCCCTGGGACGCGCGTGACAACCGCAATCGACGAGGACGGCCCCTTACGCACGGTATTCCGCGTCGAGCGTCAGTTTGATTTGCCTAGACGCGCCGATCAAAAGACAGGATGGCGCGACGAAGACCGGCGCCTTCTCACGCTGACCGACCTGATCTACGTCGAGAAAGGCGCCCCTCACTTACGGGTGCGCACTTCGCTCACAAATACGTGCATGGACCATCGGTTCCGCGTTCTGTTTCCTACAAACATCCAGGCAGACCGGTCTTTCGCCGATACGCCGTTCGCCGTGGTCGGCCGCGACATCCCCATCCCGCCCGAGACTGCGGGCTGGCATGAACGGGTCAATCCGGAAAAGGCCTTCACTTCATTTTGCGGCATCGAGGATGCCGGCGGCGGTCTGGCGGTTCTGGCGCCCGCGGGCCTGCACGAGTACGAGGTGATGGACGCGCCTCAGCGCATTCTGGCCCTTACGCTGTTCCGGGCTACGCGTCAGACGGTCCAAACGAAGGGCGAACCTGACGGCGAATTGCTCGGTCCCATGGATTTCACATACAGCCTTTTGCCCTTTTCCGGCGCCTTGGACCCCCGCCAGGCTTTGCGGCTCATCGCCGAGGAACAAGCGCCTATCCGGCTTCACCATGCAGCCACGCTTCCTGGGACACGTTCTTTTCTTTCCATTGAGCAAGGCCAGGCGGTCGCCACTGCCGTCAAACCGGCCGCGGACGGTACAGGCGGCATCGTCAGACTTTGGAATCCGACGGACTCCGACGTGAGCGACAGCATTCGCACGGAAGCGCCTCTAACAGGAGCGTGGATATGCAATCTCAACGAGGAGAAACGGACCGTCATTCCACTCGATGATTCGCATCGCATTCCCGTCAGCGTCCGCGCTGGGGGCCTCCTAACAGTGCGTTTTGAATGGCGCCGGTGATACAAGATACATCTTATTTAGAATATGCCAAAGATCCGTGCATCATGTTTGCATTTTGTTAATAAAGGAAGGTATATTTTGCTTAATGTAACTTCGAAATAGTTGAGTGCAAATAAGGAAATACTGCAATGCCGCGCGGCA
>CAZBQH010000140.1:0-15447 GCA_964493915.1 uncultured Nitrospiraceae bacterium
GGAGAAAAAAAAAAAAATTTCGCGGGGGCGGAACCGCCGGGCGGGCCTTTCGGCCTACAAAATCAAACGAGAGGTCCGGGACAGCCTGCGCCGCCTTCAGACAGACCATGTTGACCTGTACCAGATGCACCACGTTGACCGGACCGTCCTTTGGGACGAGCTCTGGAGCGCTTTCGAGGACCTGATCGGGGCGGGCGACGTCGTCTATGTCGGTTCGAGCAATTTCGCGGGCTGGGACCTCGCGCACGCGCAGGGCTACGCGCGGGAACGGGGCATAATGGGCTTGGTCAGCGAGCAGCACAAGTATTCGTTGGTTTGCCGCCTACCCGAGCTCGAGGTGCTGCCTTGCTGCAAAGCTCTGGGCATTGGCGTTATTCCGTGGAGTCCTGTTGGCGGCGGGTTGTTGAGCGGCAAGGCCCTTGACGCACCCGAGGGATCGCGGTCAGCGGGTCTGAAAGAGCTCGCCGAGAAGATGCGCCCGCAACTCGAGGCATACAGCGCCTTTTGCAGCGAGATCGGCGAGAAAGAGGCCGCCGTAGCGCTCGCATGGATGCTTCAGAACGGCGCGGTCACGAGTCCGATTATAGGGCCGCGCACCCTTGAGCAGCTTGAGGGATCGATGCGTTCATTGGACATTAAGCTGGACGAGGATCAGCTCAATAAACTGGATAAGATCTTTCCAGGTCCTGGTGGCGAGGCGCCGCGCGCCTATGCCTGGTAGGCGGCTCAGTTGTAAGGCGGGTATTCAGGGCTACTTGGCGAGCCAGCCTTCTTGGGTGAGGCGAGCCAGCCCTGTGCGGATGAGCTGGGCCAGTCTCGAGCTGGGCTGTAGCCGGCACACCTTCGACAGAATCGCATCGAGTCCGCCGCTGGTCCGGAGTTCCTGCAATTCTTGAGCCTCCGGGTCACCCGGGTGGTCGTAGACGATGGCCGCAGCGGAGCCAAGGGCGATATGTTCGGGCTCGACGTTCTGTTCCAGGCACATGAGCCCGGCGCCGATCAGCCGGTCCCTGGGGCCCAGCTTGCGCAAAGGATCCTTAGCAATGCGGGCAACCTGATCGCCCAGTCCCCTGTTCTGGTAGCGGCGCATCAGGTCTTGTGCATGGGCCTGAAGGGCGTCGAGCTTCAGACCGTGCCGCGCGGCGAGGCCGGCGCAGCTTTCCTCGAGGGCCGCATCGACTTTCGCGCGTATAGCAGGGTCCTGGATGGCCTGCCAGATGTATTCGTGGCTATGCAAGTAGCCCAGATAGGCGGCGATGGCGTGGCTGAGGTTGTGTACGAAGAGTTTTCGCTCGACATAAGCAGCGAAGTTGCTTCGCGGGGCCATGTTTTTTAGTTCAGGTACTGGTCCTCTGAAACCGTTTACATCGACGGGCAGCTCCGAATAGGGCTCGACGCAGACGAGCAGGGGATCCTCGGCCTTTTGTGCTTCTGTCATGACAGGCACCATGCGCCCAATGCTTGCCTCGACAAAGCCTACGTGCTTATCGAGCACCTCGTGGAAGCGCGGCTCGAGGTGTTTGCGCACCTCTTCGCGAAGATATGGGCCTGCATCGAGCAAGTTCTCGCAGACGATGAGGTTCAGCGGCGCCGCGCCTTTTCTCTCGAATCTCGTGGCGATCCCCCCTGCGATGAGCGGCGCGACCTTGGGCAGCGCGGCTACTCCGACGGCGGTTGACCCGAGGTCCGCTTCCGCTAACGCCTTCGCCACGGCTTCTTGGTCGCGGGCATGCACTGCAGAGACGCCGCTGATATGAAGGGTAGTGGTATTCTCATTGTCGACGATGCGTACGGGATAGCCGTGTCGTGTATTGATCTCTCTAACGACTTCGTCCACAACGTCAACAAAGGTGGTGTGGTACCCTGTCTCGAAATAGAGCTGTCCGAGAAACCCGCGGCCGATGTTGCCCGCGCCGAACTGCACGGCTTTTTTCGCCACTTTTCTTATTCCTGATCTGTTGCTTCTGCCCCCTCAGCGAAGGCCGCCATTATAGGCAGTCGCGTTTCCCTTTTGCCAGATGCCGTTCCCTGCGGCGTCTAGCCTTTGAGTCCGGTTAGGGCTATCCCCTGAATGAATGTCCGTTGGGTGAGGAAGAAAAGCGCGACAATCGGCAAGGTGATAACCGTCGACATGGCCATCAGCGGGCCCCAGGCGCTCTCGTGTTGGCTCTGGAATTGCTGCAATGCGATCGCCAGCGTGTACTGGCGGTCGTCCTGGAGGTATATCAGAGGATTGAGGAAATCGCCCCATTCGAACAGAAACGTGAACAGCCCGGCGGTTGCGAGGGCCGGTTTAGAAAGGGGCAAGATGATGCGCGCGTAGATGCCGAACTCGGTGCATCCGTCGATGCGTGCAGCCGCACTCAGGTCTTGGGGAATGCCCAGGAAGAACTGCCGTAAGAGGAAAATGTAGAACGGCGTGCCGAAAAGGGCCGGCACAATCAGCGGTTTGAAGCTGCCTACCCATCCCAAGCTACGGTACACCGCAAATAAAGGAATCAGAGTGACCTGGTAGGGGAGCATCATCGTCGCCAGGACCGCAACGAACACGATGTTACGCCCCGGCCACCGGATCCGCGCAAAGCTGTAAGCTACAAGAGAACAAGAGAGCAGCGTTCCGAACACGACTGCAAAGCATACAAACAGCGTATTGCGCAAGTTGCGGAAGAAGCTCATTTTCTCGAACGCTTCTTGGTAGTTTTCCCAATGGAAGCCGATCTGCTGCAACGGCCGAAAATCCTCGGGCCATACCTCGATTGTCTGCCCGCCGACGTCCAGGACGTGACGCCCGTTTTGGTCCCTTCCGAGATCCACCGCTGTTGCGCCTTGATAATGAACCAGGGGCCGTCCCTTAGCGTCCAGGCGTTGGGTAGTAGGGATCCATCGGGGCGGCTCGCCGGGCTTTGGGAAAATGCCCGATTCATGCTTCAGCGACGTTGAGACCATCCATACAAACGGTGCCAGAAACACAACCGCAGCGCTTATGAGACTTGCCAGCCCCAGCCATCTCGAAAAACCGCTATTCCCCATGGTAGTAGACCCAGTGCTTTGACGAACGCAGTACGGCCAGCGTGGCGATCAGAATCAAGATGAAGAGCATCCACGCCATCGCCGAGGCATAGCCCATGCGCAGATAGTTGAATGCGTTGCGGTAGAGATACAGGGCATAGAACATCGTGCTGTCCAGCGGACCGCCGCGGCCGCCCGTCATGACGTAAACCTGCGTGAAATACTGAAAGGCTGCGATAAGACCCATGACGAGGTTGAAGAGGATCGTAGGCGTCAGCATGGGCAGCGTCACGTGACGGAACTTGCGCCACGCTCCTGCACCGTCAAGCTCGGCCACCTCATAGAGCACTGCCGGGACCTCGGCCAAACCGGCGAGGAAAATGACCACTGCGCCCCCTACTCCCCACAGACTCATCAGGATCAGCGACGGTTTGGACCAGCGTTCGTCCGCGATCCATCCCGGACCTTCGATATCGAAAAGCTGCCGAAGCGCGGCGTTGATCAGACCGCTCTCAGGGTTCAGCACCCACAGCCAGAGCACCGCCGACGCCACCACCGGCACGATTGCCGGCAAGAAGAAGACCGTTCGGAAGACGGACATTCCGCGTATCTTTTGGTTCAGGAGCATGGCCAGGACAATGCTGAGGACGAGGGCGAGGGGCACGCTGAATACGGTAAAGTAGAGCGTGTTGCAGAGGGCTTTCCAGAACAGGGCGTCGCTTGTGAACAGGGTCCGGAAGTTCTCGAGTCCGATCCACACCGGCCGGCTGATTACGTTGTACTGACACAGGCTGTAGTAAAAGCTCATTGCGAGCGGATACACCCAGAAGATCGCAAAACCCGCCAGAAAAGGCGAGGCGAAGAGCAGGCCATTGCGGAGTTGCCGTTTTTCCATACGGGTCATTGCCGCGCCCTGTCGAGCAACGATCGTATGCGCATGATCTCCCGGTTCGTGTCGTTTTGCAGCTGTTCTGCGGCTTCCCCCGGGGCCGTCTCCCGGAAAACGACGTATTCCCTTTGGCGCTCGATTTGGTCCAGCATGAATTGCGCTGCAGGCGTCACAGGATAGGTGACAACGGGCTTTGTCAGGAGTTGTTCGACAAACACGCGAAACTTCGGGTCGCCCATGAAACGGGGGTCCTGTGCGTCCTCGGGCTGGCACGGAATGTTGCTGATCATTGCGCAGTAATCCGTTGCGGGCGAGGGGCGCCCGCTGCCGCGAGGGCTGTAAAACCATTGCAGGAAAGCCCGGGCCGCATCAGGATGCGGCGACCCCGCAGGGATGGCGTCTAACACGCAACTGGGCGAGTAGCAGCGCGGTTCGGCCCCTTGGGGCTGCGGCAATGCGGCGACGCCCCAATCAAGCTCGGGCGCATACTTGGGTATAAAGGTTGTCTGCCATTCCCCCTCGGCGATCATGGCCACTTTCCCGGTGTAAAAGGGATTGCTCGCGCTCATGTATGCGCCGAAACCCGAACGGAATGCGGCGATCTTCGCGGGATCCATCGCAAACGCCTTCTGCGTTCTTGCGTTGGGGTCGATGGTGAAGCTGCGTTGCCAGGCAAATGACGCGATAATCCGTTGATCGTTGCCGCAGACAGCCAAACCGGCGACGTTATCGAACCAACGACCCCCAAAGAGGCCGCCCCACATGTGCGTCAGGTCCCATGGAAGCCAAGGCAAAAAGCCCAGTTGCTCGATGCCCGCGTTGCCCCGCACGGTGAGGCGGGCTGCGAAGTCCTCGAGCTCGGCAAGGGTGCGAGGGGGGCGTTCAGGGTCGAGCCCTGCCCGGCGGAACGCGTCCTTATTCCATAGCAAGCAAAACACATCTGTGGTGGTGGGGATGCCGTAGGCGCGTTCCTTGTAGGATATGGCTTCCCACGTATGAGGAAAAAACCTCTCCTTCTTCAGGTGTGGGGATTGAGCCATGAAATCGTCCAGACACCTGAAACATCCCTGGGGCGCCAAGGTAATCAAGACCGTGCTTTCCAGACTGCACAGGTCGGGAGGGGAACCTCCGGCGATAGCGGTCAGGAGCTTCTCGATGTTGTAACCGATGGGCAGGGCGCGGACGAACACGTCGTCCTGGCGCCGGTTGAATTCGTCGATCAGCACACAGCGCGCCTCGTGCTCGTGACCGCTGTGGCGATCCCAATAGGTGATGACGGTGCGTCCGCTTGCGATGGCACGGCGCTCCTCCGGCGACTCTGAAGCAGGGGGCTTCAAGAGAGCCAGAAAGGCCAATAGGACCGCGCCTGCTAGAAGTCCAACCAGGTAGCTTCTCACTGCAAGTTGCCTGAACCTGTTGCTAACTGGTGGACAGTATGAAGTAGAGGAGTGCGACGATTCCAGGCATGGGGTCGAGGTGATTTGCATGGTTCTTCCGGTATGAGAAACCAGAAAAAATGTTTTGGAGGCCCTAAGTGGTTGACGTTTGGGGGGGCGTGGAGTAGAATGAGGGGCATAGGAGCGTATGGCTGTTCTCGTGTGACTAATTGTTATTCATGTCTGACAAACACCTGTAAAAGGTGATTCTGTGCGGGGTGGTGCAGATCGGCATGATACGGTTTGCTTCACGGCAACGCAGGACAGAACGCAGGCATGCGGCGTGGAGGAGTATGCGGATGCTGTGGCATATGTTTGTCCTGACACCGCGCGATGCAGAGGGATATTGCGATGTCTGACCGTACTGAAGCGGCTACGCAGATTCTTGCGGAGGACGCGAGCCGGCCAAGCCCGCCCACCGATGCCCGGTTGCAGCCGTTCCTGTGTGAGTCCCATGAGGGGCTGGTATTCGCCTGGAACGCGGTTGCTGAGCAGTTTTACGGTATCGGCGCCGGTGAGATTCTTGGTCAGCCTGTTTCGCGGATCATGCCGAAGGAGGTTTACCTTTCTCATCGTGTCGCGGTGCATGATGCGCTCAACGGCGAGCCCGTTCGCAGGCGTGATGAACGCCATGTAGCTGCATGGGGAGAAACAAGAGATGTGAAGGTTGACATTTGCCCGCTCAGGGACGAGTCCGGCATGACGCCCGGCGTCATGGTTGTTGTCCACCCGGGCCCGTCGGAGGGATCCTTTGAAACGAGCGCTGTTTCCGGCCATGAGGTGCACATCTCGCCTCTCCCTGCTCGCAAGGACCCTGGACGGAAAGAGCGAGGGGACGCGTTGCAGCGTGCCCTTGCAGGTCTGGATTGGCGTAACCGCGAGCTTGCCTGTCTTTCTGAGGTGAGTAAGACGGCGCGTTCCCAGGAGGGCCTTTCGGACCTCTTTTCGGAAATCGTCCGATGCGTCGGGCGTGCTTTGGGCAATCCTGAGTCAACCAGGGCGAGGATGGCTTTTGACGGCGAGTTGTTTCCTTCTGACGACTCTCGGGAAGGTCAGTCGATCCTATCGGTTGATATAACTGTTGCTGGAAAGACGCGGGGCTGGTTGGAAGCGCATAGGCTCGGAGGTGCGTTGCATGCGGAAGACGAGCCTCGCCTGGAAGAAGAGCGGCGTCTTTTCGAGACTGTTGCAGATATCCTGGGCGACACAGTGGCCCGACGGGAAGCTGAGGCGCAGGTGATCCAGGCCTCGAAGCTGGCGTCTATAGGGGAGCTTGCAGCAGGGGTCAGCCACGAGATCAACAACCCCGTGAACGGCATTATGAACTGCGCGGAGATCCTTGCTCAGCAACTGGAATTGGACAGCAAGAACCGCAAGTTGGTTGAGCTAATCAATTCCGAGGCGGAGCGCATCGCGGAGATGGTGCGCGGTTTGCTGAGTTTTGCACGGCAGGGCACTGATCATCACAGTCCGGCGCGTCTATGCGACATCGTCCGTGCGGCGCTGGCGCTGACGCGCAAGAAGATTGCGGGTTCGTGCATAGACCTTCGCGTCGAGGTGCCCGAGGATTTGCCGCAGATATCCTGTCGCAGCGAACAGATCCAGCAGGTTGTTATGAACCTGATCATCAATTCGGTACATGCCCTCGACGAGCGTTACGCAGGCTGTAATGAGGACAAAGCGCTCGTGATCGCGGCACGCCGGATTTCGGAGCTCGGGACGGGCTATCTGCGGTTGACTGTGGAGGACAATGGTTGCGGCATAGAACCTGCCCACTTGCCCCGGTTGTTTGACCCGTTCTTCACCACCAAGGGGAGCGGGAAGGGCACCGGGTTGGGGCTGTCCGTGTCAAAACGTATCGTCAAAGATCATGGGGGACGGATCCGGGTCGAGAGCGAGCGGGGGCGCCATACCCGTTTCCATGTGGATTTGCCCCTCGAGCCGCTCTGGACAGAAAGCAACACCCAAGACTCCTGATGCACACCGTGCTCGTAATCGAAGACGAGGAGGTGCTGCGCCTCACGTTTAGCGAGTTCCTTGCAGGGGAAGGTTACGACGTGGTTGTTGCCGACAATTACGATGAGGCCGTGGCAAGCTTCGCGCAACACGACTTCGACGCCATCGTCACCGACATCCTGCTGGCCGGTAAGACAGGCGTAGACCTTCTTCGGAAGGTGCGCGACCTGGACCTTAAGGCGCCGGTGATCATGATCACTGGCGAGCCAAACGTCGAGACGGCTTCCCAAGCGGTGCGGCTCGGCGCCTTCGAGTACTTGTCCAAGCCCGTGACGCGAGCGGATCTTAACCGGGCCGTCCGGTATGCCGTCGAACGCAAGCGGCTTGCCGACGAGCGGGACCTGTACGCAAAGCAGATGGATGCGTACCGCCGCGATCTCGAGGCTATCTTCCATAGCGTGAATGAGGGCATCATCACAGTTGACGCGGCGATGCGCGTGCGTCAGGTTAACAGCGCAGCCGGAGACATCCTCGGGATAGCCACGGTGGACTTGCCGGGGACTCCGTTTCCAGAAGTGTTGCCGGGCCGGCTCGAGG
This sequence comes from uncultured Nitrospiraceae bacterium, assembly GCA_964493915.1. Lineage (GTDB taxonomy): Bacteria > Hydrogenedentota > Hydrogenedentia > Hydrogenedentales > SLHB01 > CAZBQH01. The sequence goes on from CAZBQH010000140.1 coordinate 7,888, forward strand.
CGGCCCGCGCCGCCCTTGCCCGGACCCTCGATACAAAACGCCCTATCATGGACACGCGGGCAGAAGTTGTGCTTCCCGACGGCGAGACCAGGGTCTTGACGGTGAGCACGACGCCTCTTGTAAGCGAGGGCGGGACCTTTGAGGGGGGCATTCTCGTCATCCGGGATGTGACGCGGCTCACACGCCTCGAGAAGCAGGTCGAGGAGAGCCAGCAGTACAGGAATATTATAGGCAAGAGCGTCCGGATGCAGGAGATCTTCCGTCTGATCAAGGATCTTTCCGAAACCGATTCCACCGCCCTGATTTGCGGCGAAAGCGGTACGGGCAAGGAACTGGTGGCGGCCGCCCTGCACTACGGAAGCCACCGGGCAAAGGGTCCTTTTCTTCCAGTCAATTGCGCAGCCCTTTCCGAAGAACTGCTCGAGAGCGAGCTTTTCGGACACGTGAAGGGGGCGTTTACAGGTGCCGTGCGCGATCGGATAGGGCGGTTTGAAGCGGCCGACGGCGGCACGATACTCCTGGATGAAGTGGGCGACATTTCTCCGCGTCTTCAGCTCCGGCTTCTCCGTGTTCTTCAGGAGCGCGAGTTCGAGCGCGTGGGGGATTCATCTCCTATTCGCAGCGACGTTCGCGTTATTGCCTCTACGAACCAAGTCCTCGAGGAGAAAATCCGGAAAGGGGAGTTCCGCCAGGACTTGTATTACCGGTTAAACGTGGTGCGGATTGTGATTCCGCCTCTCCGCGAGCGGCGCGAAGACATCCCCCTACTGGTCGACAGTTTCCGTCGGCGGTTCAACCTATTGCTAAAGAAGGAGATTACGGGTCTTGCACCGGAGACGATGGAGTTGTTCATGCGTTACCCGTGGCCGGGCAATGTGCGGGAACTGGAGAACTGTATTGAGCGGGCATTCATCGTATGCCATGACTCGGTTCTGTTGCCGCATCATCTTCCGCCCGAGGTTCAGAAGGCCAGAGCGGAGGGCGGGCGCGAAGCTTTTCGCCCTGCTGACAATTCCGTTCTCCTAGCTGGGAACGAGCGGGAGCGCCTTCTTGGGGTGCTTCGCCAAACAGACTGGAACATTGCGAAATCTGCGAGGCTGCTGAAGATTGCGCGCAATACGCTCTATCAGCGGATGAAGGCCTTGAATATTTGGCGCCCGACCGCATAGAATCTATTGAACTGCGTTACTTTTGCCTTTTTGCGGACGGGAGGGCCCATCGAGCATGTTGTCTCGCAACACAGGAAGGGATGCCGTGTTGCTTGGCATTGCAGCGTTGTTCAGAGGGAATGCTGTTCTTTGTGGTTCGGCGGGACAACACAACGTCGAGCGTATGCAGGTTCCGGTCTTACGGTCCGGTCTTCATGACCTGGCCCGTGCGCGATGAGGTTGCCGGCGGTCAATGCTTCAAGGGTGAGTAGCAAAGCGCAAAGAAAGGTGATGCATGGCGTTCATCGACACCATTATTGAGAGGGCTTGCCAGACCGCGAAAACGATAGTGCTCCCGGAACCTGAGGATGAGCGCACGTTGCGCGCAGCGGAGCAGATCAGGGATAAAGGCATTGCCGAAATTATACTGGTCGGCAACGAGACGCGCGTAAGGCAAGGGTTGCACCAGCTCGGCATCAGAGGCGACTTCCATATCGTCGACCCGGAGACTGCTGAGTGGCTTGACGCATTCGCGGAGGCCTATTACCAGATGCGCAAGGCCAAAGGCGTGACGGAGCAGGAAGCCGCCGCTACCATGCGCGAGCCAATACCGCATGGGATCATGTTGCTGCATGAAGGGAAGGCGGACGGACTGGTAGCGGGCGCAATTCATTCGACGGCTGCCACGTTGCGTCCTGCCCTCCAGATTCTGCGAACCGCTTCCGGTTTCAAGCTTGTGTCGAGCTATTTCCTGATGGTATTTCCAGACACGGTCTACTTTTACACGGATTGCGGCCTTGTTGAAGAGCCAACGGCTGAGCAGTTGGCGGAGATAGCCGTGGCGTCTGCTGAGACCGCGATGGGTTTTGGGATTGAACCTTTGGTTGCTATGTTGTCGTACAGCACGAAAGGGTCCGCGGATAGTCCGAAAGTGCGGAAGGTGCGTGAGGCCACCCGGATGGCCCAGGAGAAGGCCGCGGAGCGTTTCGGGCCTGATTCACCGGTGAAGATCGACGGAGAGCTTCAGGCGGATGCCGCTTTAGTCGAGAGCGTCGGTGTGAGGAAAGCCCCGGGCAGCCCCGTGGCAGGGAAAGCCAGGGTCTTGGTTTTCCCTGATCTCGGCGCGGGCAATATCAGCTATAAACTTACCGAGCGACTGGCAGGCGCGGCGGCATACGGTCCTTTGCTGCAGGGGATGCGCATGCCTGTGAACGATCTTTCGCGCGGCTGTTCTGTAGACGACATTGTTGGGGTGGCGGCCATCACGGTTGTCCAAAGCCAGATTATGAGCAAGTGATTGGGAGACAACAGCGGTTCCCTTGTGGGAACAGCCAGGAGATGCCTGCTAGATGAAAGTTCTCGTACTGAACACGGGCTCGTCGTCGGTAAAGTACCGCATTTTTGACTGCAACGGGGAACATGCGGAAGATTTGGCCCATGGACTCATTGAGCGCATCGGCATGAGCGGGGCCGACATCAAATGCGAGTGCTGCCTGGAACGGCCGCCTGATTGCGCTGCCAGCTTCTTCGGCGAACCCGGTAAGCTGGACATACCCAATCATGCTGCGGCGATCAACATGATGTGCGAGTTGCTCAAGAGCCCGCATTGCGGCATTGTGCGGGATCTGTCTGAAATTGCCGGAATCGGACACCGGGTGGTTCACGGCGGCGAGAAATTCACGGGATCGATTATCATAGATGACGAGGTGGTGCACGAGATCGAGAGCTGCGCGCGGCTCGCACCGCTTCACAATCCGCCGGCCTTGGAAGGAATCAAAGCATCGACCGAGTTATTCAAAGGCGTTCCACAGGTAGCGGTTTTTGACACGGCTTTCCACTCGAGCATTCCGCCCCGTGCTTACAACTTTCCTCTTTCGAGGAAGCTCTATGTGGAACAAGGGGTACGCAAGTACGGTTTTCACGGCACTTCTCATCTCTATGTGTCCGAGAAGGCTATCGAGATGCTTGATATGCCGGCGGAGAAAACGCGAATCATCACCTGTCACTTGGGCAATGGGTCGAGCATTTCGGCAGTTAAGGGCGGGAAATGCATCGACACGAGCATGGGGATGACGCCGTTGGGCGGGGTCATGATGGGGACCCGCCCGGGCGATCTGGATCCTTATCTCCCCCTCTTTATGATCAAAGAACTCGGGATGACCGTCGACGAGGTCGACACCGCCCTGAATAAGAAGAGCGGTCTGGTCGGCGTGTGCGGCCGGAGAGACATGCGCGACATCGAAATGTGCGCCGCCGAGGGCGACAAGAACTGTCAGTTGGCTCTCGACATGTTTGCTTATCATGTCGCCCGTTTTATCGGCAGCTACGCCATGGTTATGGGCGGGGTCGATGCGATTGTGTTCACCGCTGGCATCGGCGAGAACGGCGCCCGCACGCGCAAACGCATTCTCGAGAATGCCGGATTCTTAGGCGTCAATCTGGACGACGCACGCAATAGCGCCAATGAAACCGTTATCACGACCGATGAATCAGCAGTGAAGGTCTTTGTCATACCCACCAATGAGGAGCTTGTCATCGCAAGAGATACGGCACGGCTGGTAGCGGGCTGTTCACCCGCGCAGACGGTCGCATTCTCCGAATGAACTCAGCGCCCATGCGGCGCCAACCTGTGTATGTCGTCCGAAACACCACATGTCTGTGTGATACGGCGTACGAGCACCCCGCCTTCCCTCGATGGGGCGTGGGAAAGTCCGGTCTGGGCCCAGGCGGATACCCTTCATGTGGAGCATTTCTACGGGCCAAGCCGGCACCGGCCGGAGACCAAGGTTCGGACCCTCTACGATGAAGAGGCCCTTTACGTCATTTTCCGGGTAAGGGACCGTTTTGTGCGATGTACGCGGACCCGGTACCAAGAGGCTGTTCACAAAGACGGTTGCGTCGAGTTTTTTGTTGAGCCGCGGCCCGATAAAGGGTACCTCAATTTCGAGGTAAACTGCGGTGGTGCACTGGTCCTGAAGCATATCGTCGATCCGGAGCGGACTGCAGACGGGTTTGCAGCATATGAAGACGTGCCATGGGAACAGGCCTCTCAGGTCCACATCTACCATTCTCTGCCTGCCGTCGTGGAGCCGGAAATTACGGGTCCCATTGACTGGACCGTGGAATACGCAATTCCCCGCGCCTTATTGGAGACCTATGCCGGTCCTCTCGGGCCATTTGCCGGCAGCGAATGGCGCGGCAATTTCTATAAGTGCGCTGAGGACACTTCACACCCCCATTGGGCGTCTTGGGCGCCCATCGGCGAAATCCTGGATTTCCATCAACCCGGCCGGTTTGGCACCTTGCGGTTCGCGTGTTGAGTTCAGCGCTTCGCCGGGCTATGTGCTGGTTGCGCCCGATGCCTTTTCCCGTTGCATGAGCGTTTCGAGGACTTCGAGCATCAGGTCGGCATCTATCCCGTAACCGGCGCAGGCCTGCCCAATCGTTTCGAACTCGCTGATCATGCAGTGTGCGCATCCGCCCAGGTGGAACGCCGCGAATACGTCGCCGACGCGAGGGTGAACAGCCATCGCTTCGGCGATGGTCATGTTCAGGTCAAAATGGGTCTCCTTTTCGCCCCGGCCTTCTTCTGCCTCTTGTACAGCGCTTTGGCTGTCTGCTTGTTCTGAGGGCGGCCAGTATTTCTCGAACTCCTCTTTTTTGGCGTCTATAAGGACGCCGGAATTGTAGAGGTTATTAGTGTCGGGTTTTTCGATCCGCTGGATTTCACCTGTGGCCGGGATGAGCCTAACGGAGCGTACGATAGTGTTTGCATCTTTACACTGGTAATACGTGATCGCCTCGCCTTTGCCTGGAATGAGCTGACTGCTTCTGAAATAGAGCATTGCCTTCTCCTTATTTCATCCCATCCAGTCTTACAACATGAATCATCTGAAGGGTATTCCGCGCCTTTCTCCGTGAATGCCCTGCGAGGGAGTTCCGAAAGGATGATTGGCGCGATCTGGGGAATCACGTGTAACACGGCGTCTGCTCCCCTACGAAGTGTTTCCTGGTGGAGCCCGTGAGACGTGACAGGCGCGCAGACGTAGGCGAGTGGCGGCCGCCTGGCGGGGCGTGTTATGGTGCAAAATCGTTGGCAGTGCAATTCCTTGGAGCAATCGACATGGCCCGGTTTATTCACGCCGCCGACATCCATTTAGACAGCCCTCTCAAAGGACTCGAGCGCTATGAAGGCGCGCCTGCCAATGAGATTCGCGAGGCCACGCGCCGGGCCCTGCGGAACCTGGTCGCGCTGGCAGTCGACGAACGGGTGGATTTTGTGGTTATTGCAGGCGATCTCTACGACGGCGACTGGCGCGACTACAACACGGGCCTGTTTTTCTTGCAGCAGATGGCGGAGCTCGCGCGATCGGGCGTTCCGGTCTATATGGCGGCAGGCAATCATGACGCGCAGAGCGTCGTTACAAAACGTCTCCGATTGCCTGAGAATGTGCACCTTTTCGATACGAAACGCCCAGAGACTTTCGAGCTGAAGGAACTTGGAATTGCAATTCACGGCCAAGGCTTTCGTACGAAAGCGGTCAAGGAAGATCTGTCAGCGGGGTATCCGGCTGCTATGCCCGGTGCGTTTAATATCGGCGTGCTTCACACGAGTCTTACAGGACGGGAGGGCCATGAAAACTACGCGCCTTGTACGGTTGAGGGTCTTATGCGTCTGGGCTACGACTACTGGGCGCTCGGGCATGTCCACACGCGCGAATGCGTGAAGGAATCAGGCCCGGCCATCTGGTTCCCCGGCAATGTTCAGGGCCGCCATGTTCGGGAAGAAGGCGAGAAAGGATGCCTGCTTGTTGAAGCGGAGCACAGTCGCAGCGTTTCGGTCCGTTTTCATGCGCTCGATGTTGTGCGCTGGGCGCAGCTGGCGGTGGATGTGTCCGAAGCGCAGACGCTCGACGAGTGTCTTGACGCCTTTCAAAATGAGCTCCGCGCAGCCATCGAGCCGCTCGACGGGCGGATGCTTGCCGTGCGGGTGGTCTTCAAAGGCCAAAGCCGTGTCCATGAGCGCCTGACGTCTCAACCGGCGCAGTTTCTGAACGAACTGCGCGCCATGGCAAACATGGAGGGGAAGGGGGCCGTGTGGATCGAAAAGGTGAAGACCGAAACGCGGCCGCGTGCGCTGAAGGTGGCCTCAGCGATGCTCGAGGGCCCTATCGAGCAGATGCGCAGCATTGTGGACGAGCTTACGGCGGGAGGCGCATCGCTTCATGAGCTCGAACAGACGCTGAGACCGCTCCTTCACAAGCTGCCTAAGGACATCGAGGAGGATCCGGAGGCTCTGTTTCTCACGGCGCCCGAGGGGATGCGTGGACTGCTGCGGACGGCGGAGGCGCTCTTGATCGAGCGGTTGAGGGAGAAGGAGTAAGGCGAGTGCGCATCGATAGACTTGACCTCATCGCCTTTGGCCCTTTTACAGACCAAGTGTTAGACCTTGCAGAGGGCCGCGAGGGGTTCCACATGGTCTTTGGCGCCAACGAAGCAGGCAAGAGTGCGGCGCTCCGCGCGATTCGCCACGCCTTGTACGGTATTCCCGCCCGGTCCACGGACGATTTCATTCATCCAAAGAACGAGTTGCGTATCGGGCTGACATTGCGCGATGGTCAGAGGATTCATCATCTCGTGCGGCGCAAGGGCAACAAGAACACGCTGCGCGACGCGGACAGCGGAGAGGTTGTTGACGAAACCTTGATTGCGGACCTCTTGGGAGGGCTTGACGAGGGCGCGTTCACGGACTACTTCGGGCTGAGTCACCAGCAACTCGTCGACGGCGGGCGGTCAATAGTGTCGGGCGGCGGCGCGTTGGGGGCGGCTTTGTTTGCGGCGGCAACAGGCATCCTCAGCCTGCAAGAGCTTAAGGCGGAGATTGCCGCGAGACTCGACGAGCTCTTCAAACCGGGGGGCTCGAAGCCCTCCATCAACGTGAATCTTTCTGAATTGGATGCCTGTAGAAGGGCGGCGAAGGAGGTCCTTCTCTCACCGGACAAGTGGTATGAGCTCGACAAGGTCCTGGCCGAGGCAGTTGCCCGGCGGGACGCGGCGGCTAAGCGGCAGCGGGCTCTGGAAACTGGACGGGAGCGGCTCGAGCGCATCCACAGGGCTCTGCCCCTCTTTGCCCGGCGCAGTGAGACGATCGAGAAACGGAAAGCCGTTGCAGATGCGACGGTTTTGCCCGAGGGCTTTAGCGAGAAACGCATCAACCTCGGTCACGATAAGCTCCAGGCGGAGCGGGCAATTGCCCAGACTGAGCAAACGCTCGCTGCTCTCGACAGCCAGATCGCAAACCTGGAGGTGGACGAAGATCTGCTGGCGCAAGAGGCGATCGTCGAGCAGTTGCGGGAGCGTTTCGGGGCCAACAGCAAGGCCCCTGCGGATCGCCGCCGGGAACTCCAGCCCG
>CAZBQH010000141.1:0-4284 GCA_964493915.1 uncultured Nitrospiraceae bacterium
GGGGTATGTGACCGACCCGAACGATGCGGATACGGACGGCGACGGGGTCGAGGACCTCGACGAGATCAACGGGGGCACCGACCCGACCGATCCGAACGACCCCGTGCCGCCAGTTCCTGAGGTCGCTTTCAGTGCAGGGTCCTATATCGTGGGCGAAGGCGAGTCATCGGCGACTGTTACGGTGACACTTAACATGGCGCCAGGGGAGGGGCACAGCGCTCAGATAGATTACAACGTGTCAAGCAGCAGTGCGGCGGCCGGCTCTGACTTCGTGGCGGCAAGCGGGACCCTCACTTTTGGATCGATGGACACAGCGCAGTCGTTTGAAGTATCCATCTTGGAGGATGGTGTGATCGAGGATGATGAAACGGTTGCGTTGGCCTTGAGCAATCCCCAGGACTGTGAACTAGCGGTAGAGAACAGCCAAGCGACTTTGACCATCGTTGACAATGACGTGGACACCGACGGGGACGGCATTTCGGACTATGACGAGACCAACGGGACGTTGGGCTATGTGACGGACCCGAACGATGCGGACACAGACGGCGACGGGCTCGAGGACTTGGACGAGATCAATGGGGGCACCGACCCGACGGACAAGAAGGATCCGCCCCGGCGTCCGAAAGTTGACTTCAACAAGAAGGATTACCACGCCAACGAGAGCGCTGGGTTTACGACAGTCATTGTAAGCCTTTCGGAACCGGCAGGAGAATCAGTTTCTGTGCAGTTCATGGTTACCCCTTGGGAAGCAGAGCCAGGCATGAGCGACGCCGTGGTGAGCGAGACCCTTGTGTTCGGCCCCGACGACACGTCGCTTGCGGTCGACGTACCTGTCTCTGATCCGAGCAAGTCGGGCGGCGAGACAGTGTTTACACTCACATTGTGCGACCCTGTTGGATGTGATTTGGCAGGCGAAAACAATCCCGCGACGCTGGTCGTGGCAGATGACATCACTGATAGCGACGGGGATGGCATCTCAGACTACGACGAGACCAACGGGACGTTGGGCTACGTGACCGACCCGAATAACGCGGATACCGATGGCGATGGAGTGAACGACCTGGACGAGATCAACCAAGGCGCCGATCCTACGGAGCCGGGGCCGGGTCTGAGTTCACTGGTTGTACCTTTCTTTAAGTAATTTCTGCGCTGCTTTTCGCATTCATGGGGCGCACATCCAAACGGATGTGCGCCCCATGTGCATTCAGGTCCTATCCTTGCGAGGTCCAGTCCAACCGAAGCTATAATACCGGTTGAAGTGGAATGGCCTCACGGTAATTTACGGAGATCTCTGAATGCGGATATTGTTTGTGGGACGGCCGAGGGTGCAGATGCTGGGCCGGCCCGACGACGAGCGGTGTCTCTTGCTGGCCGAGGCCTTTGCGGAGCGTGGGCATACGGCCGGATTGTTGTCGGTAGGCGAAGAGCTCGAGGAAGTCCCTCGCGGCGTGCGCTTCATGGGCGTTCTTGAAAAGGAATCTACAGAACTCAGGCATCGTGAGAGGAGGGCAATCGGGGCGCGCAATACGGTGCTCATGAGGAATGCACTGGACGACCTCAGACCCGAGGCCGCCATCGTGTTCTGTGGCGCCGGGTTGTCTCTTGCTGTGGGCCGTGTCGCGGAACGGCGCTGCGGCACAGTTGTGTTTATTCTTTCTGACGATGCGCTGGCGCAGCGCAAACCTGCTTCGTCTGGCCTGAATCCGTTTCAGGCCTTTCGCTTCCTCGCAGACCGCACCATAAGGCGGAATGTGTTTCACGGCGCCCTTCGCCTTGAACATACCGTCTGCGACAGCCACGCTCTCCGGCGCGACCTGAAGGATAAGAAGCTCGATATCGACGAGGCAACGGTCATGTATCCGGGCATTCCATTGGGTCGTTTCCCTCTGAAGGACAGTCCGGGTTTGATCCAAGAGCCAGTCCGTCTTCTTTATGTCGGCCCACTCGACCCTTCGAACGGCGTTCACATTGTCTTGGCAGCGGCAGGTCTCATCGCCGAGGCTCGCGGCAACGACAAGGTGACGGTAACCATTGCAGGCGAGGGCGACCCGACGTACAGAAAGAAGCTCGAACGGCAGGCAAAGACGGGGCCGGCTGTCGCCTTCGAGCCGACGCTCGGAAAGGACAGGGCGTCCGTCTATCGCGATCATGATGTGCTCGCCTTTCCGTCGACGCGTGCGGAGCCCTTTAACCAAATCCTTATCGAGGCGATGGCCTCAGGCACGCTTGTCATCAGCACGCCTTTCGGAAGCCGTCTCGAGGTGTTGGAAGACATGAGGAACGGTCTGATCATCGATAGGGGGTCGGCGCGACAACTCGCTAATCGGATCTCCCGTTTGGTGAATGACCCGGAGCTCGCCCGGCGTATTGCGCTTGGGGCCCGGGCGACTGTTGAGGAACGTTTCGCGCTCGATGGGTATGCTGCGCGGCTTGAAGCACTTGTTAAAGAGACGGTAGGGCAGAGCAGATGATGGTAAAGAGACCCTGTCTCATCGGCATCGCCGGTCCGTCTGGCGCAGGAAAGAGTACGCTTGCGCGGAAGTTGGCGGACATGCTTCCGGGGGAAGTCAGCATTCTAGCTCTTGATTCCTACTATCGCGACCTCTCAGATTTTTCTCCGGAGCAAAGGGCTGCGGCTAATTTCGACGCACCCGAAGCCATCGAATGGCCGCTGCTCGTTGCGCATTTGCGGGCGCTCACCGCTGCCCGGGCCATTTCATGCCCCGTGTACAACTTTGCCCTGCATACGCGTGCAGTTGACACACAAACGGTCCATCCCGGCGATTATGTCCTTGTGGAAGGGTTACTTGCGCTGCATAACCAAGAAGTACGGCGGCTCTTGGACGTAAGCATATATGTGGAAGCCCCGGACGCAGTCTGCTTCGAGCGAAGAGTTGAGCGGGACGTCGCTGAACGGGGGCGGACACGAGAATCCGTCATACGTCAGTATCGCGAGACAGTGCTGCCTATGGCGAGACGCTATGTGCAGCCCCAGAAGGAGGTAGCGGACATTGTGGTTCTGGGCAACGAACCGCTTGGCACAGCGACGGCCCGTGTCCTGGAGTCAATCCAGCGTTAGGCGCGTTCCGTGTGGTGTCGGGGGGCGCTGTCGTTTTCCTCAGACTGTAACTCGGCTCTTGTGCTTCCCTTGGGCGGGATTAAGGGAGACTCATGCTTCGTCCCAGCGGCGTCTGAATCCGTCTCGGAATCGATTTTTGAAAGCAGGTCGGGCGTAATCAGAGGAGATGACTCTTCCTCTTCGCACTTTTCTGCCCTTTTTCCCTTGGCGCTGGCGCTGTTCGACGTCTGTTTCCGTCCATTTGCTGGGCTGACATCAGCGGCCTGTTCCTGACGAACGCTTTGTTTTTCAGGACGGGCATGTGGGACGAAACGCAAGTTCCCAACGCGCCATTCCGTAAGAATGACATAGGCCAGGCAGGCGGTGTAGCCCAACGACAGGATATGTAATGGAACAAAAAGCAGGTTGAGGGCGGACCAGCCGAGGAGATCGGTTGCTTTACCGTTGAATTGCAGTTGGCGCCCCCAAATCCGCAGGTTCCGGCATTCCCATATGATGTAATGCTTCAGACCCCAGGGCAGAAGCAGTCCCAGGCTGAGTACGGGGATAATGCGCAGGTAGAGCACGTGTACGCCAAACCATTCGGCGAAGTCGCCCATGAACTCGGCCGGTTTTCCTTCATAGAGGGTGTGGTGGAATTTCCAACGTTGGAAAAGATAAGGCACAGCCAGCAGGCCCAGTCCTGCAGTGCAGACTACGAGCAGCGTTGTGGCGAGGGCCCTCGGAAAGAGATCAGCGGCTTTTCCCGTAAAATGCAGCCGCCTTCCTGCGTAAATCGTGCATCGAGCCTTCCAACGCAGGAACCACACTGTCATAGTGGGCGCTGCAAGCCCTGCAGTGGCAAGGGAAACGAGCAGGACCGTCCATGCGCGCAACCACAAATCGAAGGCGCTGCCGTCAAAGGAGAAGTCTTGTTGAAAGGCCAGCTCAGCAAGCGCCACGTCGTGCGGCGCTTTCCTTGCTATCTTGCGCAGCAGGATAGGAGCGGATGAGTTTCCAAGAAGGGCCGCTCGCCGCAAGACAAGAGCGCTTTGCTGATAATCCCCCATTTTGTAGTAGCAGTAGCCTAAGCCATACCAGGCATCGCGGCGCTTTTCGTTGCGCGCCACGACGGACTGGAACATGCGGGTCGCCATGCTGTACTCGCCTTGAACCGCGAGACCGGAGGCACGCTGCGTCAAGAAATACAGCTCTTCGTCCTGCTC
>CAZBQH010000142.1:0-6538 GCA_964493915.1 uncultured Nitrospiraceae bacterium
CTGCTCATGAAAATGCCACGTACACCGTGCAGCAGCTCGCCCACGCATTACTGCTCGGCAAAGTCGGCGTAAAAGGCGCGTTCCTGCGGGTGGGCTGACCACGGATCAGGCTATCGGCGCGGATTACAAAAGGGGGGAGACAAGCGCACAAATCACCCCCCTTTTGGGTCCACGGTGTCGGGATGATCGCAACGAGGAAGACCAAATGCTCGCATGCCCGGGGAGCTCTTCCGTGCGGGGAGCCCAATGGGCTAGCAACGGTGACGGGTGCTGGGCAAGGCCACCGCGTTTGGCCGGCATCGAGCGCGTTCCCGGACCTCGCGAACGTCGCAGAACGTGCACTCGGATCCCCCAGAACGTGCACCTGACACCCGAATCTGGGCATTGCGAGGATCAAACGCTGGGTGTACACTTACGATGAGGCTCAAGATACGTTAGGATTCAAGATTGGAGGTACACCATGAAAAGCACGACACACTGGGCAGACATGCAGGAGATGGTGGCGTCTTTCCCGGACAATCCGGACGTCAGCCCTGCCCAGGAAGGCCTGTATATTAACGGCCGCCGGGTCGACGGGGTGGGTCTTCTTTGGTCGGCTTTCAAGTAGTCATTGTGGTCTTATGACAGAGGGCAGGAAACTTGGGCGTTCTTGAAGGTGTACTCCTGCAGTGACAGGCCACTTGTGAGTGTGCATCTAGGGAGTTTGGCACCGCTTTGTGGCCTCGGTGTTGAAGACCGAACGCTTCGAACATGTCGGCCGAAGGCTTGCCGGCGGGGTGAATGGGAAAAGCGGGGGCTGTCGAGAGACGCAATATAAAGGAGATGGTATGAATGCGTTTTGAGGCGGTAAGCTTCGGACCTCGGAGTAGGTTCGGAGTAGACAGGTCACAGGCTGAATCCGTTTGTTGAGGCTTGGACCTCGTAAAGGAGCTTAGTCAGTCCTGTGACCGGAGCGCCACCGTAAGGCCCGACGAGGGACCTTGGATAGGAGCGTGGTGGCCGCCGCAAAGCCAGTCTACTCCGCTTGGAACTGGAAGACAACCAAGAGGAGTAAGCGAAATGAGCCGGTACATCGGAGTGGATCTGCATCGGAATTGTTTTACGCTGTGCATGCGGCAGGAAAGCGGCCGACAGGTCGTGAGCACGTGGCCCTTGGAAGGGCTTGGCAGGTTCGCATCGCGCCTGCGCGCAACCGACGAAGTCGCGGTAGAGGTGACGGGCAATACGCGGCTTTTTTATGACGCTGTCGCGCCCCGCGTCCAGCGGGTGACGGTGGTCGATCCACGGCAGTTCGAGGTCATTCGCAAGTCGGTGAAGAAGACAGACGCCCACGACGCACGCGCGTTGGCGTTCTTTTTGAGCAAAGACATGTTGCCGGAGGTTCGGATGAAAGACCAGGCCCATGCGGAGATGGCCAGTCTAGTGCAGACGCGAGACACATTCGTGAAATCGCGTACGGCCTATAAGAACAAGGTCAACAACCTGCTCAGCGCCCGAGGGATCAATCTCAACAGAGAATCCCTAGCGAGCGAGAAGGGGCTTAAGGAAGTGTTGGGGGTGCGCTTGGGCACGACAGCAGATGTGGAGTTCGAGGTCTTGGTAGACCAGATCCGCCGCTTGAACGAGAACATCGCCCGGCTCGAGAAGACCATTGCCGACCAGGGGCCCAAGCTGCCGGGTCACGAGAATCTCAAGAGCATCAAGGGGATTGGCGACGTGTCGGCCGGCGTGTTGTTGTCCGTAATTGGGGACGTCAACGATTTCAAGAACGAGGGCAAACTGGCCGCATATTTCGGCATCGTGCCGCGCGTATCCAACTCCAATGAAACGGAACACTCCGGCCGGATCACCAAACGCGGTAGCAAACTGGGCCGCACGGTCCTCATCCAATGCGCGCTCATCGCCAAGCGGTACAGCGACTACCTCGACCGTTATTACGAGCGCATCAAGGCCCGACGGGGAGCCGGCAAAGCCATTGTCGCGCTGGCTCGGAAATTCCTGGGGATCATCTACCTCACGCTCAAGGCGAATCTCATCTGGGAGGACTTCCCCAACGGCGTCGTGCGCGAAACGGAGATCTCCGCATGAATCCCCGGATCGGTTTATCGCATTCATGCCAATCCGATGGGCAAAAAAGAACGGGAACCAATACAGCATCCCCGTCCATCGTCTTGGCCCCTGAGTCGGCGCTCGGGTCGCACCGCTGCGTTGCCCTATCCTCCGCTCAGGCCAAGCCCCGCATACGAACCAAAGTATCTAAATACAAGTCACTTACACAGCAATCGGTTTGTCGCGGAGTAGACAAACCATCATAGGAGCAAAGATGGTTACGGCTTCAATGCCGAAAACGGCCAATACGTAGACCTCATGAAAGCGGACATAATCGATCCCACCAAAGTCGCTCGCGCTGCCCTGCAGAACGCCGCCAGCGTGGCGGGGTTGCTGCTTACGACTGAGGCGCTGGTGGCGGAGTTACCCGAGAAGAAGCGAGGCAACGGAGCTCCGAATTACCCCTCTTCCGAGGACTTGTAGCTTACCGCAGGATGCCCTCCGGTTCTGCCTGGACACTCACAACGCAACCCAATGCAACAGCCTTACCATGTTTGGCTCTTGCTGTAGCCCCCGGCGTACCCTGCGCCGGATCTGCCTGCCTGTTGCAACGGACCACTGATCGGTGTACTCTGGACGGAGTGGTATGGAAATGCAGCGATTGCCGCAACTGCAATGTCGGGCGAAGTCGGAGGACGCTTACAAGAACCATGAAGACTGCTGAATCCATCCTGACGGCGCTGCGCGCACCAGTCCTTATTCTGGACGAATCGCTCCGGGCAGTACTGGCAAACCCTGCCTTTAACAAGACATTCAAGGCTGACCCAAGACAGTTGAAGGGGAAGTCCCTCCAGGAGCTTATCACTGGAAAGGGTAGCGGACCGCGATTGATGGCAATCTTCGAGGCCGTCGTGACCTCCGATAGCAGTGTGGAAGACGTCGAAATCGAATGCACAATACCACCACGCACGCGCAAATTCCTGACAGTCAGCGCTCGGCTCCTGCCCATCGGAGAAAACATGACCAAGATGGTCCTCTTGGAACTCCGCGACATCACACGGGAGAAGGAAGCGATGCAGAGAATCCAAGAACTGAACAATGCACTCCAGCAGCACGCAGTCGATCTTGAGGAAATCAACAAGGAGCTTGACGCGTTCACGCAGTCCGTGTCGCATGACCTGCGGACTCCTCTGCGACTCACGAACAAGGTCGCGCATCTGCTCCTTGAAGAAGACGGCGCCCAACTTCCCGCCAGCGCTATAGAAAAGGCTCACATGATCCTGGATAGCACGCGGCAGATGGGCCAGCTCATCGAAGATCTCCTCGCGTTTTCGCGAGTCGGCCGCGAGCCCATGAAGAAGCGACGCATCGACACGCGGCGACTGGCGAGCGAGGCGCTTGCGGAACTACGGGACACCCGGAAGGACCGCGACGTGGAAGTCTTGATCGACGAATTGCCCCCATGCCGGGCCGATCGCGCACTTCTGAAGCAGGTATTCTTGAATTTGCTGGCGAACGCCCTGAAGTTTACGCGGCAGTGCGAACGCGCGGAGATACGTGTGGGTTTCACGGAGACCAACGGGGAGGCCGTCTATTTTGTCCGCGACAACGGCCTGGGTTTTGACATGAGCCACTCAGAATCCATCTTCTTGGCGTTTCACCGGCTCAATAGGGTGCATGATTTCGAGGGATCGGGCGTTGGCCTGGCTCTCGTCAAGCGCATCATCGAGCGCCACCATGGCCGCATATGGGCGGAGAGCGCGGAGAATTGTGGAGCCACGTTCTATTTTGTGCTGGGCGAGTAGTTGGCTGCCGGGGAGTTGACCACTACAAGGAGAGCGAATTCTTGACAAGGAATTCAGAGGGCAAAATTCTGGTAGTTGATGACGATGCCAATCTGCTGGCGGAAGTGAAGTCCCATCTTGAAAAGCTGGGCTACGAGGTGGTCACCGCGGCGGATGGGCGTGCGGCCCTCGCGGCCGCGAGATCCATGGAATTGGACCTCGTGGTGCTCGACATCAACTTTCCGGCTGTTAAGGCGAATAGTGCACGCTCGATAGACGGGATTGAAATACTTCGCCAACTGCGCGATTTGGGCACTGTTCCTGTCCTCATGCTGAGTTCCTCGAACATCTCGGCGGTGAAGGTCATGACTCTCGCGATAGGGGCGGACGATTACGTGGCGAAACCGTTTGATCTTCCAGAACTTAGCGCCCGGATTCAGGCGATTCTGCGTAGATCCAGACACGAGGCGCCGGGCGACAAGGTCTTGAGTTTTCGTCGCTTGCGATTGGATCCGGGTGAAAGGCGCCTTTGGAAAGATGACGCGCCTATTGAGCTTACCGAAATCGAGTTCGACTTACTGTACACGCTGGCCCAGCGCCCCGGGCACGTGTTCAGCCGCGACAGCATACTTGAACTCGCCTGGAAACAGGTAACCTGCAGCACTCCTAAAACCGTTGATGTTCACATCGGCCATATCCGGAAGAAGATCGAGGATGACCCCGGCATTCCCATTCTTATTGAATCCGTCCGCGGAATAGGCTACCGGTTCAAAGACGTGCCGGAATGACAGATGGGCGCCCCGATTGCTCAACGCCAGGCTGTAGCTCCTGTGATCATCCTAAGGACGGAGGCCTCCAAGGGGATGACTAAGAGAGGGGGCAGCTTTACCATTACCGGTGTCGCCGATACTCTGCCAGGCCCACGGAAAAGCCGGGCAAAGGCTTAGCAAGGCTTGGGCGGATTACTCCCGTCCTTTGCGCAATGCGAACGCTTCTCGGGGCCGATAGCCATTACCATACAGTTGCGCCGAGTCAATCATCATTCCGTGCAGCATGCCGCCGGCCGAAGGGTCTCATCCCGCCCGATTACCGTAATCTTACCGTAGCTTTGCCGGGACTTCATCACGGACAGGTACCATGCTTATACGTAAGGGCCAGGGGCAGACCGCCAGAACGGCTCTCAGACAGTTGAACGGGAGTTCGTGTTCACGGAATCGCGGGCAAGAGAACGCGGCTCTGAATCGGAGAAGAGGCAAGTGCGGACAGACCTCCGACTCCATGGGAAAGGCTCAGTTAAGTCCGGTTCCAGAATTCGCACGTTTATTCTGGGGCTTATATGCTGAGACGCAAATTTTGGAGAGTAAAAATGCTTTGGGCACTGATAGGCATCCTGATTGTCCTGTGGCTGCTTGGCTTGGTCACGTCGTACACGATGGGCGGGCTCATCCATGTGCTCTTGGTCATCGCCGTCATCGTGATAGTGGTGCAGGTCATCCAGGGCCGAAGGCTCTAACAGCAACCCTGGAATAAGCACCTGGAAAAGGTCTCCGGGCGAACGGGTTTCGCGGCGAGTGGTCGCGTTTCCCGTTTGATGCTGCCGTGCCGCCCGGGTCCCGGATTCAGAGATTCCTCAACGGGAGGAGAAGAGATGAAAGCATATGCGATTGTGGCGGCCGTACTGATCGTGGTTGGGATCCTGGGTCTGGTGTATGGCCAGTTCAGCTACACCAAGGAGTCGCAAGGCGCCACGCTGGGGCCGATCAAACTCAGTATCAACGAGAAGAAGACCGTGAACATTCCCGTATGGGTTGGCGGGGGAAGCATAGTCTTGGGCGCGGGTGTGCTGGGCTTTGCTCTCATGAAGCACAAAGCGCTTCTGTAGGCAGGACAAGGCTTTGATCCCGACGGTTTCACCTCCCTTCGTAGCCCGCTGGGACGAACGGTAGTCCTACAAGCTCTGCGTCACCGTTGGAACGCGGAGCGAAGCCTGTTCAACATCTCGTTCTAGGCCTTGCGCCGTGTCGACTGCATCATCTCCGGAAGTTGCCGCCTTCCTGAGACTGCACGGAGACTGGCGGTAGTGAAGAAGGAACCTTTCCCGCAACGCTTTCAGCAATTCCTGTTTGATAGTCGGCCTGCTGTCGACGTTGTCGCGCATGCGCCATACCCACGTGAGGGCGTACCTTGCCAAGTCCTGCGCCCGGTGTGGATTGCGCGTCAGCGCAAATGCCACCGAATAACACATTTCTACATAGGAGAGCAGAACCTGTTCAAGCTCTGCCCGTTGCTTCGCTTGTTGGACCCTGTTCATATTAGATGCCTCCTCCTTTTCCCGCTATCGCGGAGGCTTGCGCCGAACCAAGGCGCTCAGACTCAAAGATCGGTCGTTGACCCACCCGGGCCAAGGCCTCTGTCACGCGCTGTGGATGCCCCCAATCGCACCAATCCACACCCTCCAGCCGCAGGACCAGGCTTTGCCCGGCAACATGCGCGAGGATGTCTTTCGACAAGTCCGCCGGCCCCAGATCGTTGTAAAGGCTCACCAAGGCGCTCGACTCGAAGCGCGAATCCAACCGGGCCTCGCGCACGGCCTGCAGCACCATAAGAAACGCATCGAGCTTGTACATCGTCTCGGGTACCGCGACGCGATGTGGCGTGCCGGCCGGCACGTTGTGGCCGCGTTGAACGATCGAGAGTTCATACTG
>CAZBQH010000143.1:0-2543 GCA_964493915.1 uncultured Nitrospiraceae bacterium
ACGGGCAGCCCCTCGCTGAGTCCGAGCTCCGGGCAGCTGCACGGCGCTCTGTATGGATTCACTCCGGCTTCTTCTCGGCCGCAGCCTTCTCGCGGGCCTTGCGCTCCGCGATCTCGGCGTCCATTTTTCTTTGAAACTCACCGGTTGTCCGGGACCAGGAATCCCAGCGCTTGATATCTTTCCTGGCGAGTTCGATCGACTCGCCGCGGTCGGTCAGCCGCTTCAGCAGGGCCTGATAGTCGGCCTTCTGCTGTAGATCGTTTCCTCGAAACGCCTGCTCTTCGGCAACGACTACGTGAATGAGCCGCCGCAGGCCCCTCTGGTCGTACACCCGATGATCCGCCCCCAAGTCGAGGAGCAGGCTTGCGAGGCTATACTGCCCGCCCCACGACACGGCTCTCATGGCTTGCGTGCGTAGTCCCGAATGAATATCTGGGTCTGCCCCAGCAGCGACGAGCTTCCGAATCATCTCCTCGCGGTTGCCGCCTCCGCCTTCTGTAATGACAAGCGTCAGCGGTACGTCATCGTAACGACTGGTGCGGAGGTTGGGATCGCCGCCGTGATCGAAGACGGCCTCGAAATAGCCAGGGAAGGCCGTCTTGCACACGAAATGGGTGACGGCATCGCCGGGAACCATGAAGCCTCTGGTGTTGAACTCGCTCTCGATCTTCACATTCGGATCAGCCCCGTGTTCGAGGAGCCACTTGAACCGCGGCAGGTGATTGTCCGGAAACGCCCACAGCAGCGGTGTCATCTTGCCCTTGCCCTGCGCGTTGACGTCCGCTCCCTCCGTCACGAGCCGCTCCATCTCGGCGAGATCGTTGGCTTCGATCGCCTTGCAAAGCGCGATCACCTTCGGGTCGGTGAAGTAGTCTTCCGCTTTCCATCCGCAACGTTGATGGTAAGTCCCCCTCATGCCGACCAATCGGCCGCATCCGGCGATTATTAGCAGGGCAAGGGCGAGGACGGCAAGTCGTTTCATGGCCATCGTGGAGAAGAGGCGGATCGGAGGTGGCAGGACTGCTAAAAGTACTCGTTGTAACCGAGCATATCGATTTGGAAGCCAGTCCCAAGGGTGTTCTCCATTACGAGCAGTCCGTAAAGAATGGACGGGAACGAGTGCAACTCGACCATGGTGCCAAAGAACTGGAGCCCCGCCGCCGCTGCTCCCCAAGGATTGCGGTTCGCTACGGACGCGGCAAACGAAACCTTAGATAGGGCCAAGTCGAAATCTCTCGGTCCATCCATTTCGTCCTGGACGCCGATCGCTGTCCTGCCGATGAACCCCTGCACGAAGTTCAAGATCTCGTGGTCCACGTAATGTGCATTGATAAGGTGCCCGGCAACGGTGTAGCGTGCCGCCGTTCCCGGGTAGAGTTCGATATATCCGCCCATTGGATTCGGGAGCGGTTCGTCGTTTTGGTCGCGTTCATACAGCGTGTATTCGTGCAATCCGGTTGCATTGAACGTGTCCGCGCGAACGCCGGCCACCAGAGCCGCGGCGCTGGCGAGCCCGCCGCCGAGTGAATGACCGGTGACGATGAGTCGAGTCTGACCGACGGCGTCACCGACGGCATCACCGATTTTCATCGCAGCCGTGTATTGGGGGGCGGACCAGCCCAGGCCTTGCTTGATGTTATTGCGCCAGTCGTTGAACTCGAGTTCCCAAACATCGTCATCCGTGCCGCCGAAGGCCAACACGTATTGATCCTCGCCCGTGATGTAGTCCTGGTACACCATCGCTTTGAAGCCGGGTACGTCCGGACTCAGCGGGACTTTTTCGCTGTCACCAAGGCCAAGGGCCCTTGGTGACTTCGGCTGCAAACAGAAGTCCGGCATGTCCGCGAACTCGTAAACGCCCCGCGATGCCACGGCGTTACGCACTGCCTGATTCTTCTGTAGCGCGTAGAAGAACGAGTCTTCGTTGGCCACGAGGTACTTGACTTGGTCTGATCCAACGTCCTGCCCCTTCACGATGAACGTCGCGCGAATGTATTCCTCCGGCTTCCCCTCTCCCTCCACACCGGCGAGGGTCTTCAGCCCCACGTTCTCGTCAACTCCTTCGACGAAAACCATCATGTCATCCCTGAACATATAGAGTGGGTAGAACTTCCCGGGCTCGATTCGGTTGCCTCCCTGATCCAGCGGGGCCGGGTTGCGTGCCGCCGGAGGGACCATCGTATTCCAAAGCATGATCGAGCCCGCCTTCCCCGCTGGATTCCAGTCAAATCGCAAGCCAACCTCTCCGGCTTCGTTGGCGGGCAGTCCATACACCGTCATTATCGGCCGCGGAACGTCGATGACCAAGTCAGTCACCGGCCGGAATGGGCTGTTGGCCAGCATGATCAGCTTGCCGAGACCGTACTGCTCTTCCTCAAGAGCCTCTTCCCAGGCCGAACGTTCCACTCTGCCCGTGTTGTCGCTGTCGATGTCGATGTCGATCGACAGGTACGTCAGCGAGACGCCACCGTTGGCTTTTTCAAAGGGCACGTCGGCACGATAGAGGTCGACGATGATCCAACGGGTGGCAATGGAAACAACCT
>CAZBQH010000144.1:0-6117 GCA_964493915.1 uncultured Nitrospiraceae bacterium
GCCCATATCTGGGTCTCTGGTGCACGACACGATGGTACCGCGAAAGCGCACAACCCCATCGACCACCAAAACCGCCGGCTTATTGAGTGGAGCGTCAGCCGGATCCTGCACCGCAAACGACAGCTCGCGGGCCGTGTTGTACGCTGCGCGCAGGGTGAGCAGGCCGGCGTCATCCTCCGACAGTGCAGTCCCGTCCACATAAAGCTCAAGCTGCATCGCGCTCCGCTACTCCTCGCCAGCCATCACGGCGCCGTCTGAACCGGCTTACTGGCCGACACGAACTCAAACATCATGCCCCGGATCAGCCGGCCGTTTTCTCCCTCACGGTACTCAGCGACCACCGGCCCGGTCATAGCCGCGTTGTCCATGGTGAGCGTCTCGGTGATCGTCTCGCCAAACTGCTCGCTGATCTCCACCGTCTTGAGCCCTTGTGCCATCAGGTCCCCGACGCCCACTGCCCATACCGCCTTGCGGATCTGGCTCGCCTCTTTGTGGTGCACGAAGACTCGCAGCCGGTAGTACAGGTTGGGCGACTTGTCGGTCAGCATGGCCTGTGTCCGCCCCAGGCCGTGCTGAACGTTCGGCTGACGAGCCCGGAGCACCTCGCACGTCAACCCGTGGCACCCCGTACCGATCAGGGTATTGTTGAACTTCAGAGTCGTCTTCGGTGCCGCCGTCGGCAATGAATCAGCCTCCCAGTCTCAAGCTCAGCGCGTCGAGCCCCAGGCCCAACGCAGGGTTATTGCCTGGCACAGGCATGGCCGGCAGCATCCGCAGCAGAGCCTTACCGGCAGTGCCCGCCTTCTCCGCCAAGTCCACCAGCTGCCGAGTAGCCTTCTGTGCCGCCTGGGTTTCCTGCTCCTTCGTGGCGATTGCCTTCTGCTCGGCAATCCAACGCTGGCGGGCAATCAGTTCCTCCTGCTCCTTCATCGCCAGTGCCTTCTGTGCCTCAGCGAGGTCGCCCTCAGCCCGGCCGCGTCGCTGGCCGCGTACACGTTCAAACAGCTCATTTACCTGCTTGGCCCCAGGCCCCCAGAGGTTCAGCTGATTCGTCCGCATTTCGTTCAGCAGGCCCAACGCAAAGTCTTCAAATTGCTGTTGAATCGCCGGATCGGCGGCGAACCCGCGCGACAGCCCGAACGCCTTGCGGGCAGCCCGGAACCGGATTTCCTGCTGAAGCCACTCGTTCGATCCCGCCCGCGCGAGCTGAAGCTGCAGGTCCTCCTGCATCTCCTGGGCCTTCGTGCCCCACTTGGCCTGCCGGGCCTGGTCTAGTGCATTCTTGGCCGATTTGACGGCATTGGCGGCCCGCTCATAGGCAGACCACATCTTGTCTGCAGCCTCCTGGGCTTTCTTTGACGCCTCAGCGGCCGCCGCCCCAAGCTGCTTAAACTTTTGAGCCGGATTGAGGTTTGTGAAGAATCCCCGTGCACGCAGGGACATTGCTTCAAAGGCGTCCCGGATGGCGTCCCCCCATCGGCCCGTCGTGAACGTCCGCGTCAGCTTCTCTGCCTGCCTGTCCACCTTCTCCAGGGCCTCGTCCAGTTTTTCGGATTCCTTCTGCGTAACCCGCATGGCGAACCAGGCCCGCATCCCGGACTCACGAATCTTCACGCCAATATCAGCGAAATCGTTTGCGATGCCTTTCGCCCCAAGCATCCCAGACGGGCCACCGAGGTACTTGACAATCTCCGCGACGCCCCGGCCGAAAAATATGGTGAAGTCGCCGATGCCCTCCAGGAACGCCTTGGTGAACGTCGCAAAGGTCCGCCGTACTTCCAGCATGGCCTTGCCGATGTAGATCGGAATCTTGGACGCTATGGTGGACAGCTTGGCCGACAGATCACCCGCACTGATGGAGCCCAGGAACGTCTTCCAGCCAGCCTTCAGGTTGGAACTGAACACGTCACCCAGGCTGCCGAACCCGGTGGTGAACATGGACACCAGTTCATTCATGTTCACCCTGGCGAACTCCTTAAAGTCCACAAGTCCGGATTGCATCGATCCAATCTGGAACGAGATCGCCTTGGTCAGGCCGACGGTCATCGGGTCGAGGATGGCCGCAAAGTCCTCGACCAAGTCACCGAGCTGGTTCCTGAGCTGCTTGAGCGCACCGCCGCCGCCGCCGGCGAGTGCTTCTGCCGTGCCGCCCACCTGATTCTTCAGCTCATCCAGCATGACCCGCTGGGCGTCGATCACCCGGTTCGCCTGGATGAAGTTGTGGATCTGCTCGCGCTGCTGCTCGCTGAATGTCACGCCGACCCGGTTCAGGGCGGTTATGCCCATGATCGGATCGTTCAACGCTTTGCCTAGTTGAATGACGCCCGCCCGGAGATCCTGGCCGAAGGCGGCCGACAGGTCCTGGACCGCGCTCATGGCGTCGAAGAACTCTTTACCGCGGATGTTCCGGAACGTCGCCATGATGGCGGCCGCGTTAATCGTTTCCTCGTCCCCGAAGGTGGTCACCTTCTGCCGCTCAGCGGCATACTTCTTGATCTGGCTCGCGGTTAGCCCAGCCGCGTGCCCGGTTGCCCGCAGGGTTGCCCCGAGCTTGGCTTCGGCGATTCGCTGCTGATCGGCGGCCTCATGCAGCCTCTCCAGGGAACTCAGTAGCGCCTTGATGTTGAACACGCCGGCCATAGTCGCCGGGCTGAACGCCAGCTTGAACGGCGCCGTCAGTGTGCGCGTCAGCGACTTGCCGAACGATCCCGCCCCTTGGAGGATTTTGCGCAACCCCTTCTGGGTATCATCAAGCACCCCCACGGAGAAGTTCATGTTGTCGCGTGTTTTCGCCATGCGTGCATGCCCCCGGCACTTATGGGCTTTACTTGCGGTTCAACTCTCTCGCCAGTTCCAGCCGTTCCTCGACGATGTCGGCCAGAGTCACCTCATCGGCCGACGCCAGAAGATCAAACGGGATTCCCGAGTCCTTGCTGACCTGACCCAGGAACACAAGCAGCTTGGCTACGAGCTGGCGGGTTTCGGCGTAGGGTCCGCCTCGCTGCCCTCGCCGCCACCATCTTCATCGTCGCCGTTTCCGTCCGCCTCGTAGCGGCCCAGCCGCGCCACCTTGCTCAGCTCCTCGATGATCGCGTCACCGAGCTCCATGTTGTCAGCCATGACCCGGTCGAGATTGTCCACGGAGAACAGGACCGGCTTGCCGTTCTGGTCCTGCACGTCCGTCCAGCCAACAACCGTGCACGCGATCAGCTCCCGCGTTCCCTCCGCCGGGTCTTGCGTCCCCATGTGAGAGATTCTCAGCCGGTCGATATAGCTCGGCCGGCTGACCGTCAGTTGAATGTGTGCATCGCCGCCGCGGATCGTGACCGTCTTGTCGAGCCCGTTCAGTTTGAACCGCATGTATCTTCCTCCAAGTCAAATCCACACAACAAAGAAAAACCGCCGCCCTTCATCAGGTCGCCGACGGGAACGTCCATACGGGCGGATCGGCCTCATCCACAACCTCCAGGGTCTGCATCACCGTGTCGCCCATGGTTCCCGCCTCCCGCGTGTTTGACAGCGCCCGAAGGCTGTTTTCCGGGAAGGTGAGCACAAGATCGTGCTCCGTCTCCCCGATGTTGTTCCGGAACGTGAGGCTGCCGGCAAAGGGCACGATGTCGCTGTTTACCAACTGGCACGCCAGGGCGTCCCAGTCGGCCGACTTCATTTTCACCTTGAACGAACCGCTGACTACCCGCAGGCCGGCATCCACATACGCCCGCTGAAAATCGTCTCCCTCCGGCGGACCTTCAACCACGTTGTTCGCAACCTCGATGCTGCCGCTTTCCTTGGCGGTCACCTCCGTGTCATTGATCGACAGCGTGATCCGCGAACCCTTGTACGCCATGCCCGTGCACACGTCGGGGCCGCTGGTGAACGAGCCGGACAGCGTGCGGGTGATCTTGGCGGCCAGCATGTCGAGCGAAATCCGCACCAGCTCACTCGCAGACCACTCGATCCGCATGGTGTTGACCACACACCCGTTGGCCTCGCGGAGCTGGTACTTGTCGCGCTTGGACCAGACGTAGCTGTTCATGTCAAAATCGGAATTGCGGTCGAACCCCATCTTGATGAGTTCTTCGCAGTTGCCGATGTAGAGCGGCACGCCGTAGGACACCGGGCAGTTGAACGCGACAACCTCCCGCTTCTTGACCGACGGGAAATGGCTGTTGGCCACTACCTCGACCAGCTCGGGCGTGTCGTTCATTTGGAGCCCCTGGCCTTCCAGCATGGCCTCGATCCAGGTCGGGGTATCCGGCGTCACGCCGTATTCGGATTCCTGCGCGAACCTCGCGCCTTCAAAAGCAGCTTTCATGATCCAGCTCCTTGTCAGATTGGCTCGTGATAAACGGCCTCGATTGTTCCTGCCACGAACCAGACCATCCCGTCCGTCGTAGCTCTCCGCTTGGGCTGTTCGTCCTGCGTCAGGCCGACATCGCCCCCTGTGAACTCAAACCCTTCCAGCGCCGGAATCTGGGTTGCCAACCCTTCGTCCCGCGACAGCGGACGCAGAGCCTTGGCCACCTGGTAGTAGAGATCCTCAATATCCTCCTGCTTCAGTCCCGCCCCTTCCGGTAAGGCAACGACGATCTGCAGACGATGCCGCATTTCGACCGTGGTATTCGCCCAGTAGGGGTTTTCGCCGACATTGACGGTCTCAACCCGTATCCACTTCGCGCGATCGGCAGCCGGGTTGTCCACACGCTGGGTTCTCTCGTCGTCCCACTGACGAATCGCGACACCAGCCAATCCAGGATGCCCCTCCAAGGCCGCCTCGATGTTTTGCCGCATGATCGTGAACGGGTTGTCCGCCATCGTCATCTCCTACGCTGCCCCACGCTTCCACCTCTCCCATTTCTGGACTATCAGCGTCCGCATGCACCGCACCAGCTGCGGACTCTTGACCAGATACGGACGCGCCGGGATCGTCACCTTACGCACCAGCAGGTAAACGAACTGGACCTTCCCCCCCGAACCCTCGCAAGCCAGGAACAGCCGCCCGCGTTCGCTTTTCACCAGGAACAGCCGGCCCGTCTTCCACATTCGCGGCCACGTGTGCGACCGGCCTTCCTTTTCGCGTAACGGAATGGCCAGCATGCCACCAGCTCGCCGCGACTTAACGACGCCGCCCTCCTGCTGAATCCTCGCATAGGGCAGGTGGCTGTAGATCGTCACCACAAACCGATGCGCGACCCGCCGGAGCGACCGGGCCAGCCGGCCGCGGCCCCACTTGGAGTTCCTGGCCGCCAGCCGCTTGCGTGCATCGTCGATCAGCCAGTCGCCGACCTTCGCCAGCTCGTCCTGGAAGCTGGAGAACTGCTTGATCGCCCGGCGGAACTTCCGCTTGATCGCTAGATCCCGCACTGTCACCCGCATTTGGATCATCGCGCGTACTCCAGACCAAGCCAGACCTTCACGTCCACATCGTCGATCAGGCTCGCGGGCTCGGCGATCTGCGCCTGCAGGCCGATCCGGTCACCCGCGCTGAACGAGTACCCGGAAAGGATGCTCATATCGACTACGCCTGAATCGATGTATCCCCGCCGAACGTCGTCATTCCAGGTCAGGTCGAGTGCCCCGACCATCGGCTCGCCATTGATCGTCGGCGATACCACGATCTCAGCCCCCGGTTTGCCGTAGGCCCGGAAACTGGCGTACTCCACGAACCCGTATTGGCGTGCCACGAACACCGCCTGGCCGCTGTCGGCGTACTCAATCTCCAAGAGTCCGCCGTCGGTCTTCGTGAAGGCGTTGAACTCCAGCGTCTCAGTTTGGGCGATCACCAACGTTCCCCGAACGAACGGCACGCTCATACTGCCGGAGTTCTGGCCGGTCAGTAGCGGAAGCCGGCATTGCTGGACCTTCGCCAGCCACTCCAGTGCCCCGTCCCGCTGGTCTCGCACGATCTGCGGCACGTTCTCCACGTCCGCCCGTTGCCATTCCCGCCATCGGACCAGGGCGATCTCGACGTCTCTGAGCCGGTGCCAGAGATAATCGCGTCGGCACGTGTCCACCGGCACCCTGACCTGTGACGCGATATAGCTGTCAATCGCCGCGGCCGCCGACGCCCGAGATTCCTTGATCAGATCCGGGACGTAAGCGGTGTCGCTGTGGAGC
>CAZBQH010000145.1:0-2966 GCA_964493915.1 uncultured Nitrospiraceae bacterium
AGAAACCGGGACAGGCAACGGGGTGCCAGTCCCCGGTTTTCTGCGCGGGCACGCCGCGCTTCTTGCCCCCATATTGGGGGCAAGCACCACCGTTCATCGGCTTTATCATCTTGGCGCAAGCGTGGATGTGCCGCCCCTACGGGGCTCTCCGCGTGGCATCCCGCTGTACCGGGGCGTCCCCTTCCTCTGCCTTTGCCGCCCGAGGGCCCGACGCGACCCGGAAGCCGGTTCGCGGGAGCAGAACGGGATCGGATCGTGTCCTCGGATGGACAGAGCAGAACATATCGAGATCGAAATAACAAAGAGTGCTGCAATACTATGGTGGGCACACAATACTCACTCGTTTAGGGACAGCATCACCGGCGGGAGACACCGCAGGGCGAGGAGCGATCGGCACAGTGTTTCCCGCCCGTGTGCATACACTTGTTAGATTTTTTCTATGGTTCCGCCTTGACTTTTGACGTCCAGACGTCATAATGAGTCTTATGAGTACGGATCGCAGGAAATGCCGTCCCGGAGAAGTCAGGGACGCGATCATCCGAGTCATGCAGGCCAGCGACGCTGCCCTGACCGCAGGGCAGATTGAGGAAGGCGTATCGCAACTGCTTGATTTAGCGTCGCCTTCTTCGGTGAGGTCGTATCTTCGGCTGAATACTCCGGACTTTTTTGTGCGTGAATCGCGCGGCGTCTACCGGTTGCGCATTGACCATGTCCTAGGTTTGCAGCCCGCTCTCTTGCCCATGGATGACAACAGGCGGGAACCGTTTGCCTATGGTCAGGCCACGTTGTACCATGCGAATTGCTTCGACTGGCTTCGGGAGCAGCCGGACCACAGCATCCACGCAGTGGTAACCGACCCTCCCTACGGTTTGCATGAATACACCCCGGAACAGCAGGCAAAACTAAGGAACGGCAAAGGGGGAGTCTGGCGTATACCGCCGTCTTTTGATGGCAACAAACGATCGCCCCTGCCTCGCTTCACCACCCTCACCCCCGACCAACTGAGCGATCTGAAGCAGTTCTTTTATGTCTGGGGCAGAGCATTGTTGCCAAAGCTGACTCCGGGGGCCAATGTTATTGTTGCCTCAAATCCGCTGGTGTCGCATATCGTCTCCGGAGCGTTAGTCGATGCGGGTTTAGAGAGACGCGGGGAACTCGTTCGACTCACGATGACGATGCGGGGGGGGGACAGGCCCAAGGCGGCCCATCGTGAGTTCAGTGACGTGAGCGTCATGCCAAGGTCGATGTGGGAGCCTTGGTTGCTTTATCGCAAACCGTTGGAAGGGCGTGTACAGGACAACCTGCGCAAATGGAAAACCGGCGGATTCCGGCGACCATGTGACACTCGACCATTCGGTGACGTTATCAAGTCTGCTCCGACCAGAAAGGGGGAAAGAGCGTTTGCACCTCACCCCAGCCTGAAGCCGCAAGCCTTCATGCGACAGTTGGTCAGGGGTTTCCTGCCTCTGGGCAAAGGAATTATCCTCGACCCTTTCGCTGGGGCTGGATCGACTCTCGCCGCCGCCGAAGCCGTTGGCTATGCGTCCGTTGGCATCGAGATGGATGATCACTACTTCGATATGGCATGCGATGCGATCCCGAAACTCGCGGCGATGACGGTGGCAAATCACGACTGAAACCGGTAAATCCAATTGGCGCGAAGCTTCTGCACCCCGTAACGGTGCAGTGTCGCCGTTCGGGTACCCAACTCGCCACGCCGATTCCGCCGGAAATCGTCTACGGTAACGTTGCCCAAGTAGACTTCGGTGAATGTCATCGCCCGTCGGTCACAGGCTGGCTCAGTGGCAGTATCAACGTCATAGACGAATACACACATCCACTGATCTCTTGCTCCGTGGGTATCCACAGCTCCCCCTGCCTTCCGCGTTGTCTTGACCTCGATTCCCTCGGAACCCGCTTTCACGCTGTTGCCAGGATACACCCCCTGAACCACGAGGTCTGGGTGACCGTTGAAGTACTGGTTCTCGGCGAGGGTTCTGGAGTGCCTCGCAAGGCTCGCGGTCAACATGTCTGAAAGAACGCCAGACATGATCGCCGGACGTAACATATCGTCGAGTCGTTGGAGGCCTTTTCTAAGGAGGAACGAGTTTACGTCGTAGAAGAAATCATATATGTCCTGCATAGCCATCTGGAAATCCTGTAGCCTCAGCTCGTACGGCAACGCCGCTTCCGTGTTGAAGCCTGCTGGGTCAATTATGTTCCTCTCGACGGCCATGTGTGGCTCCCATCTGTCCGCAACCACTTGTTTTCTCTGCGACGGTCACGACACGTCAGCAGGTCTTGATCGCAAACCCAACAATGTTTGGGTCGATCCCTTCTGATGCTCCAAACGTCATTTAAAGTGTCCGCCTAAGACACCCTGAGCGCGGCATGTGCTAATCATCCTCAAAGGCTGGCATCGGCGCGCCCGGCAACTCAACTTGGAGTTATGGTAGGATTCGGCGCGGCTTCTGTCAACGATATTCTCGTCTATGTCGAGGCCTGCATGGGAGTTCTTTGCTTTATGCATTATCCTTTCACTTAACTTGTGATTCTACTCCAATCCCCATTCGCCGACGGGTTCGGCCTCCGCGAAGGATGCTACCACTGGTGAAGGAGGGCGTCAAGCGCTTCTTTGGGGCGGCATGAAAAGCGGGGGACTGCCACTCGCTGGCTGTCCCAGCTCTGTGATCGGCGGAAAACGGGACAGGCAGCGGGGTGCCAGTCCCGGCTCTTTGCGCGGGCACGCCACGCTTCTTGCCCCCATATTGGGGGCAAGCACCACCGTCCGTCGGCTTTGTCGTCTTGTCGCAAGCGTGGATGGGGCGCTCAGGCGCGTGGCTCAGCAACCGGTGCGGACGCCGATTATTTCATCAGGTTGATGACGGTGACGACCACGGCCGTCAAGGCGGCGGCGAAGACGATCAATCCGAGGGTGCACCCGATGAGCGGCTTGATCAGGCTGA
>CAZBQH010000146.1:0-16106 GCA_964493915.1 uncultured Nitrospiraceae bacterium
GAGCGCGCCTTACACGCGCTATTCGATTCCACAGCGGGTGCTCGACTCTGAGGCGGAAAGCGATCTGATGGGCCTGATAAACGAAAGCGGCGAGAAACTGGTCCTGGTTGGGCCATTGCGAAACATCGCTGAGACGCAGGCTGCAGCGCAACTCGCGCGTGCTCTCGGATGGCCCGTCTTTGCGGATATAGCATCCGGCCTGCGGAGCGATCGCGGGACGCCCGCCGCAATCCCCTGTTTCGACTTACTCCTCAGAACCGAGCCCGTGAAAGCACGATGGCGGCCTGACACGGTCTTGCACATCGGCGGTGCGATGACCTCGAAGACGCTTTTCGACCATCTCGGGGCGCACCCGCCCCGGCGATACATCCGCTTTCTCGACCATCCGGGCCGCGACGATCCCAGCCACAGCACAACGTACCATGTCGAGGCCGACCTAATCCCTCTGTGCCGACGGCTGGCCGCGCTTGTTAAGGCCCCTGGCAACGCTGAAGTCCTTCCGTGGCTCAGGGACTTGTCAGCACGTGCAGGAAAAGCCGTTGACGGGGTCCTGGCACAACGCCAAGGTCTATCAGAACCTGCTGTCGCACGGCTGGTATTCACCATGATAGACGGGACCAGCGCACTTTTTCTGGGCAACAGCATGCCCATACGCGACATGGACCTGCTCGCCGGACAAGGCGGCGGGCCCGCGGCCGTGTTCGCCAATCGGGGCGCAAGCGGCATCGACGGGACCGTTGCCACCGCTGCGGGCCTTGCCCATGCTCTGGACAGACCGGTTACCGCGGTGCTCGGGGACCTTGCCCTATTGCACGACTTGAACTCGATGGCCCTGCTCCATCGTACGACGCATCCCGTCACGGTCGTAGCGATCAACAACCACGGCGGCGGCATCTTCCACTTTCTCCCCATCGCCGAGTATGCCGATGTGTTTGAGAAATACTTTGCGACGCCCCACACGTTCAGTTTTGAACAAGCCGCGGCATCCTTCGGATTAGGCTATAGCCGGACCGAGACCATCGAGCAGTTCCAGTCTGCTTGCCACGAGGCTTGGGCCTCGGGGCGGTCCACCATTATCGAGGCGTTAACCGATCGCCGCGAGCATGTCGAGCTGCATCGCATGATCGAGGCGTCCGTAGCCCAAGCCGTCGAGAGTGCGGGCGCATCATGAGGAGCGTCCGGCCTTTTCGTTTTGGGTTGACACGGATGCGGACGCAATGTGCACGATAGGCGCCCTCGAGAGTATACTGCGTTGCATTCATTCAACGCCGAGGGGGCCGTTTCTACTTTGGCAGCCAGTCGTCCGCCTGGACCGGAAAGCCCCGGAGAAGCGTGCGCGGTTTGGCGAACCAGGGAGGGCTTGAATGGCCTTGATTCAGTGGGAATCCGCCGGAAGTTTCACGGACATCATCTATGAAAAGGCGGAAGGAATCGCCAAGATAACAATCAATCGGCCGGAAGTTCGCAATGCGTTCCGCCCCTTAACTGTCGACGAGATGTCCAAAGCCCTCGAAGACGCGCGATTCGACCCGAAAACGGGCGTAATCATTGTCACAGGACAGGGGAAAGAGGCTTTTTCTTCCGGAGGCGATCAGAAGATCCGGGGGGAGGCCGGTTATGTCGACGATCACAGCGGGCAGCACCGGCTCAATGTCCTGGATTTTCAGCGTCAGATACGCACTTGCCCGAAACCCGTAGTGGCCATGGTCGCAGGCTACGCTATTGGCGGCGGCCATGTACTCCATCTCGTCTGCGACCTTACCATCGCTGCCGACAACGCCGTTTTCGGCCAGACCGGACCACGCGTCGGGTCCTTCGACGGCGGCTATGGCGCAAGCTACCTGGCCCGCGTGGTGGGCCAGAAAAGGGCGCGCGAGATCTGGTTTCTCTGCAGGCAATACAATGCCCATCAGGCGCTCGATATGGGACTGGTGAACGCGGTCGTGCCCTACGAACGGCTCGAGGAAGAAACAGTTCAATGGTGCCGGGAGATTCTCGCGAACTCGCCCACAGCCATCCGCTGTCTCAAAGCGGCGCTGAACGCTGATTGCGACGGTCAGGCCGGGCTCCAGGAATTAGCAGGCAACACCACGATGCTCTTCTACATGAGCGAGGAAGGGCAGGAGGGACGGAACGCCTTTAATGAAAAGCGCAAACCAGACTTCGGCCGGTTCCCGCGCCGCCCTTAACGGAAGAAGGAGCCGCACGCCTATCCGCGTGTGGTTCTTGGCTGCCCGGCCTAAAACACTGGCTGCGGCGATTGCGCCGGTCATCATGGGCTCGGCCATGGCGTGGAGCGACGGCGGTTTCCATTTTCTCGCTGCGCTTTGCGCCCTAGTGGGCGCCGTGCTTATCCAGATCGGCGTCAATTACGCCAACGACTACGCTGATTTCGTGAAAGGGACCGACTCGGAAAACCGTCTCGGCCCTGCCCGCGCTACCCATTCCGGCATGGTGACACTGAAGCAGATGCGGGCTGCAACGGTCATTGTGTACGTTTTGACGCTGCTGCCGGGCGCCTACCTGGTATGGCGGGGCGGTTGGCCTATCTTGCTGATCGGCGTTTTATCCATCGTGTTCGGCATTCTCTATACTTCCGGGCCGCTCCCTTTGGGCTACGTTGGCCTGGCGGATGTAGCAGTACTCGTCTTTTTCGGCCCTGTGGCAGTTGCTGGTAGTCATTATGCGCAAGCTTTAGCGCTAAGCAAAGACGCCATCATTGCAGGCCTTTCGCCAGGCCTTCTTGCCGTGGCCATTTTGACCGTGAACAATCTGCGCGATGTCGAGCAAGACCGTGCTGCCGGGAAAAAAACGCTGGCTGTTCGATTTGGCCCGAGTTTCGCCCGTGTAGAGTACTTCGCCGCCCTTATGATTGGATCAGTCGGCATCCCTTTATACCTTGGCTACTGTTGCCCGGCCCATGCGGGCGTTATGGCCGCGGCCTTCACCTCCCTGGTCGCTTTGAGCGCCCTGCGGTCCGTGTTTCGCCGGCCTGACGGCCCGAGGCTTAACCAGGCGCTTGCCCAAACAGGCGCGGCCCTGCTGCTGTTCAGCATTGTGTTCGCAATCGGGTGGAATGCATGAAGCTCGAATGCTACCGGTACGTTCTTCCGCTCGCCAGACCTTTGCAGCTCAAAGGCGTCGAAGTCCGTGTGCGCGAAGGGATCATCGTCCGGCTTGTCCATCCGGAGGGCGTCGTAGGCTTCGGGGATGCGGCCCCGCTTCCGGGATTCAGCCATGAGACCGTCGAAGAAACGCTCGAGCACATTGTGGAATGGAGCGCCATTACCTTCAACACGCTCAGCCGCGAGGAGAAACAGACGCGCCTGCGCCGTTTCATGGCCAAGAGCGAACAGGTCCGGGCGGCCCTTTTCGGCGTCGAACAGGCTTCCCTCGACATCCTGGCACAGCGCCAAGGAATTCATGACCGGCATCTCCCCTTCGAGAACCGGCGTGACCGGGTCCGCGTGAACGCCCTCATTGTCAATAGCGAGCACTTGAGCGAATCAGTCGAGCAGGCCGCCGCCGGGGGCTACCCGGCGGTTAAGCTGAAGGTAGGTAGACGGCCCGTCGA
The DNA here is from genome assembly GCA_964493915.1 of uncultured Nitrospiraceae bacterium. GTDB lineage: Bacteria > Hydrogenedentota > Hydrogenedentia > Hydrogenedentales > SLHB01 > CAZBQH01. The sequence continues at coordinate 3,575 of CAZBQH010000146.1, forward strand.
GGAGGATATCGAGAGGATTCGCAGCGCAAGCGCCGAACTCGGCAACGCGATGCCTTTCCGCCTAGACGCCAATCGCGCCTGGAGCTACCATCAAGCCGTCACGTTCTGCCGCGGCATCGAGGGTTTGCCTGTCGACTACATCGAGGAACCGCTCGACGACCCCCTTCGTCTCGAGGAGTTGAGAGGCCAGTGCAGTATCCCGCTGGCAGCCGACGAAAGCGTTATCGAGGAATCGCGAATCGAGCCGCTGATTTCGTGGGCAAGTGTGGTCATCCTCAAACCTACCCTCCTCTTCTCAGGGCTGTCTCATGCGCGATTGTTGGCGCGCGAGGCCTCGCGCTACGGCATCCGACCGGTGATCAGCTCGTGTTTCGAATCGGGCCTGGGCGTCGCCGCGCTGGTGAACCTGGCCGCAAGTCTTGACATCGGCGACACGCCCATGGGTCTCGACACGTATCAGTGGCTAGCTGAGGATGTCCTCGATCGCCGGTTTTCACTGCGCGACGGCGCCTACTCCGTCAGCGAGGTGAATGCTTGCGTAGACACCCTCAACACGGACCGGCTCGAGGGCGGCTACCATGAATAATGCTCCATGGCTTCTCGAAGAGACCGCCTCGCGCCATCCTCGCGCAGCAAGTCTGGTTGCGCCAACGCGTACGTTGACATATGCACAGTTGCTCGCCGTCGTGACGGCCACCAGCGCCAACTTGCGGCAAGCCGGCCTGGAACAGGGCGACGTCGTTGCTTTCCTCGCACGCCCAAGCGACGCATACATTGCAGCGCTGCTTGCGTGCTTCTATGAAGGCATCGTGGCGTGCCCGCTGAGCCTGAGGCTCCCGCCGGAAGCTGTGCGCCGCGCCCTCGCACAGGTCCGGGCGAAGGCGCTGGTAACGGACGCTCCTGCGCCGCAATTGCTCTCTGAGGGCCTGCCCGTGAAAGACCTCGAGGATCTTGTCTCCTGGCAAGGCGACGGCGCGCCCCGTCCGCGGCCCATCGCCGCCGACCTGCCTTCCACCATCATCTTCACGTCGGGCAGCTCGGGCCAGCCCAAGGCCGCGCTGCTTTCCATAGGAAATCATGTGGCAAACGCGAACCTGTCGAACCGTAACATAGCCTTGGCGCCGGGCGACGGCTGGCTCCTGTCGTTGCCGCTCGAGCATGTGTCCGGGCTCGGCATCGTCTTCCGGTGCATCACCTCCGGCGCGGCTGTCGTTGTTCCAAAGCCGGGAGAAGAACTGGCCCAGGCGCTGGCACGCTCGCCCGCAACGCATTTGTCGCTCGTTCCGACGCAGCTCCAGCGGCTTCTAGGCCATCGCGAGGGGATCGTACGCCTGCAGCGGCTCAAGGCCATCCTTCTTGGCGGAAGCGCCATCCCCTACTCGCTCATCCACGAGGCCGTTTCACTGGGGCTTCCGATTCATACCACCTACGGGCTTACTGAAATGGCTTCTCAGGTTGCCACAACGCCGCCAGGCGCCGGCCTGCACGCCCTGCTTACCGCAGGCCGGCCGCTGCACCCGGGACACACGACTGTTTCTCGAGAGGGCGAGATTCTTGTGCGCGGGGAACCGCTGTTTCTGGGCTATGTCGCGGGAGATCGGGTCGAACGCCCGATCTTCGGCGACGGCTGGTTTCCAACGGGCGACCAAGGGCATTTCGACCCGCAGGGCAACCTCGTCGTCACGGGAAGACGAGACAATCGTTTCAAGTCCGGTGGGGAGAACGTTCAGCCGGAGATGATCGAGCGGTATCTCTGCGCAATGGACGGAGTCGAGCAAGCAGTCGTCGTCCCCGTGCCAAATACGGAGTTTGGGCACGTACCGGCGGCCTTTGTACGTCTTAAAAGAGGGGTAAATGTAAGTGCGTTGGGACAGGACCTTGCTCTTCATCTACCGCGATACATGATCCCCGTGCGTTTTCTGCCTTGGCCCGAGGATCTCGAAGGCGCCATGAAAATCAGCCGGCAAGCCTTGGCTCAACGAGCCGCAGAGGCAGTCCAGCAAACGCGTTAAGAATCCAGAGAACCCCAAAACCGGAGAAACTGCTTCTCGCGATCCCGACATTCGGAGATTCGAGGCGTTGCCGAAGCCATTTCAGTCGGCGTCCGCGTCTCTTCGGATTCCCGCCGGGCATGCCGGCAACGCAGCGCCCAACGCAGAGATTACTCACTCATTCCTTGACGTACAGATCTTTCCAATCGATTCCTTCGGTGCCCCCCGTGTGGAGTTGGAGCGCGAAGGCGCCCTCGAAAACCTGGGGGTTGTTGTCGAAAAAGTCCGTCGCACGTATGCCATTTACCCACGAGGTAATGTGATTAGCAATCGCCCGAATCTCGATCTCGTTCCACGCGCCTGGACGCACGGCATGGGCAGCGACGGAGCTCATATCGGGCTCAGCCAGCCAGCCGCGACGGTAACTCTCGTAGTGCCACCCCGTCGGGCTGGGGAAACCGGGCGCAACCTCGCCCTGGATCCCCTGGATGACCGGGAAACCGTCCTCACGCAGAGTGATAGTCGAACGGTAGAACAGGCCGAAGTTGCCCTCGCCCAGCATCATGAACTGCCCACGGACGCGGAAATCCTTCCAGGTCTCCTCGGTGGCCAAGTAGCCCTCGGAAGCCTGAGGACCGCTGCGGCCCTGGATTGCCCCGTTCTGCACTGTCCACTGCTCCGTACCCCAGTTTTTCCAGCCCGTGAGGGTTGTACCGTCAAACAGGGGACGCCAAGTGCCCGTTCTGCCCAAGTCATGTACGCGGACGCTGCGGAATCGCATTTCGCCGGCGGCGCCGTCAAGCGGCGTGACCTCGAGGGCGACAAAGCCCTTCAGAAAAGCCTCGTCGTGCAGACGGTTCGCGGTAACCCCGTTGACCGTTACCTCGAGAACGGTCTGGAGGCAGTCCATCCGCATCGTATTCCAGTCACCAGGCACGACGGCCGATTGAGCCTCAGGCGAAGTTTTCACCAAAACACCGCGCCCGTTCGCATCGACGATGTTCCCGGTTAGCTCGAGGCCGCGCGTATCAATATCCGCCTGATAACCATACAGGGTCTTGGGCGCGTCAGTAGGCGCGACGTTTTCAGGGATAGGAAGCCGAGGCAACCAATGAGAACGGATCTGGACGCCGCCGCCGCAGGGCGCGGGCGTCATAAACTCGACTTCGAGGGAAAAATCGGCCAGTTCGGCGCCGCTGATGATCCAGGCCGTCTCGCCCGGCACAGCCCTCCCCACAAGGACACCTTCCTCGACAGTCCATTGGCCGGCCAGAACTTGCCATCCGTCGAGGCCGCTGCCTGAGAACAGGTTTGTCCAGGCCGGCTCCTGGGCCAAGGACGCAACCGATACCAACGCCAACCCGAGCGCGATCCTCTTCATGACTTGTCTCCTCATCCATGTTGCCGCGCATCCCGCGACAGCTTGTTCAGAATCTCTTCCGCCTTACAGCGCCAGCTCCAGCACGCAGACAGGACAAGCGGCGGCTCGAGTCCCGGCCCGTCGTTACTGAAGAACGCCGTCGGTCTATACCTAACCGGCTCGCAGCTCCCCTATTCGTGGACAGCCTGGATCAGGATGTCTAACCACGCCCGGTCTCTGGAGACGTTTGTTCATCTGCAGTTCCCATGCCACAGATGCGCCTTGGTCCAGGACCGGCCATCCGGAGCCCTTCTCGCTCGACGACGCCGCCTCACGCCCAAGCGCGCTCTCCTCGAACAGGTCAACCTTCCCAGCCGGTAAAACGTCTGCGCGTCAGAAGATATAGAAAGAAGGGCGCCCCGAGCAGAGACGTCACAATACCTAAAGGGGTCTCCCCGGGAAAGAGCTTACGCGCGATTATATCACAGAAGCATAAAAAGCCGCCGCCGGCGACGGCGCTCAACGGCATCAACACCCGATGGCGTGATCCGGTGAGACTTCGGATGGCATGGGGGACTATGAGGCCGACGAATCCGATGGGCCCCACTTTCGAGACAATCACCGCGATCATGGCCGAGCCAACGAGGAAGGTGACGGCCTGCAAGCGCCGGATCTTGACGCCGCGCCCCGCGGCCATCTCGCGGCTGAACCCGAGCTGATCGAGTTGCGACGCTTGGGCCAGAAGGATGAACAGACACGGAGTAACGCCGATATACAGCGTCACGACGGGCTCGTAGCCCAGGACATCCACCCCGCCCATGAGCCAACGGTCCATCATAACGAGCCGGTCGGGCTGGGCGAAGTAACGCATGGTCATGATGCCTGCATTAGCAAGCATGCCCAAGGTAACGCCCGTCAGCAGCAGGATGCTCGGCGACATGCGCTTGCGCGCCGCCAAAAGAAAAATGACGAGGACGTCGGCGCTTGCGAAGACAAACGCCGCGATCTGGATAAATGAGAACCCGAGGATCGAAGCCATGGCGCCTGCGCCTTGGCCGAGGACTGTCGCCGTCCACGCACCAAACGCCCCCGCGCTTGCAACCCCGAGCGTGTAAGGCGTTGCCAGCGGATTACGCAGCAACGCTTGGAACGCGCACCCTGCAAGCGACAAGCCGGCTCCAGCAATGAGCGCAGCCAGCGTCCGCGGCAGGCGCTGGTCGAGGAGGATGTTGAGCGTCGGCGTCTCATAGCGGGGGGCGCCGCTTCGCCATTCGGCCCACGCCTGTCTGATACTAAGCGTCTCCGTGCCGACCAGTAGACTTGCAACAACAAGGATCAAGCAGAGAGCCATAAGACCGAGAAACAGCGGAATCTGAAAGCGCCGGTTCATCACGCCTTCTCCTGCGGCGGCATGGCGGTGATAAGCGGCGACCCCGTTAACGGGTGCGCGCAGACGCGAATCGGCGCGTGGTAGGCTTTCGACAACAGCGCGTCAGTCAGCACATCGGGCGGGCGGCCCTCCGCGAGCACGCCTTGCTCGGCAAGAAGGTACAGCCGGTCGCAAAACTGGGCGGCGAGATTGAGGTCGTGGGTCACAACGCCCACGCCGTAACCCGAGCGGACAAGCCGGCGCAACAGCGAGAGGATCTCGATCTGGTGGTGAATGTCCAGCGCAGAAGTCGGTTCGTCCAGGAGAAGCAGATACGGCTCCTGAGCCAGAATGCTCGCAATCAGCACGCGTTGGCGTTCGCCGCCCGACAGCGTGGGAAAATCGCGGTCGCGGAGAGCCAGCGTATCGGTGTCGCGCATGCACTGCACAGCCACGTTCCTGTCGAGACTGGTCAGGTTTCCCAGCGCGCCGACATGAGGGTAACGGCCAAGGCAAACAACCTCGAGGGCCGTCAAAGCGAATGCGGGCGTCACCTCTTGCGGGAGGAAACCAACGATGCGGGCCCGCTCGAGGGAAGGCACAGCATGCAGTGGCCGCGCGTCAAGGAAAACCTGGCCTTCAGCGGCGCGCAACAGACCGCACATAATCCGCAGAAGCGTGCTTTTTCCAGACCCGTTTGGCCCGACAATGCCCGTCAACTCGCCTCGCCGGATCTGGAGAGTCACGCCGCGCAAGACAGGTTTGCCCTCCTCGTAGGCAAACGTAATGGATTCGGCCCTGAGCTCTTGATCCATCAGTCGGGGAGATTCACGACGTTCGCGTCGGGATGCAGCAGATTGGCGAGCATTTTCGCCGTCTCGCCAATGCGCGGCCCCGGCCGCAACGCCTTTATGTCGGTGACCAAATAGATGCGGCCGTCCCGAACCGCCGGCACGGACCGAAGCGCGTCCCAATCGCTGATATAGGCTGCACGATCCTCGGGAGCGAGTTCCTCTCCGCAATGGAACTCGATGATCACATCGGGCGCTTCCACTACGATCGTCTCCTTCGAAGCCTCGATGTAGGGTTGGCTCGCCTCGTTGTAGATATTGTCACCGCCGGCAATCTCGACCAGCTCGGATACAAACGATCCCCCGCCCACCGTGTATAGATTGTCCAGGTTGTGGTCGACCCGCGCGGTAATGACAAGAACCTTGGACCGCGGCAGCGCCGCCACGGCCTGTTTCACCGCCTCGATCTGCTCTTGGATGTCGGTGCACAGTGCTTCGGCCTGCTTTTCCAGGCCAAGGGCCGCACCGATTGTACGAACGCCTGCGTAGATGGACTCAAGACTGTCCATGTTCACATGAACCGCGGGGATGCCGCTCATGCGCGCAAAATCGGCTACTTCCTGATGCTTGCCCTGCAGAATAAGCAGGTCGGGCGCAAGCATCGTGATCTTCTCGAAATCAGGGTCCAGGTGCCCGCCGACGCGGACCCGATTGGCCGCCTCGGGAGGAAAGTCGCAGAAGTCGCTCACGCCGACGACACGACTCCCCCCGCCCAAAGCGAAAACGGCCTCCGTCACGTTAGGCGCAAGCGTGATGATACGCTCAGCCTTGGCGGTGCCGTTTGGCTGAGCTGCTTCCTTCGGGGTGCAGCCGGCAAACACCAGACACGTTGTCAGGGCGACGCAAACAGCCGCAAGGGCCAGACCCAATGTGCGCAAAGCTACGTAGGACATGTCGTAAGGAATTACGTGAACTACCTCAGTTTGGCGAGGCGTTGCGCGACATCCTGTGCAAAACGGTCGATATATCCCTGAACGTACTCGAGAATGTCTTTCTGCGTGTCTGTAAGCAACGGCGACAGATCCATGGCAAAAGTCGTACCTGTCGCGATATCTGTCGCATGAGACGCATAGTACGTAGCATGGGCGCGACGTCGGCCCATCGTCGCCAGGTCGTAGCGTTTACCCCCGCAGATCTGCGAGTCAAAGACGCCGAGCAGCGCCGCCTGGAGATTCTCATGGGGCGAACAGTCGAAGCTGACCTTATCCGGGTCGACCATCCAATCCAGATCGCGCCACACCTCGCAGCCGTACAAGTGCCTGGGACGCTCGTTCCTGGGCAAGCTCCGCGCCGCCTCGACGACCTTCAGCGTCACGCCCACATGCGTATCATGTTTGTCCGCGAGGTTGTGAGTGTATACGGTCTCGGGATGAGCCGCTTTCAACAACGCCGCAATGTCCTCGACCGGGCCCTTGTTCGATCCGTCCTTCACAGCCGCGCTGGGATAGTCAAGCAGCGCCTGCGCAGCGTACTCGCCTATAACGGCGGCCTTCTTCTGTTCGCCGATGCGCACCGTGCGCATGTCGTCATCCGTGTAGTCTTTGTATAGGTCGTCGCGGGGCGACCCGCTGCCGTTAGTCACAATAACTCCGGTAAACCACTTATCCGGCTGTTGGAAACAGGCGATAATGCCGTCAAACGCCATGATTTCGAGGTCGTCCTGATGGGCTCCAAAGCCCATATGGGTGGTGCGCGCCAACGCTTCGTCTTCGGGCGCGCCGTCAGGAACAAAAAGCTGTGCCGTATCGAGTTTGAACTTCATGGCGTCCTCCTGAATCCTTTATGCCAACTCGAATCGTATCCGTCTTCGGGAACCTACAAAGCAGGCAGACTGGCCGCCGCTATCGATTGACCGACCCGGCGGGACTTCTCATCTGGAAGCTGGATATTGATCCGCCCGGCCAGTTCGGGAAAGTCTCCTGCAAGCACCTCTTTCGCGCCACTCAAGATGATGTCGCCGCCAGAACCCGAGGTGCACCGGCCCAGAATCAACACGTGTTTCAACTCATAGAAGTCTGCGTAGTGGGCAATGGCGTAACCCATATAATAGCCCATGCTCTCCCAAATGCGCTGCGCACTGGGATCGCCCGCCTCAAGTTTGTTTTGGGCCGCCTTGAGCCGCTCAGCGTCGGCAACGCCTTGGGGCAAGCCGATACCCGCATCGAGCGCGAGACGGAACACGCATTGCTGCGAGAAATAAAGCGCGCCAACGCCCCGATCGCCGGACCATTCATCCACCGGCGCAGCGGGACTGTAATCGACTGGACAGAACGCCAGCTCGTTGAGCCAACCCGTGATGTTGCCGTCCATCGTGACGTATCCGCCGGCCTCGCTGGAACCAAGCGCAATGCCCAGTACGCCGTTGTCCTCGAGGGACATGCTTCCAGCCAAGGCCGTCACCTCGCCGTCGTTTACGATCTCCAGCGGCACGCCCATCTCGTCCCGAATGCGCAAAAACATGCCGCGGACCTCGCCGAACCGTTCTTTCGGCACCCCACGGAACAGCGAAGCCACCCGCACGCGGTTGTTGATGTACACCCCCGCGGAACTGCCCCCGATTGCGTCTACCCGCGGCATCTTTTCTGATGCTTTTTTCAGACCCGCCATAATCTCGTTGTAGTGATAAGAAGGATCCTTTTGCATGCGCGGTTCCCAAACCGTCTCCTCGCTGAAAACGGGCTCGCCATCCATTACGGCGCTTACTTTGCGATCCGAGGCCCCGAGATCAAACCCGATGCGGCACCCATCGAGATGACGGCCTAAGGGTCGGGTCGTCTCCTTCGCAGCCGGCACATCCTCCGCCTTGCAGGATACGACCTCAAAAACCTTGTCATAAACGTCCTCGCCCATGAAATGATAGTCAAATTTGCGGCAGCCGCCCGGCGCATAGGAATCCGCGATGTAACGTCCCACACTTGGGGGACCGCCGACGTAAACCTTCCAGCCGCCGCGCTGCCAAAGCAGGAACTTAACCAGCCGCTCTGTGTACATCAGATTCGCTCGCGCCCGCCCGTGGCCTTCCGGGAAAACGCGCGTCTCGAAGCGGGAGATTGATCCGTCGGCCCGTTCCAACGCAAGCACAAGCGGCACGCCTGTCCCGGACGCCTCTACCTCCTCGAGAAAAGCGTGGTTCGCCAGAACAGCCGGCCGGAACCCCTCATCCAAGGGGGGAGCAAAGCGGGGTTTGATAAGCCTCATAGCATTGGACATGGCATCAGTCTCCCTCGGCAATCCCATAGACGTATCAAGCATCAGGGGTGATTTGACGATGGACTATAGCACACCACCGACGCATGAGGGAAAAAGCCCTCGGGACGGCCTCAGTTCTTACTGTACGTGCAACAATAGGGAAAGAAGCATTGCCCATCTAGACCTGGACATCGGAAAAGTGTATAAAATCACAAGTTTTTGGGCCGGCAGAACTGAGCCGCCATGGCAGGTTCGTCGAGAACAGAGGGGTGCAAGGTCATCGCGAACGCCGGGCCTGTTCCCCATTCTTTCGGAAGACGCCGCAGCGGCGAGAGGTTCCGCACAACCACCGACAAGCCAGGCCTCGGCACGATACAAAAGGGAAGGAGAACACCGTACTGTGAGCACCAGCAAGAGCGGCAATCAGGTCTATTTGATCTGCCAGGCCCATATTGACCCGATGTGGATCTGGGATTTCGAGGAGGGACTTACCGAAACACTGGCCACCTTTGAAGCAGCGGCCAATCTCCTCGACGAATATCCCGAGTTCGTGTTCAACCACAACGAATCGATGCTCTATGAGTGGACCAAGGCCTATCGCCCCGAACTCTTCGAGCGCATCCGAAGTCATGTGCAAAACGGCCGGTGGGCGGTCGCAGGCGGCTGGTTCCTCCAGCCGGACTGCAACCTGCCCTGCGGCGAATCCATCGCCCGCCAGATCCTGCTGGGCCGCCAGTTCTTCCGCGAAGAGTTCGGCATCGAGCCCAAGGTCGCATACAACCTCGACACTTTCGGCCACAACGGCAATCTGCCCCAGTTTCTCCGTCAGGCGGGCTACGAAGCCTACGTCCACTTCCGGCCCACGCCAGGCGAGAAAGCCATAGGCGATTTCATCTACCGGTGGCGCGGCGTGGACGGCGCCGAAATCCCTGCGCTCCGCCCCCCCTGCGGCTGGTATTGCACCCATCCGCAAGACCCCATCGAGGCAAAGATCGAGCGCATGCGCGCCTTAGCCGTCGAGCGCAATAGGCCCTTGACCGCATTCTGGGGTGCGGGCAATCACGGAGGCGGCGCGACGCGCGCCGATCTCGAGAAAATCCGCGCCGCGCGCGACGGGCAGCCGCCCCTAGTCCATGCGCGTCTCGAGGACTACTGCCGGGACGTGGTCATACCCGTGTCGGCCGACCAGCCCGTCGTCGAAGGAGAGCTCCAGAAGTGTTTCACCGGCTGCTACACCTCGATCATCGAGATTAAGCAGCGAAACCGCCGCGGCGAGGGCCTGCTATTGGCGGCGGAACGCTATGCCGCATTGGCATGGTGGCTTCTCGGCGAGGCCTATCCCGGCGCTGATCTCGACGCGGCCTGGAAAGACGTATTGCTGAACCAGTTCCACGACATCCTTCCCGGTTCGTGTATCCGGGAGGCGGCCCGCTCGTCGGCAGAGATTATGGGCCGATCGGCCACGAACGCGCGGGAGATCGCGTTGCGAGCCCAGCTTGCTCTCCTGAAGAGCGTGGACCCCAAGGAACCGCTAACGGTCCGATTGTTGAACCCGCAAGCCTCTGCGCGGCGCGTCCCGGCGTTGGTTGACGTTCAGGTGGCCACCCATCCGGCTCAGGTCCACGGCAAACGTTTGGCCTTGTTCGACGCCGAAGGACGACCCGTAGCAAGACAATTGCTTGCATACAAGTCCAACACAGCAGATTGGCGGACGGCTTTCCTTTTCGAGGCGGACCTGCCGGCTCTGGGACTTGCCGAGTACCGGATCGCCTTCGAGGAGGCTTCGCCCGCAATGGTGAAGCGCGACAAACCAAACGTAGCCGATTTGCCGATCTCAGCCGTCCAGCAAATGCCTTACGAAGACTCCTGCACGGCAGCCGACCACTCGAGTTGGTTCGCGGCAAACGCCAGCACGGTGACCGTCGACGCCCAGGATTACACCGCAGTCCTATGCTCGAAAACAGGCCGGCTGCTCTCGCTTCGCCACCGCGAGACAGGGATCGAGTTCCTCGCACATCCCTCGGGGCGGCTCGTGGTACGCGCCGACAACAGCAACGCCTGGGGCGGCGAAGCCCACGCCTATGGACCTTGCGTTGGCGTCTTCGATCCCCCATCTCCCAACGATCTGGCGGACATAACGGCGCACTATGGTGAGGAAGACCCTGCGCCCGCCGTGCGCATCTGCGCGGCCGGTCCTCTGGCCTTGACAGTCGAAGTCATCCTGACCTACAAGCAGTCAGTCGCCCGCCTACGCTACACGTTCTACAGACATTTCCCCCATATCGACGCCGAAGTGCTGGTGAACTGGACTGAACGCCGGCGCGCACTGCAATTCGAGTTCCGCACCGCCGTCCATGGCCCGGAGTACAGCGTCGAGATCCCCCACGCCGCTATCGTCCGGCGCCGCGGCAACGGCGAGGAACCCTGCGGTCGGTGGACCATGGTGCACAACGACGCCTCAGCGTTCGCGTTGGTCAATGATGGCCCGGGCGGCGTCGAGGTCCAAGGCCCACGGCTGCTCCAGACCCTCCTGCGAAGTGCTGTTTTCACAGGCGGCCATATGACCCCGGCGCCGGGGTATATGCAGGAGTTCATGTCGCTGGGCGAGCATATCTTCCGATTCAAGCTGGCCTTTGGCGCCCATGCGAAGGTTCGGGCCGTGCTTCCCGCCCTCGTCGAGGACCTCGTCATGCCTATCGCGTACCACTGCAGTCTGCCGCTCAATGCCGCAGGCGTGCAGGGACTGCGTAACGGCGAAGACGTGATCCGCATCGACACGGACGGCGTCGTCCGGCTTGAAGCGCTCAAACAAAGTCAGGACGGACAATCGTTGGTGGTGCGGCTCGTGGAACGCGGCGGCGCCGGCGCCAACGCAACACTCGTGTTGGCCGGCGAGAACGTGCTCACAGCGGCATTCCGGCCCTACGAGATGAAGACTTTCCGGCTCGACAGGACCGCCGGGCGAACAGCGTCGCAAGAATGCGATCTGCTCGAACGGCCGCTCGGCACGCCATGAGAAGGGCCGCAAAACGCCTCTGGATAGGGGGAACGCAAAGCATTTCCTGCAAAGACATAGAATGCTGTTGCGTGCGCTGCTGCAAGCAGACAACAAGACGTTACCTCAGTCGTCAGACTCCCCTTGGGCAGGCGTATCTTCCAGCAGAAAAAGCCCGTCTTGCGGAGGGAGAATCAGGACACCGGCAACGGACGCACCGGAATTGACCACCGGGTCCTGGGAACCAGACAAGCGGCGGAACCGGGCGCCGGGGTAGAGGTTTTCCAGGTCAATTGTTGCGGCGCGCATTCTTGAACCGTTCAAGGCCGCGAGACCGTGTTCAAAACGGCGCACCATGACGTCCGCGCAGCCCTCGTGCAAGACGAGGTTCTCGAAACGGACAGTCCCCGTATTCTCCGCAACGCCGATCTCGAGAACACCGGCGCCGCCAGCGGGGGCGCGAAGGGTCAGGCGCACTTCGCGCGGGTCAGAAAACACGAAGAACTCCTGGAATCGTCCCCACGGCAAGTCCCCAACCTGGCCGTCCACCACGAGACGGACGGCGACGTTTCGCGGAATCGAGTCGTACTGCGGGCCTACCGCAGCGAAAGGCGGCGTGCCCGACACGGCAGCGTAGAAGGCATACTCCTTGCCCTTTACGAATTCCACACCATCAATAGGCAGCTTCACGGCTAGATTAAAGGTATCGCGCAAGCTCCGCCAGAGCCCGACAGACTCGACGTCAATACGAAGCCCGCCGCCCTCGACCGCTTCTGC
>CAZBQH010000147.1:0-5902 GCA_964493915.1 uncultured Nitrospiraceae bacterium
GAGAAACTCGAGCCGGAACGCCTGCTTCGGCTCCAGCAGGCAGATCGGACGCTCCAGTCGCTCCGGCCGGGCCTATCCATCGAGGACGCTGGGACGCTCAAACTGGCCCCTCGCGACCGGCAACGTATCCAACGGCTCGGGCAACGTGCTGAAGCGCTCCACGCACGGAGTAAAGACGCGCAGGCCCAACTCGAAAAGCTCAGGGTGAGCCGCCGGCAAACGGCGGAGGCCCTGGAAAGAACGGGACCGCCGGCAGACCCGGAGGGACTCGACGCGGCTGTGCGCCGCGCTCAGGACTGGGGGAAAATCGAGCAACAGCTTCAGGCACAGCAGAACGCATCGAGCGTGTTGTCTGAGGAGATTGCGGCCAGTGCGGCGAGCTTGGGCCGTTGGTCCGGACCTGTCGGGCAACTCGAAGCCTTGTCCGTGCCGAGCGTCGAGACCGTCGAGCGATTCAAATCCGACTTTGACGGGTTGCGGCGCTCCTGCGACGAGCTTGACAAAGGCATTCAGGACGTCCAGGAAAGCCAGCGGGATCATGAACGGGCCGTCACGGAATTGCGCGCAAGGCACGACGTGCCTTCCGAGGAGACGCTCGCTCGGCAGAGGGCCGCGCGAAACCGCGGGTGGTCGCTCGTCCGCCGGGCTTGGGAGGACGCATGTTCGCCCCTGGATCTTGCATCGGCCGAGGCCGAGCGCTTTGTCGCCGATGTGCAGGAGGACTCCCAGCGGCCTGCCAACCTCGCCGATGCGTTCGAGGTGGCGGTCCGAAGGGCTGACGATACGTCGGACCGTCTGCGCCGGGAGGCGGACCGTGTCGCACGCTTGGCCCAGTTGGAGGCGGAGGAGGCGCAGCTCGAGGAGCAGCTTGCGGGGCTTCGTCAAGAACGCGAGGCTGCCCAGGCAGCGCTTGGTTCGCGTCAGGCTGAATGGGACGCATTATGGCATGCCATCGACATTGACGCGGCGTCGCCGGCGGAGATGTCGGTATGGCTTCGCCGGCATTCAGAGGTTGTTGCGAAGCTTCGGGAACGGCGCGAAGTCGATGTGCAGATTGAGTCCCTGACGCAGACGATCGGAAGCCTGCGCAAGGACGTGGGCGCCGCGCTCAGAAGGCTCGGCGAGCCGCCCCCGCAAGAAGGCGAATCGCTCGCGGCGCTGCTGGACCGTGCTGGCACTGTGGCGGGCAAACTGAGGCAGGCCGCCCAGAAACGCAATACGCTCGCCGCGCAGTTGAGCGTCTCGGACAAAGAAGACATCCCCGCAGCGGAACGCGCCCTTCGCAGTTCTGATGAGGAGTTGGCGCAATGGAAAGCTGACTGGGGAGAAGCTGTAAAGCCCCTCGGTTTGCGCGACGACGCCGCGCCCCAAGATGCCGACGTTATTCTTGAACAGCTCACCCAACTGTTTGACGCGTTGGACAAGGCGGAAGATCTCGGCCAACGAATCGGCCAAATCGTGGACGATGACCGGGACTTTCAAGAACAGGTTGGCGAGCTGATCCGAGCCGTTGCCGAAGATCTGGCGGATGTGCCGGCAGACCAGGCCGTGCAGACGATGTATCAGCAATTGAAACGGGCGCGCGAGGACAGGGCTCGTCTCGACGGGCTCGAGAAGCAACGCGAGGCGGAGCAAAACAGTCTGAGCGAAGCGGAGGAGACTCTCGCGCGCACCAACGACGCGTTGCAGGAACTGTGCAGTGAAGCGCAAGTCGACGGGGTCGAGGACTTGCCGGCGGCCGAGGATCGGTCTCGATGCCGGCGCGATCTCGATCGGGAACTCAAAGACATCGAGGAGCGCATTCTGGATCATTCGGCCGGCCTGCCTATTGGGGCGTTTCTTGAGATGGCGGCGCGCGAGGACGCCGGGACCCTGGCGGGGCGGATCGATGAACTAACCGAAGAGATCGAGTCGCTGACGCAGCAGAACCGTACGCTCGGCGACGACATCGCAGGCCTTGGAGCTGAATTGAAGCAAATGGATGGGAGCGCTGCCGCAGCCGCTGCGATGGACCAAGCCGAATCGCTGCGCGCCGCTGTCTTGCGCGAGGCCGAGGAGTATGCCCAGCTCAAGGCCGCCGAGTATCTGTTGAACCGCACTATCGAGCAGTTCAGCGAGCGAAACCAGGGGCCGCTGCTGCAAGGGGCAAGCCCCCTTTTTGCACAGCTTACGCTGGGGTCGTTTGCGGGCCTGAAGGCTGAGTACGACGAGAAGGGCGAGCCCGTCCTCGTCGGCGTTCGCGAAGACGGCCGCTACGTGAGTGTGGAAGGCATGAGCGACGGTACGGCCGACCAGCTTTACCTCGCGCTGCGCCTGGCTTCGCTTGACCACTTCCTGGCGCGCGATAATGCACGTGTCGTTCCGCTGATCCTTGACGACATTCTGATCAATTTCGACGACCAGCGCGCCGCCGCGACAGTCAGGATACTTGCCGAATTGTCACGGCGCACGCAGGTGATCTTCTTCACCCATCACCAGCACCTGGTCGAGTTGGCGCAGGAGACGGTTCCTCGCGACACGCTTTTTCAGCATAGGTTGTGACCGTCCAGGGCGCGGCGATGCGTACGGCGGGGCGCGCCGCGGGAGCTTTTTGGGAATGCATGCTATGGCGGTTTGTCAGGGATAGCGCGCCGCTAACGGCCAAAGGGCAAGGAGGGAATCCATGAGGTGTTTTGTGTTGCTGGCGGCGGCGCCGTTCCTGTGCTCCTCTGCCGTCATGACGGAAGCAATCGACGGGCTGCCCGTGTTGCGCGTCCGCGTGGCGCGCCATCCTGATCCACGTAGTCCAACACCCTCGTGGCAGGTAGCGGCAATGGTGCGGGGCGCTACGGATGAGGTCAGATCGCTGTCCCTCGGGACGGCCGTCGAGAACGGGCGCGTGACCCATATCCAGCCGGAATCGGCCGAAGTCAGCCGCCGCCGTCCGGCGCTGTTCTACATTGAAGTCGAGGCTATGGAAGGCGAGGAGGCGGTCCTCAGCGCGTATGTGAAGGAGCAGCCTCAGGCGGTTGCGACGTGTCCGCTGGCCTCGAGCGTTGTGGACCTTGCCTATGAGTCCTGGGAAGCATACGACGCCGGGCCGGAGGCGCATATCGGTTCGGAGCTCTCCATGCCTCCCGAAGATGCGGTCTGGAAACCATTCATCCTGCCCAGCACTTGGGAGCAACTCGGGGTGAGATGGTTGCGGGCAAAGGTCTATCTGCCCGCGCGTTGGCGCAACAGGGCCCTGGCCCTCATTCTGGGCGGCGCGGACGATGCGGATCTGGCGTATCTGAATGGGAAAGAGATTGGCCGCGGCGAGGGTTGGAATACGCGCCGGGAGTATCTGTTGCCCCCGAGCCTGGTCCATTGGGACGGCGACAACGAGCTGTTGCTCGCGATCGACTTGCGGAGCGACTCGGGCGGCTTTTTCGCTGAGCCGTGGGTAATCGCCCCTGAGGGATACGAGGTTCAGCCGCCCCTTTTCCCGCCTTCGCCGCCGCAATGGGAGCAGGATCGGGCGCCAGCCGGCGAGGTGGGACCGACCCAACCGCTTCGGCCCATCGTCGTACGCGACGGCGTCTTGCGCTATGCCGGCGAGGGAAGGGAGGTCGCCCTGTGGGGCGTGAACTACTATCCGCCAACGCCGAGTCAGTGGGCCAGCGTTGGAAAGCTGGACGAGGCCGCGAAGCTGGATATCAAGGAGGACTTCGACGATCTCGCCCGCATGGGCGTAGACATTATTCGCTTCCACGTCTTTGATACGGAGATCAGCGACGCCGAGGGCAACCTTGTCGAGAATGAGCATCTGGACAAGTGGGACTTTCTCGTGAAACAGTGCAACGACCACGGCCTGTACCTCATGGTTACTCCCATCGCTGTTTTTGGCGGACGGAGCGGATCGCGGTCCGACAGTTTTTCGATGAGCATCCCGCGACCGGCGATTGTCATGTGGCAGGAGAAATGGCCGGCGCAGGTGCGTTACACGAGGGCGCTTCTTACGCGGGTCAACCCTTATACGGGTCGGCGCCTCGTTGACGAGCCCTGCCTGGCGCTGCTCGAGATTGTCAACGAACCCGACTACTGGAGCTTCAGCGAGGTCCGCGGGTCCAACCCGAGGGGCAACTGGCTGGGCGAGCAGGTGGGGCGTAAGGCGATGGCCGGCGTGAAGGCGGAGTGGGAGGCCTATGTCCCGGCGCCCGAGTGGCGCACGGAGGAAGTCTTCTCCTTTTACCGGTATGAGACCGTACGGCGCTACATCGATTTGATGATCGAGACCATGCGCGGCGCGGGCGCGACCCAGCCCATCGCCCACAATCGGTACTGGCATCCCTGGTGGGACGTTCATCAAGGCATCGGCGACAGCCAGTGCGATGCGGTTACGTTTATCGGGTACACGAACATAACGCAGGACTTCGAGCCGCCGATTGCCGACGACAGCAACAGCCTCAGCGCGTTGCGCCAGTGGTGGAGCAATCAGGGACTCGAGGCCTGTTATGCGCAGAAGGCCCGCGCAGTATACGAGTTTGAGCCGATGGCGACCGTGAAAAACATCAGTGCGTATCCCGCCTTGGCGAAGCAGTTCCGTGCACGGGGCGCCCAGATGGCCTGTCAGTTCCAGTACGACCCTAAGGCGACGGCGCACGCCAATCTTGCATGGTTTCCCCATTACCTGAACCTATGGCACACGCCGGAGCGCATGGCGAGCTATCTGATAGGCGGCGAGATATTCCGCGGCCCGAGGGGCTTGGCGTACCCGACGCCCGAAGACGATTGGGTGTTTCCCCCGGGTGCGGTGAGCCACGGGAAGAACGCGGCTTTTTTCTGCGCCGGAGATTGCTACATGCAGGCTCGGCCTGCGCAGTGGCAGCCGCTTCCAGTCCCGGATTACGTGACGCGGGTTCTCAGCGTGGGCACGTGTCCTTATTTTGACTATGAGGGCACGGGGATTGTCGACATGCGCATAGACGGCGGCGTGATGTACCTCCGGATCTACCCCGACGTCGAGCGTCTGCGCTACGCCCTTCACGGTACCGATGAAGAACCCTTGACGCAACTTGTTGAACGAGAGCATCCTTTCACACTCAAACTGCCTGGGTGGCAGTACGCGGACGTCGAAAAAATGACAGGAGAAAGATGGGTGCCCGTCGAGGTCCTTGATGGGACTTTTGCGGCCTTGCCGGGAACGTATAGGCTAACAAAGACCAGGTAGGAAGCGCGGGCGGTTCCGGTAAAAGAACTTGCCCTTTTTGTCTTCCTTTTGGATTCTGCGAACTCCGTAGTCTTCTTGCAAGACCTGTTGCTATTCTTAAGATTTACGGTATAATCGGGTGAGCTTGTTGTGAATAGGGAGATTGCGCACGGATGAGTCAAGGATTACGACCTGGGGATCCTGTCATATACCGGTTGACCAAGACCAGCGTTCATCCCGGTCCGCGCGCCAAAGGCGTGTACCCGGCGCCACACGGCGACAACTACACCTATAACGTCGACAAATTCTGGCGTGTCAAGGAGATCAAGGAAAGCGGCGAGCTGCTCCTTTATACGCGCCGCGGCAAAGAGCATCTTTGCGAACCCAATGATGCGAACCTTAGAAAGCCGGGGTTTCTGACATGGCTTATTTACCGGCAGCGTTTTCCCCGGCCTGAGGGCGCACGCGGCGAAGACGCTTCGCAGCGGCCGTCAAACGGGTAGTTCGAGCCGGTCCTTTCGTCCGGGAACGCGGCGGAAGTCCCTCTCGACCGCCCCTGCAATGGCTGCACGCTCCGCAACCTCTTCTCTGACAAGAAAGGCATACAGAAGCCGGGCCTGCCTTGCCAGCGACAGTTCATGAGTCCGTTTTGCCGTCGACCAGAGGTTCTCCGAGAAGGTCATGAAGGCGTCAAAGGCGGAGGGACGCGTTGCCCAAAGCAGTTCGAGGGAA
>CAZBQH010000148.1:0-2240 GCA_964493915.1 uncultured Nitrospiraceae bacterium
CATAAGGCGGCAGATACTCCCGAAAACGGGGTGCGGCTGACGCCGGCGCTGATGGATTCAAGCCGGGGAGTTCGCCGGAGTACTAAATCGAATGCCCAAGGCCAATACGCCGTTCCCGCACCCGGACCCGGCCGATATGCCATTCAAGCCGCCTGCAATGGATTCCTCACCCACCGGGAGATCGTCGAGATTCCAGAGGGCAGCGAGCAAAAGACACGACTCGACATCACCTTATCCAAGGGGGCCTCGATCTCGGGACGCATTATCGAGAAGGGCAATAATAAAGGCATTCCGCTTATCCCACTAACCGCGAGCAGCAGTGACGGTACCCACAGTGCCGAGGCGGAATCGATGTCCGAGGGCGTGTACGAGATCAGCGGGCTCC
Source organism: uncultured Nitrospiraceae bacterium (assembly GCA_964493915.1). Classification (GTDB taxonomy): domain Bacteria; phylum Hydrogenedentota; class Hydrogenedentia; order Hydrogenedentales; family SLHB01; genus CAZBQH01. The sequence goes on from CAZBQH010000148.1 coordinate 386, forward strand.
TTCCGGGAAGTTACGAGGTATCGTTGGATTTGACCGGGCAACCGTACAAAGCGCGCGGGAAAATTCCCGTGCAAAACGTGGTGATCGAGACCTCCAATCAGAAGGTCAAGGGGATCGACTTCACTCTGTCGCCCGCTGGGACCGTATGGGGATATATCACCAATCAGAACAAGGAACCTGTGGGAAAAACACAAGTTTATCTATGCACCTCCGAGAGCCTCATGAAGCAAGCCCTGGACGCCATGGTCCATCAGGCGCCGCCTCTACATGACCGCTCCGAGGATGACGGCTATTACGAGCTCATCGGAGTGCCGTTAAACCAGGAATGGCGCGTCTATGCCGACAACGACGAACACGCCCCGCAACTCACCGACCCGTTTATCCTCACGGAGACCGCACGCTCGGTCCGGGTCGATATTCATGTCATGTCAGGCACGACGGTATATGGCCGCGTCATCGATCAGGAAGGCAACCCGATAGCACGGGCGAATGCTCTTTGCGTGCCTTCCTATTCGAAGATCTTCCAGAGCATGGACGAAGCACGCGCATTCCGCCAGGAGAGGTCTGCTGACGACGGCAGCTTTGTTATCTCGAACCTTCCGCCCGGCGATTACCAAATCCTTGCCCAGAAAGAAGGATACAAGATCGCGGTCATGGGCGATCCCGTGTTCGCGGATGGATTCAACGATATCCACGACTTCGATGTCGTTCTTTCCGCGGTGGACACCGGCAATTATGTGGTGTATGGCATGGTTACCGACACGACGGGCCATCCGCTTCCGGGCGTCAACATCACGTTAACCGGTCTCGGCACTGCGTCAATGAGCGCAACCGAGTTGAGTACAGAAACGGACCAGCGCGGCGAATACGGCTTCTACGGTGTCGAGGCGGGATACCTCCTGTTGGTTGCGAACAAAGAAGGCTATGCCTCGAAACAGGTCAGCGAGGTGCGGCTGGACGAACCGACAAACATCGTCCTCGAGGCGAGCGGGCAAGTTCGCGGAAGGGTGTTGGTGCGAGAAACAGGTCAGCCGCCGGAGCGCTACGGCGTCCGCGCGATCTCTTCGACGTCCCAAGCTGGAGGAATCGGCTTAGCGCTTCTTTCGTCAGGAGACGCGGCCAATATGCGCAGCTTCAACAATCCGGACGGGAGTTTCGAGCTATCCCTCTCGGCGGGCACGTACACCCTCGAAGCAAGCGCCCAAGGCTTGACCCCAGGCCGTCAGGAGATAAGCGTCGGTGAAGGGCAACACGTTGACGGCTTAACGCTCTACGTCAGCCAGGCGGGGGGCGCTATCGAAGGCCAAGTGCAGACGATGGACGGCAACACGCCGGCAGGAGCCACCGTATGGATTACCGCGGAAGGCGCAACCTCTCTTGGCCGGCTCGCCGACATGGTAACGCAAACCCAACGCGGCGGCGTGACGGTTGGCGCCGACGGGCGCTTTGAATTTCGCAATCTCGCCGACGGCACTTACACAGTCTTTGCAAAAGCTGAGGGCTACGCCCAAGGCAACAGCGGTCCGGTCCAGATCACGCAAAGTCGCACCGTCTCAGGAGTTATCGTCGTACTCGGTGGCGGTGGGCGCCTTCAAGGTTACGTAACACAAAATGGGACCTATCTCCCGGGAGCTATGGTTACGGTGATCGGAAACGGCGTCAGCGAGATGACCTCCGCCGACCAGAACGGCCAATACATGATAGACGGACTCTCGGCCGGCTCGTATATGGCGACAGCAGTCTCGTTTGAGGGAGGCGGCAGCGGTCTCTTTAAGCCCATGCACGCGCAAGTGACGATTCGCGAAGGCGAGACGACTGTGCATAACTTCGGCGAAGAGGGCGGGGCTACCGTTCA
>CAZBQH010000149.1:0-39089 GCA_964493915.1 uncultured Nitrospiraceae bacterium
CCCCTTCCGAATTGCTCGTTATCTACATCATGCTCGCCATCGCTACCTCTCTCGAAGGGCATGACATGATTCCCGTGCTGATGCCGACTCTTTCGCATCTCCACTATCACCACATGGTGGAAGGACGCTATGCCGAAATCCTGCGGTTTGTCCCCGAGTGGCTTCTCGTATCGGATGACGCGGCGCTCGAGGGGGCCTATCTCGGTCAAGAGTCAATCTACCGCGCCCGCAATCTTGTCCCTTGGCTCGGGCCGCTTGCTTGGTGGTTTACGTTTCTTCTCGCTTTGTGCGCTGTAATGTGGGGTCTGAACCTGCTTTTCCGCAAACAGTGGACCGAGCATGAAAAGCTGGCGTACCCCATCATACAGGTTCCGATGATGGTGGTTGTCGAACCACGCAGCCTGACGGGCAGCCGCGCTTTCTGGATCGCTTTGGCCATCGCGGGCGGAATCGACGTGATCAACGGGCTTAACGCCTTGTACCCGATGATGCCTAAGATACCTATTGTGCAAGTCTGGAACATCCAGACTCTCTTTACGGAAAGGCCCTGGACAGACATGGGCCTGGCCTGGATTTCGTTTTTCCCCAGCGTTATCGGTTTGTCGTTCTTTATTCCCCTCGACTTGGCCTTTTCCTCATGGTTTTTCTTTATCTTCTGGAAAATGCAACGCGTACTGGCCAGTCATTTCGGGCTTCTGGGAATGGGCGGCGGCTTTCCCTACGTACAGGAGCAGGCGGTCGGCGGGTTCTATGCCATTGCCCTCATCGCCCTCTGGATCACGCGGCATCAGTTCAGGCGCATGGGCAAGCTGCTCATCGGCCGAGGGATGGAAGACGCTACGACTTGGGAGCGCAAAGAGGCCTATCTCTCTGTTGCGCTGATCGCCGGCGGAGGGGTGTTCATCTCCCTGTTTTGCAGGAGCGCCGGCATGTCGTGGCCCGTTATTGCCGCTTTCTTCACTCTGTATTTCCTGATGTCGATCGGCATGACCCGGATGCGCGCCGAACTGGGCGCCCCGTCGCATGACATCTATCCGATGGGCGCTCACCGGCAGCTTGTCGATATCGTCGGGGCGATCCGTCTCAAAGACCACAATAGACTCGATGTAATCATGTTCGGATTTCTCAGTTTTTTCAACCGGTGCATGCGCACGCACCCGATGCCTCAGGGCATGGAGGGCTTCAAGATCGGCCAACGGATGAAGATGCGCAATGGCCCGCTAATGGCGGCTATGTGGGTTGCCGTTGTTTGGGGTGTTCTATGTGGTATTGGGGCGCTTCTCTGGTCATACAACAAGTACGGCATTACGGCCCAGGCAAGCCCGTTGCCTGACGTCCTGAGCGGAGAGGCCTGGAACAACGTCGAGATTTGGCTGACCTCGCCGCCCAAGTACAGAACCGGCCCTGCCCTGGCTATTGCTACGGGACTGCTCAGCGCGTTGGGTCTTGCGGCCTTGCGCTTGAACCTTGCCTGGTGGCCGTTTCACCCGGTTGGCTACGCCATTGCGGCGAGCTTGACCATGGAACGGATGTGGTTTTGCATCTTCATCGCGTGGCTCGCCAAGTCGCTTATCCTGAAGTACGGCGGCGTGAACGCCTATCGCTCAGCCCAAAGCTTCTTCGCTGGTCTCCTTCTGGGCGACTTTTTCGTGGGCAGTTTTTGGTTTACCTATGGCGCCATTATGGAAACGAAGGTCTATCACTTTTGGCCGTATTAACAATACAGTGCCCCGCAGCGTTCATACGGACTGCTCGAGATGCCGCCCGCGTCTGCTTGCACAATTTGAACAAACTGGAGTCAACGTGGTAAACAGAGGCCCCCGACAGAGGGAGTTTTGTATGGTCGCCTTGCCGAATTCATAGACGGCTTGTTCATGGGGGTCCTGACTGTAGGAGCAATTCTTAGTGGGAGGTGTGACTTTACGAAGCATCGTCATTGGACTCGCTTTGATTCCCTTGACGTGCATGTGGCTGGCCGGTTGCGAGATTATGTGGTATTCGGGCCAGCCCACCACCCTGAGCCTCTTCTACAACGTTGTTTTCATTATCTTCTGGATTGTTGTCGGCAACCTTCTCCTTAAGCGTTTCAAGCCTGCGTGGGCTCTCGCTCCCAGCGAAATCCTCGTCATCTACACCATGCTCAGCATTGCGAGCGCATTGGCAGGGCATGATCTCATCGAGATCCTCATCCCGACGTTGGCCCATGTATATCGCTACAATCCCATTGAACACCGGTACGACGAAATTCTTCAGTATCTTCCGGATTACCTCCTGGTAAAGGATGAGACTGCCCTCCAGAGCCTTTACATTGGCCAGGAATCAATCTATGACCCGCGGAATTTCGAACCTTGGCTTAAGCCTTTAGCTTGGTGGTTTCTCTTTATCATGGCCCTTTGCGCGGTGATGTGGGGGCTTAATCTTGTCTTCCGCAAGCAGTGGACCGAGAATGAGAAGCTGTCGTACCCGATCATTCAGGTGCCCGTACTCCTCGCAAGTGAGACCAAGAGCCTACTTACCAATCGTCTTTTTTGGCTTGCCTTTGGCATTGCGGGTTTTATTGACCTTGTTAACGGTTTGCATGTCCTGTTCCCGCTTCTCCCCGAGATTCCTATTGTTCAGATACTGAATGCGCAGACGCTTTTTACGGAACGGCCTTGGATTGATATGGGTCCTGCGTGGGTTTCGTTCTATCCGTTCGCTATTGGCTTGTGTTTTTTTATGCCGCTGGACCTGGCCTTTTCGAGTTGGTTTTTCTTCTTCTTCTGGAAGTTCCAGCGTGTTCTGGCAAGTCATATCGGGATCCACGGCATGCCCGGGTTTCCCTATGTAGAAGAGCAGACGGCAGGGGGCTATTATGCGATAGCACTGCTTGCCCTTTGGATATCGCGAAACCATCTGAAGCGCTTTTTTAAGATCTTCATCGGCAAGGAACGGGGCAATGTAACAGGTTGGGAACGCCAAGAGGTCTACATCGCCGTGGGGCTGATCACGTTAGGATTCGGTTTTCTCCTATGGTTCTGCTATCGCGTGCAGATGTGGATGCCGGCCTCATTTGTGTTTCTCATCCTCTATTTTATGCTGGCAGTAAGCATCACGCGGATGCGAGCAGAACTGGGTCCGCCGTCTCATGATTTGCACAATATCGGGCCCAACCTGCAGTTGGTGAAGTTTTTTGGCGCACCCGAACTGGGGCACCCTCAGACTGGTCATCCAGGGACACTGGTGATGTTCGGCCTCTTCAATTTTTTCAACCGCGCCTATCGGGGCCACCCCATGCCTCACGGGATGGAAGGCTTCCGCATCGCCGAACGGCTGAAGCTAAGCAACGCACGGTATTTCATCGCTATGTGGCTGGCTATTGTGGTAGGGATTGTTTGCGCATTCTGGGCTATGCTGTGGGTTCTGAACAAGTATGGGGCGGCTGCTCAAGTTATCGGTCCTGGCGAGATTTTCGGGCGCGAACCTTGGGAGACCAAGATTCACATTTGGTTTACGAACCCTGAAAAGCACCTGTATCAACCCACGTATGCGATTCTCATCGGACTCGTCTTCTCGCTGGGTTTGGCGGCTTTGCGGATGAGTTTCAGTTGGTGGCCCTTCCACCCCGTTGGCTTTGCCGTGAGCGGTTCCTGGTCGATGGAGCAGCTCTGGCTCTGCGTATTCAGCGCTTGGTTGATTAAGCTCTTGCTTCTCAAGTATGGTGGCGCCAAGGCTTACCGCCCTGCAGTGCCCTTTTTTGTGGGGCTGATCCTAGGCGATTTTATCGTGGGGAGCTTCTGGAACCTCTACGGCATTGTTATGGAGACGAAGGTCTATCATTTCTGGCCTTACTAAGAGCCCATGAGAAAAACTATCTATATTGTCTCTTGGACCTTGTTCGGCGCGGTGGCCCTTGTTGCGCAGTTCTACATCGGCAAGTGGGCCACTGAGACGGAGAAAGACCCCAACCTCGCCGAGACGGTGCAGTTCAGCGCGGCCAAGTATCCTGAAATAGCTGCGCGATTCACTCGACAGGCGCTCGAGCAGCACATCGAGGCACTCTCCTCGATTCCCTCCCGGTTATCGGGTACAGAAGGCGGTGAACGCGCAGCAGAATACGTAATGGGTCAGTTCCGTGCCTTGGGGGTGGGCGAGCCTCAGGTTCAGACCTTTCCCGTCACGGTCCCCGTGCATGCGCGCGCCGAGCTTATCGCGCACAACGGCGCCGAGGCAGGGGGAGGGACAACATCCTACCGAATCTACCCGCTCTTTCCCAATGGGGTATGCCCCGCCGCGCTGCCTGAAGAAGGGTTGGACACACGCTTGGTCTATGCCGGTTACGGGCGTCTTGCCGATGTGAAAGGCAAGGATCTCGAGGGCGCTACGGTGGTTGTTGAAACAGGCGCCCGCGAGCAGTGGCTCTATCTCATCGATTTGGGTGCAGAGGCCGTCGTTTTCGTCGAAAAGGAGCGGCCTACGAGCGCGCTCAATAACTTCCTTCAAACACTCTCCCATCAGAGCGTGCCGCGCTTCTGGATGACTCGGGAAGACGCGGCGCCGCTGCTCGAGCGTATCCAAGATGGCGACATCCATGCCACGATGTACTCGGATGCGCGTTGGGAGCAACGCCTCGCGAAGAACATCTGGGTCGACATTCCCGGCGTGAGCGAGGCGGAACACAACGTGGACGAAGTCGTCGTTTTCGAGTCCTACTATGACAGTTCCTCGTTTGCGCCGTCTCTTGCGCCAGGTCAGGAGCAGGCATGCGGCATCGCCACGCTGATCGAGCTGGGTAAGCTGTTCCGGGACTACCGTTTCGAGAAGACGGTGCGTTTGCTGGCTACCGCCGGCCATTTCCAGGCGTTGGGCGGCATCCGGCACTATGTCTGGGAGATGGTGGGCAAATATGATTCGCCCATGCGCGATGTGTCGCCTCAGGGACATGCTGCGATGTTTACCTTGGACCTTTCATCGAATTCGCAGCGCGTCGGGCTGTTCTATGGCGGGCACTTTTTTCAGCAATTGGCTAATAACCTGAAACCCCGCGTTTCAGATTTGGGCCGCCGTGCGGGGGAATACGCCGTCGACATTGCCGATGCCTTGGGCGTAACGCCGGATCTGGTGTTTGTTGACACAATCAACCCCGTAGCGGGCAAGGATTGGCCCACATATGTGCCGGGGTGGGCAAGTTTTGATCATGAGGCCGCCCTTCTTGCCGGAATTCCTTCTCTGGGTTTTATCACGACGGACGACACCCGTTTCTATACAGCAACGCCCGTCGCGGACGCCATAAACTTCGACAATCTGGCTATGCAGGCCAAGGTTCTGGCGTGCATGCTGCCCAATGCGTTTAATGTTGAGGGCCGCTATGTTAAGCGCTCGTTGCCGCGGAGCATTTGCCATATACGCGGGCGGGTGGTGTCCTTCGATCCGCGGACGAGCTATCTCCCAGACAAGCCGGTGCCGGATGCGCTTGTTATGGCGCGCCGTTTGGGAAATGGGCAGCCCTTTGCGAACGGCGTGCTTCAGTACCCGGTGCTCATGGCTAATGGGGAAGGCGTGTTCGACTTGGTTGGCATGGGTACGAGCGAGGAAGTGCCGCTCCATATGGCGCAGGTGGCGTTCGAGGGATTTGTACTCGAACGGGGCAGGATCACCTGGGCGCCGGACTTCGGCCAACTAGGCAAGGAGAGCTATCCCCTCGACATTACCCCTGTGCAGAAAGACATGGAATTGATGTTCGTGCTTTTCCCGTGCACGACGCTCGAGATTTACAACCTTTTTGACCCTCGGAATTACAACTACCTGACCAACCTCAACGTTCTTGAGGCGGCCAGCAACAGCGAGCCCGCGATGTACGGGTCCACTTTTTTGATGCCGGCCTGGCTTTCGTTCATTGCGCCCACGGCCACGATCTACGCTCAGCCGGGCGCCATATTGAAGATTACGGCAGGCGCCGGCGCTGCGAGCAAGCGGATGTTCTTTTTGAACGTGCCTGAAGACGTTCCCGAGGAGGACGTGGTCAATATTGGCGAGGGGTTTGATGTCGATGAGACCCCGGCCATGCACCATACCTTTCTGCAGAGTGCGCGGGATGTATGGCGTCTTGATCAATCGCGTATTGATCAGTTTGGCGAGAAGGGAATCGAGAACGCACGGGTCAATTCGCTTCACAAAATGGCCGGCGACGCGCTGCGCAACGCAGAACGGTTTTTGGAGGAGAGAAACTACGTCGAGTATTTCAACGAGGCGCGGCGGGCGCTGAGCATCGAAACGCGGGCCTATCCCGACGTTCTTGGCATGGCCAACGATGTTGTGCGCGGGCTGGTGTTCTATCTGGCTTTGCTTCTGCCCTTTGCTTTCACAATGGAGCGCCTTTTCTTGACGGGGCGCCGCATCGAGACGCGGATTGCAGGAATCACGGTGTTCTTCCTGGGGATGTTCTTTATCCTGAGGTTTACGCATCCGGCCTTTATGATTGTGCTAAGCCCCATGGTGGTGCTTTTGGGTTTTGTAATCGCGGCCCTGTCTGTTGTGGTCATATCCATTGTCATGGGCAAACTCGAGCAGCTTGTTTCGAAGCACAAAGCGGCGACTCAGGGGGAACATGAATCAGGCGTGCAGGCTGTCAGCGGGGCCACCCTTGCTGTCGAGATGGGCATCGCCAATATGCGGCGCCGTAAAGCGCGGACCATTCTTACAAGCATCACTCTGATCGTGCTTACATTTTCGGTGCTTTCGTTCGTGTCGGTCACAGCCCAGGTGCGCCTGCAGCGTTACGAGTACAGCGAGGGCGCTACGCCTTACGAGGGCTTGCTCCTGCGGACCCGGAACTGGGCGCCTTTCCCATTCGAGACCTATGCCTCATTGAAGAACGAATATGGGGATACATGCGTTTTGGCGCCGCGCCGCTGGTATTACGGCGCCCTGTTCCTTAATCAGTCCAATATCGATGTGCAGCATGGCCAGATGATAAGGCCTTTGAGGGCGATGGTTGGGCTCACTGCCGAGGAGCAGCAGTTGCTCGATGTGCAATCGGCCCTGCTGGGGGACGGCAAGTGGCTTTCGCCGGAGACGCAGGGCATCGAGCCTCCGCCCGAGATCTTGTTGCCCTACAACATGGCTGCGGCCTTTCTCGAGATCGAGCCTGCGTCTACGGAAGAAGGGTTCACGGCGGCGGAGAAGCTTGAGATTGCGAACGCGTTCATCGGTGAAAAGGTGAGTCTTCTTGGGCAGCGTTTCACGGTGACCGGGGTCTACGACTATGGCAAGATGAACGATCTCGTGGATATTGACGGAGAAGAACTCAGCCCTTACGACCCGGTCCAGATGGAGCAAAAGGCCCAGGAACAAGGCGCTCCAGACCCCGAGGAGATTCAGCGCTATATTCATCATTCCTTTGCGGACGTGGCCATCACTTCGGAACGGGTGCTCGGCAACCTGGGAGGCGACTTGCGCGCCATCGCCATTCTTCCTCGCGATCCAAGTTTTCTTGAGCCGCTGGTAGAAAGCTTGGTAAACCGATTGGACTACGTGCTTTTTGCCAATTTGAACGGCGTGCCGACGCTGCTGAGTAGCCGGAATGCGACCCGTATCGGCGACATCTGGAACCTGATCATCTTGATGCTCATCGCAGGCTTAATCGTATTCAACACCATGTTGGGTTCGGTCTACGAGCGGACAAAGGAGATCGGCACCTACACGGCCTTGGGCATTGCGCCGTCGCATATCGGACGGCTGTTTCTGGTCGAGGCCGCCGTTTTCGCCATTATTGGCGTCATGATGGGGTATGTCGTCGGCCAAAGCATCTCACGGCTGGTGTATGTGGTGGAGTTGCCGCTTTTTGGTGCACTTAACCTGAACTACAGCTCGTTAGCGGGGGTGGGCGCCTGCATCCTTGTGATTGCCATGACGCTCGCCTCGTCCTACTATCCGTCGCGTAAAGCAACCGAGTTAGGCGTACCGGACATTGAACGCCGCTGGAAACTGCCGCCCACCAAAGAGGCGCAGATCACGCTGCATCTTCCCTTTACAGTATCGCCCCTCGAGGCGCAGGGCTTGGTAGCCTTCCTGAAAGAATACCTGGACTCTCACGTCGACGTGTCCGTCGGGCATTTCTACGTTGAGAACGTCGAGGCGGGACCGCAGGTTTCCGGAAACGGCGGCATAGGCGTGCGCGGGCAATTCTGGTTAACGCCTTTCGACTTGGGTGTAAGCCAATACACAACCTTTATCCTGCAGATGATCGAGGGAATGGACGTATACGGGGTCCAGGTCCGCATCGAGCGCCTGAGCGGCGACGCCAGTTCGTGGCGCCGGGCCAACAGCCGGTTCATGACGGACATGCGCAGCCAGTTCTTGATGTGGCGCACCCTGACTCCCGAAGCCCGCCGGTCCTACGTCCAGCGCGGTGAGGAATTCGCAGAGGCATGAGCAAAGTCGATCAAGTAGACAAAACCCAAGATACGGGCGCGGATCTCGATTATTCGGAAGAGGTCTACGAGTTCCAGGAAGGCTTTACAATCCGGTCCATGATCGGTGCTCTGTTTGTCGCGGTGGTTATGATGCCGGGCGGCATTTACCTGGGTCTCTTAGCCGGACAGGGGCTTGGTCCCGCCGCTCAATGGGTGACTATCATCCTTTTCACCGAGATTGCCCGCCGCTCGCTGACTTCGCTCAAGCGCCAGGAGGTATATATCCTTTACTACATGGCGGGAACGCTCGTTATGACAGCCGGGGGAAATCTCGCGCGCATTACGAATCCCTTCCAGGCGATGATCTTCAATCAGTACTTTGTTCAAAGCCCCCAGGCTATCAGTCTCGGTATCGCCGACCAGCTTCCCGAATGGATCGTGCCGAACAGACACACCCTGGCTATTGCCTCCCGGAACCTGTTCCATCCCGATTGGTACATCCCGATTGGGTTGTCCATTTTTCTGTGGGTCATGAGCCGGGCAAGTTCGCTCACGATTGGATACGGTCTCTATCGGGTTACGGCGGATGTCGAACGTCTTCCATTTCCTTTGGCGCCTATTGCAGCTCAAGGCGCAACGGCTCTTGCTGAGACGACCTCGAAGCAAGAGACATGGCGCTGGAATGTTTTCAGCGTCGGGACGGCGATTGGAATGGCGTTTGGGGCGATCTACGTGGGCATACCAGGCGTGACGGGCGTCCTGTTCAGTACGCCTCTAAAGATCATCCCGATTCCCTTCGTAGACCTGACGCAAACAACCGAGCAGTTTCTGCCTGCAGCTCTTACGGGGATCAGCATCGACCTTGGGGCGCTGATGATCGGCATGGTTCTTCCCTTTGCGATGGTTGCGGGGTCCTTTGTAGCCGCCGTTCTTTCCGCATTTGTTGCAAATCCGCTCTTGTACAAGTTTGGTTTCCTGCCCAATTGGCACCCTGGCATGTCGTTGATCCCGACCAAGATCGCGGTTGATTTTGATTTCTGGATGAGTTTGGGCATTGGCGCTGCGCTGTGCGTTGCGTTGATCGGCATATTCAAGATTGTCCAAGGCGTCCTGGCACGCAAACAAGGCACGGCGAAGCCCCTCCTGGCGCCGCCGAAAGGCCGCGGCGACATCGGCCTTCACTGGTGCGTTATCGTGTACATCCTTGCCAGTGTTTGCTACATTCTACTGTGTTGGCGGCTGCTCGACGACGACAAGATCCCTTGGCTTATGATCTTTGCCTATGCGATCATCGTTACACCGCTCATCAGTTATGTCACCGCCCGGATGATTGGATTGACCGGCCAGCCTATCCCGTTTCCTTTCCTCCGCGAAGGCGGGATCATCCTTTCCGGTTATCGGGGCGTGGATATCTGGTATGCGCCCCTTCCCTTGCAGGACTATGGCGCCGTGGCTCAACAATTCCGGGAACTCACGCTCACGCGAACCAAGTTCTCGAGCTTGGTAAAGATAGAACTCTTCATGCTTCCCTTGGCGATCGTTTTCAGCCTTATCTTCTGGGCCTTTTTTTGGCACATCGAGGCTGTTCCTTCAGCAACCTACCCGTTTACGGCTAAGATGTGGCCTCTTCAGGCGACCTACCAGTGTTTATTCGTTTCTGCTACGAGCGGCGAAAGCAACTGGTTAGTGGAAGCGATTAAGCCCCTTTACATCTTTGGCGGAATTGGCCTTGGTTTCGTCTTGTTGGCAATCACGACGCTCGTGGGAGCTCCAACGCTCTTCTTCTATGGGATGATTGGCGGCATTGGCGCTATTCCGAACGCGATCATTCCCATGTTTGTCGGAGCGGTTATCGGACGAAGGTATTTTGAGAAGCGTTACGGCGTTGAGACGTGGCGGCGATACACGCCTGTGCTTGCCGCCGGCTACGCATGCGGGGTGGGTCTTGTGGGGATGCTGAGCGTGTCTTTTGCGATGATTGCGAAAACCATTTCATCGCTTCCGTTTTAGTCTGTTCACTGCGGAGGAATGCCGAGGTAGTCCAGACTCAAACGGGTATCTTTCCCCGTTTCAAGGCCGTAAGTCAGAAGTAATCCTGTCTTTTTGAGGAGCGTAAGGGCCCGGTGAAGATCCAAGCTTCCCTGTCCCAGGCCTAAGTGTTCATCCTGCTTGCCCCTTGTGTCGTTGAGATGTACATGGGCAAGATGCTCACCGAAGCTGTCTATCCATACCGTAAGGTCCTCGGGGGAGAAAAGGGCTGCATGGGCAATGTCAAGACACAACCTGAGATGGGGCGACCCGATGGCCCGGACGGCCTTGGCCATAGGCTCCGGCGACGTGTCGAACATATTCTCAAGGTAGATCACGACGCCATATCTGTCCGCCGCGTCCAGAAATTCTGACCAGAACGCGATGCTGCCTTTGTGGTAAAGGTCTGGATAGACGTCCAGATCGATGCCGGGGTTGTACTGACTATGGAAGACCACATAAGACGCGCCCAATGTGGCTGCGATGTCCAGTGATTCCATGTACCGTTGCTGAACGGCCTTTCGTATCAGCAGATCCTGTGTATAATGGGGCGTGTCAATAAAGGCCCCATGCGCCCCTATAGGTTTAACGGTTTTTCGGATCAACGCAGCCATTTGCTCGAGTCTCGGGCGGTAATCGCTGTTCAGTTGCTCCGGGAATGCGAAGGTCTGGACTTCAACACCGACCCCGTACTCCTGGGCGCATCCAAGCTGGTAGTCCGGTTGATGGTCCATGGCAACAAGAACGTTTTGCCTAGGGATCAGGGGTGTTTCTACTGCTCGGTGTTCTTCACTGGTCATGGGGCGTGTCCTTTCGAACCTGCTTGCGCTGCATCCTTATCTCATTGCGGTAGCGTGCTACTGCGCGGTTGTGCTCAGGGAGCGAAGAGCTGAACGTGTGGGTAGCGCCGTCCGCGTTCGAGACGAAATAAAGGTAGTCCACGTTCGCAGGTCGAGCAGCAGCTTTTAGGGATGCTGCGCCCGGGTTTGAGATGGGACCAGGCGGCAGACCTGGGTAAAGGTAGGTGTTGTAGGGAGAATCGACCAGTTTGTCCTCGTCAAGCATGCGTTGGCCGTATTTCCCCAATGCGTACTGGAGGGTGCTATCCAGGTTCAACGGCATGCCCGATACCAGCCGGTTGCGAATAACGGCTGCTATTAAAGGCCGTTCCTCATCAACACGAGCCTCCTCTTCCACAAGGGAGGCCACCGTCACCAATTCGAGCAGGCCCTGCTGGGCCGCATCGGGAAACTGGGCGAGCACCTCCCGGTACTCGCTCTCGAATTGCGCGATCATCGCCTCCACGACCTCCCGCGGCTCGGGCTTGCGCGCGAAGAAGTAGGTATTGGGCATGAGAAACCCCTCCGCCGTCGGGGCGTCGACGCCTAATTGCTCCGGGTAGCGCGGGTCGGTTGCAGCGGCGAGGAACGCGTGGGGATCAGCGAAACGCGAGGCCATCTGCGCGATGGTCAATCCTTCGGGGATTGTTACGCGGCACTCGTCGGGTATCCGGGCGGGATCGAAGGCGCTGACAGGCCCTTTTCTAAGGTGTTCAATGAGCTGGCGTGCCGACAGTCCGCGAGGAATGCGGTAAAAGCCGTGTTTGAAAACCGGTCGTGACGGATCAAAACGCATCGCGAGCCGGAAGAAGCCAGCGTGTTCGAGAAAGCCCTCTCTAACGAGTAGAGCTGCTATTTCGTCGCCTGTAGCTCCTTCTGGAATAGCGACGCCCGCCTCGGGTCCCGGTTTCCGCGGCTGCATGGCATGGTCATAGAGGAGGAACGCCGCCAGCGCCAGCATAATGCCAATGACAATGACGCAGACTAAGCCGTAGAGGACGAGCCGAAGCAGCATGCCTGCGATACGTATTCGGCGTCGGGCCTGCGGAGAACTCATTGCAGGCGCGCCTCCCTGTGTCTACGGTCAAGATATGTTTGCAGTATCTGCTGAGCTGCGACCTGGTCAACAAACTGTTTGCGCCGTTTCCCCTTGACTCCGGTTTCCCGGAGCGATCGTGTTGCCGAAGCTGTCGAATAGCGTTCGTCCTGCGTCCTGATGGGAATGTCTAAGACTTTTCCGAGGGCCTCCAGAAACGCAGCTACCTTGCGGGCCTGCGGACCGGGCTTGCCCTCCCTATTCAAGGGCATGCCGGCCACGATGCAGACAGCTTGCGTTTCTTCAACGATGCTGCGTATTTCGTGAACATCTTCAGCGATGGAAGTACGTTTGATGACCGTTCGCGGAGTCGCAATGACGCCGAGCGGGTCGCTTACGGCTACGCCTATTCGAACATCGCCCACATCGAGCCCTACAATCCGCCCTGTGCAATCCACGATGCCGCTATCCTAACAGCTCGCGCACGATTTCCGGCGCCTTGGCGATGGCGTCAGGCACCTTTTCGGGTTTCTTCCCGCCCGCTTGAGCCATGTCAGGCCGGCCGCCTCCGCCTCCGCCTACAATAGCCGCCAGCCGCTTGACCACGTCGCCCGCCTTAATGCGGTCTGTGAGGTTCTTGGTAACCGCGACGCATAGAAACGCTTTGTCTCTCGATGCGCTGCCCAAGACCACCACGCCGGACTGTATCTGATCACGCAGTTTGTCCAAAAAAAGGCGCAGGCCCTCCGGATCCTGACCCTCGACTTCCGCCGCGAGAAGCCGGACCCCGTCTACGTCTTGCACCTTCGACATGTAGTTCACACCCGGACCGCCGGCAGCGGCCTGTTTCCACCGCGCAACCTCGCGCGCCAGGAGTCTGTTTTCATCAAGAAGGGCCCGTACGCGCGCCTCAAGCTCCTCGGGGCTGGCGTTCAGGAGCTGGGCCGCTGCGGTGAGCTGGCGTTCACGCGCCTGCGCTATCTCGACACCTTGGTTGCCGCACAGCGCTTCAATGCGGCGAACGCCTGCCGCTACAGATGATTCGCTCACCACTTTGAAGTATCCGATGTCGCCGGTGCGCCGGACATGGGTGCCTCCGCACAACTCCATGCTGATGTCGTTTACCCGCACGACACGAACGATGTCGCCGTATTTCTCGCCGAACAGGGCCATAGCGCCCGCCTGCCGGGCTTCGTTCAAGCCAAGGTAGGTTGCTTCAACGGGTAAGTTCATGCGGATGTACTCGTTTACACGGTGTTCGACGTCCCGCAGGCAATCGGGTTGAATGGCTTCAAAATGAGTGAAATCAAAGCGTAAACGGTCTGGGGCGACCAAAGAACCCGCTTGGTGAACATGGCCGCCCAGAATCTGTCTGAGTGCAGCTTGGAGCAGGTGGGTGGCCGTGTGGTGGCTGGCGGTTGCAGAACGCGTCTCCCCGTTCACTTGCGCTGTGACGGCGTCCCCGACCGCCAAGTTTCCCTTTACGATCTTGACCTGATGGATGATTAACTTGCCGACGGGCCGGTGCACTCCTGATACGTGCGCGCTTCCACTTGCAGACTCAATGCTCCCCACGTCGGCAACTTGGCCGCCCGATTCCGCATAAAAAGAGGTGCGATCGAGAATCACCTCGCCTTCTTGGTCTTGCTCGAGTCGGTTCACGTGTCGGCCGTCTACGAGGAGGGCTTGGACCTTTGCACGACAGCTCAACACGTCGTAGCCCACGAATTCGCTATCGCCCAAGTCCTGATGGAGAATGCGATAAACGGGGGCAATAGCCTCTTCGCCGCTGCCGCTCCACGCGCTGCGTGCCTGTTCGCGTTGACGGGTCATAGCGGCCTCGAAACCCACTCGGTCAACCGAATAGCCGCGATCGGTCGCAATGTCCGTTGCCAGGTCCAGAGGAAACCCATACGTGTCGTGTAAACGAAACAAGTCACTTCCCGGTACTTCGGTGAGACCTTCCCTATCCATTCTGGCGAATGTCTCATCAAGAAGATCCATCCCGTGGGCAAGCGTTCGAGCGAAGCGCTTTTCTTCCGTGTGGATGACCCGGTCGATCTGGTGCCGTTTTTCCTCGAGTTCGGGATACTGGTGATTCATTAGATCAACGACGGTCTGCGCGACCTGGTGCAGGAAAGGCCTTTCCAGGCCGATCTCGCGGCCGAACCGGGCCGCGCGACGCAAAAGACGGCGCTCGACATACCCGCGGCCTTCGTTGCCAGGAAGCACTCCGTCTGCGATAAGAAACGCCAGAGCCCGTGCATGATCGGCAATCACGCGGTAGGGTACGGGGTGGTCCTTGTAAGGTACCGCACTGAAGGACTCGGTTGCCCTGATGATTGGCAGGATGCCGTCGATATCGAAGACGGTCCCGACCTCTTGCAGGAGCGCGGCCAGCCGTTCGAGTCCCAATCCGGTATCGATCCCGCGGTTCTTCAGAGGGGGCCTGGACCCGTCAGGCTGCTGGTCGAACTGCGGGAAGACGAGATTCCAGAACTCGATGAACCGCTCGTGAGGATCCTCGCCTGGCGTCGCGTTCGGGTCAATGTGTTTGCCCCGATCCAAGTGAAGCTCGGAACAGGGCCCGCATGCGCCCGTGTCGCCCGCCGGTCCCCAGAAGTTGTCTTTAACGCCCAGGCGGATGATCCGGCCCAAGGGCAGACCGATCTGGTTGGCCCAGATGTCGTGCGCCTCATCGTCCTCGATATATACAGAGACCCAAAGGCGGTCTGGGTCAAGCTTGACAACCTCCGTGACGTATTCCCACGCCCATTGAATCGCCTCGCTCTTGAAGTAGTCGCCGAAAGAAAAGTTGCCCAGCATTTCGAAGAAGGTCATATGCCGCGACGTTTTGCCCACTTCGTCGAGATCATTCGCTTTGCCGCCGGCTCGCAAGCATTTCTGCGCCGTTGCCGCTCGTCGGTAAGGAACAGGCGCCTCGCCTGTGTAATAAGGTTTGAACTGGACCATGCCGGCGCTCGTAAAGAGCAGCGTGGGGTCATTGCTCGGGACCAAGCCGTCGCTGCGCTCGACAACGTGTCCCCGTTCTCGAAAGAAATCGAGATAACTCGCGCGAATCTCGTCCGTTTTCAAAGCCAAAGCTCCAACGCCTTGTATGAAATGTTGTTCGTTTCTCAACTGAATGTAAGTCTGAAAGACTACCGCAGCGCCGGCACATTTTTCAATTTCGTCTTACGTCAAGACATTTGCGAAGCAGAGGTTTTTCGGGGGGAGCCGGGTGATTTCGGATCTCAGGTCTCGGGTTTCGTGGGCGAGAAAACTGGCCATTTGCAGCAAACGCGGTTCTGAGGTCTCTTCGGGGCAGGTATGGACAGGGTTGTCTCGGGGACGGGCGAGTTCAGGCAAGTGGGGGCTGTCGGCGCCCTGAGCTGCGTTACGCTTTTTGACAACTATGAGCATTGTGTATACACTCTGCTTATGTGGGTATGAGGACACGCGGAAGGATTGGCTGACAGGCTAGAGACACGGCTCAAAAAAGTGGGTGGCTTTTTGGGGAGGTTTGTCTCTGGGGGCAAAAGCTGCGTTCACTCTTGATAGGCGACACAGTCCATGCCACATCCGTTCCGCAAACTGGAGGTAAGGATCATGAATTGTTTTGCGCGCAGGCTGACCGTCTTTGCTCTCGTATGTTTTGCTTTGGGCGCAACCGGTTTGGTCCAGCTTTATCAGTGGACGGCGCCCCAGCCGCTCAACACCGATGCAGTCTCAGAGGACTTCGAGGACGAGTATGGGCATATCGTAACGGGTGGAAATGGCACGTGGATAGCCACTTGGGCAAGGACCGATACGGATTTCGAGTCGCCAACAGGGAGCGGCATAATGGCATCGCGCTCCGTCGATGCTGGGGTTACCTGGAGTACGCCAACGCAGCTCACCTGGAATCCCGATACGGTTCATTCGGAAGGCGACTCAGGACCGCCCCGCGCGGCCACAGACAATCAGGGTCACTGGATTGTTGTGTGGACGTCAAGAGATTCTCTGGGCAATACGATTGGGACCGATGCGGATATTGTCTTTGTCCGTTCGATGGACGATGGTCTCACCTGGAGCGGCCCTGCAGCCCTGGATCCAAACGCCGCTTCGACCGACTGCTGGAATGATGACCCGGACATCGCCACGAACGGTTCTGGCACTTGGATCGTTGTGTGGCATACGTGCGATTACGACGAGTTGGTGTATTCACGATCAACTGACAATGGCGTTACATGGACCAATCCATCGGAAGTTGATGACGCGCTTTATTTCGCCAATGGAGACAATCACGACGCGTGTATAGCTGCTGCCAGCGATGGGACGTGGCTCATCGCCTGGACTTCCAGTGACACCTTGAATGATACCATTGACAGGGACAACGACATCCTGTTCTCCCGTTCTACAAATGACGGCTTGACATGGTCTGCTGCGAGTCCTTTGAACAGCAACGCCTATACGGACGGTGGGGAATATGGACTGGAGGGCGATGACGGCGGCACATTCGAAGGTCCATGTCTGGTCACAGACGGCGCAGGGATTTGGGTTGCCGCCTGGTTTTCCGACAACGACCTCGGCGGCTCCATTGATGACGACACGGACATTCTCTTTGCCCGCTCTGCGGACAACGGTTTGACCTGGTCCACTCCACAGCCGCTCAACAGCTACGCTGCCATTGACAGTGATTTCAGCGACGACGACGGTTGGTGGGGACCGCCCCAACTGGCCACGGACGGATATGGCAGTTGGATGGCCGTTTGGCAACTCGAAGGCGACTTGAATGGGCAGTTTCCCGATCCGAGGAACATCATGTTCGCCTACTCGACTGACGACGCCCTTACGTGGTCAGCCGCCGCACCGGTGGACACCACGGAGACTGGTGGCTGGTCGTATTACCCTAGCATTGCTGCTGACCCATCCGGGGACTGGCTCTGTGTCTGGCGCGGGCGCTACTTCAGTCCGGGCGCCGATCACGAGATTCTGGTCTCCTACATGCAGCTAGGGGGCCCTGGCCATCCCGCCGACGTCAACCACGACAAAACTGTGGACGCGGTTGATGTGCAACTTGTGATCAATGAAGCCTTGGGCATCTCGACGGAGTATGGCTGCGACATCGATGGCGATCACGCAGTGAACGCCGTCGATGTGCAGCTCGTCATCAACGGTGCGCTCGGGTTGTAAAGAATGACGGGCAATCTTCTGGGACCATGAGAGGAAAGTAGCTGTAACAGCTCCTTATCGCAAGGCCGATTCTTGGGAAAAGATGCGTGCTTCTGACATAGATCCGGGAGGTTGGTGTCTATGGATTCTGCACGGGCCAAGGCCATATACGCTGATGCAAAGCGGTATTACCGAGACGGGAACTACCGTAAAGCTCTGGAGTCTATTGACACCTTGCTTTTCACCTTCTCAAATGAACCCAGGCTCCTCTCTGCCCGAAAGAAATGCCTCGACGCTCTCCAAAAGCAAGCGTATCCTGACGTTGCTGTTCCTACGGGCAACTCTGAACCCCACTCTTTGCCCTACCAGAAGAAGGGAGTGTATTCACAGGGTGGAAGCTCCGTGAAACACGTCTGCTCATTTTGTGGCCGAACCTATACTGGCACGGTTTCATCTCAGAACATCTGCCCTGAATGCGAGCGTGCAGGCTGGAGCTGGCCAGAAGGCCGCACGGTGGATCAGCCGGGCCTAGAACCACAGCCGAGTGTTCGGCGTCAAACAGAGGCGAGCGCCCCGTCTGCCCCGCCGTTATTCGGTAAGGAGACAATAGGTTGCCCGATCTGTTTGGGCAGATTCAGCATAAAAGCTAAGCGCTTTGGTTCGAAGCATCAGTGCCCACACTGCTCGAGCATGCTTGATCTACCTACGTTTGAGGCGTTCGATAAGGCGCGTAGCGAGTCTGGTCCGGCAACATGGACAGTCATCTCGCGGAGAGACAACACGCGGCATTCGTTCACTGGACTGGCTGACGTTAGGGCCAAAATGCTCTCCCAGACCTTCGGTCCTGACGATTTGTGCGTCCAACATAGCTTTGCGCCAGCCAAGCCGCTTCGTAAGATAACGGACGAAATCCCTGAACTGCAGGAGCTCTACGCACCAGCAGAAGTGCGATCCCAACGCGTCGCGAGGGCCTGGGCCGCAGTGACTTTCATTGGCTGGTCCCTATTGGCGCTCGTGGTATCGGTTGCGGGTGCTTGCTTAAACCTTATGGGACCTGAGTTTAGTCCCCTCTTGGTTACGGTTCTTGTTGTCGGCGTTGTGGCTGTTGCCTATGCGATTCTGCTCCTGGGGCGTGCCGGTCGAGTGCTCGGCTGGGGCATGCTGGGCGTCGCCAGCATTGTCGTGCCGGCGTTCCTAACGCAAGCGACGGGCGTTCAGGTGGGTCCAGGGGTTATGCTAGCGATCCCCCTTGCCTTATTCCTCATTGGGCTTTCCGGCTTGGTGGCTGGCGCGATAGCATTTGCAGTTGCATACATGGTCATGCGGCTTGTTTGCACCATGTCAAGGGTGCATGCGAACAGACTGGTAAAATGGTGACTGCGGCGCGTCCTGTCAACTGATCACAGGCTTTGCTGCGTCCCCGCGTATATTCCCTTTGCTCCACCCTATGACCTTGCCCGGGATGCTGGGCCTTCGAGCTGCGTTGCGACCGCTTCGAGAACGCGCTCGACGCTGATCAACTCCATGCAAGGCCCGAACTGGGACGGATCGGGCGGGTAAGGGATACGGTAGTAAGGGGCGAAATCGCACTCGGCCTGCAAGATGGCGGCAGGCCCCATCCAAGGCCCGGTCCGGCGGGGATCCGTGGGCCCATACAGCCCGACGAGGGGCCGTTGGCGGGCCGCGGCGATGTGCACTGGCAAGCTGTCTGCCGAGACTACGACGTTGCACAGGTCGATCGCGGCCGGATAGAGCAGAAGATCAAGGCTTTGGACCAACGTTACGCGCCGATCTTTGAGCGTCTCCTGCAGGTAAGCGTATTCCTTCTCCTCGCCGGGGCCGCAGAACACGACAATCCGGAGCCCGTGGTTGTTTGCGAGGAGCTCCTGGCCAAGGCGCGCGTAATTTTCGATGGGCCATCGTTTTGCCGCCCAGCGCAGGTCCGACCCGGGGCAGAATGCCACGGTGCGATCCTCTTGCCAACCCTGTTGTTCGAGCAGAGCGCGCGCTGCGATGCGTTCGGCGTCGGATACAGGGAGGACCAGAGGCCCGGCATGTAGAGGTCCTGACACGAAGGGACGGAGCATGTCCAGATTGCTTTCGACATCATGGCGGGTCTGGTCGAAGGGGATAATGTGGGTACACAGGCTGCGCAGGTCGTTGTTGGAATGGAATTGATAGTCGTGGATGACGCGCGTACCGATGCGCGCCAGTGCGATCCGTGCGACATACAGGTAGTCCACGGCCGTGATGCATAGGAAACAGGCATCATAACGAGCTCCGCGGATCTGCCGGATCATCGTCCAATAATCCCTGCGCAGGTGCGACCGCTCGTAAACATCGGCGAAGACGCGGGATGCGTCGGGGTTAGTGGAGAGCAAATGCGCGGACCCCGAGGTGGTAAGGAGGTCGATCTGCGCGTCCGGGTAAGCGCGCCGGAGCTCCGCGATCATGGGCGTTGCCATGAGTACATTTCCGATGCCGGTCATGCACTGAACGAGAATGCGCAGGCCCATGCCTGCCTTCCTCTTAAGGCGTTCGGCAGTGGGCGGAATCGTTGAAGCGTAACCTCGAAGAGCCAGCACTGTGAGGCGACGCCTTACTGACGCGCCTCTCATCGCAGCCCCTCGCAGAAAGGGCCGTTCCCGAACGGGCGCAATTCAACGTTTCTGGTCGAGGCCATACTTCTCGATGCGCCGCCGCAGCGTCTGGTAGCTCATGCCAAGTTCATCCGCAGCCTTACGCCGGTTCCATTGATACCGCTCGAGCACCTCGACGATCTGTTCGCACTCGTTGGCTTGGTCCTCGACCCGGCTCTCGACCTCGACAGCGGAGACAAGCGGCTCCGGCTCAGGACGAGGGGGCGGCGCAGGCCGGCCACGGCCCACATTCGAGGTCAGGGGCAGATTTGCATTGCGGCCCAACGCCAGCCACCGTTTGATGGTGCTCTCGAGTTCGCGGACATTGCCGGGCCAGTTGTGTTCAGTCAGGGTCGCCAAATCCTCGCCGGACAGTTCAGCCTCGGTGTTCGGGGCGCCTGTTACATGTTTTTGCAGAAAATGACGCACCAGCAATGGCACGTCTTCCTTGCGTTCTGACAGAGGAGGCACCCAGAGAGACACCTCGTTCAACCGGAAGTACAGATCGTCGCGGAACAGGCCTTCACGTGTCCGTTTCTCGAGGTCGGCGTTCGTAGCAGCGATGATCTGGACGTCGACGTTGATATGGCGCGTGCCGCCAAGCTTGGTGAATTCCTTATGCTCGATCACCTGGAGCAGTTTCGACTGAAGGTTCGGGTCCATATCGCCGATCTCGTCCAGGAAGATCATGCCCCGGTTCGCCAGTTCGAACCGCCCGGGCTTCGACGTATGGGCCCCCGTAAAGGCCCCCTTCTCGTAGCCGAAAAGCTCGCTCTCGAGAAGCTGTTCGGGAAGCGCGGTGCAGTTCACCTTGATGAAAGGTTTTGCGCTGCGGTCCGACAAGCGGTGGAGCTCGCGGGCCACCATGTCTTTGCCTGTGCCGCTCTCGCCCCGGATCAGGCAATTTAGGTCTGTCCGGGCAACCTGGACAATAGCTTCCCGGAGTTCCTGGATTGCCGGGCTGATCCCGATAAGGCGCGATCCCTCCTTCACGTCCCGGCGAGGCTGAGGCGGGTAATCAGCGATAGGTATCTCGGGCTTGGACTCGAGCGCGCGGTTGAGTGAAGCCCGTACCTCGGTGAGGCTGAACGGTTTGGGGAGGAAGTCCGCAGCGCCGCGGCGCATGCAGTCAATAACGTTCTGGGGAGCGCTGTCAACGGCTACGCAGACCACCCGGGGTTTGCTGGAGGCATTGACGAGTTCGGTCAACACCTCAGGAGTTAGCCCGGCCTCCGGGAGCAATTCCATCACCAACGCGTCCACGGGCTCTTCACGGACTGCGCGAAGAACATCTCCCACCGTATTAACCGCCAGGACCCGGTAGCCTGACCGTGCAAGTCCTTTCTCGACAGCCCATCGGACGCCCGGATCGGTGTCGATGACCACGACCAGCTTGCGGTCGTCGTTCCCGACAGGGTCCTGAGATGCTATTGAGCTGGTCGATTCCATTAGAGTGTCGCCTCATTTACATGCACGTCCGCAGCATTTCGCGGCAAGACAATGCGCAGCGTTACTTCGTCGTTTGCTGCCTCGACGCTGAGCGTGCCGCCGCAGGTCCGCACGGTTCGCTCTGCGAGCTGCAGCCCAGGATGGGGCGTCTTGCTCTGGGTGAACGAGGAGGCCAACAAGGGCATAGTGCCCGCTTCGGGACTGAGAAGCTCCGAGCCGGTTCCCGAGTAAGTGATTTCGAGGACGACATGATCGTTATCGGTCTCGTGGAGAGAAACGCGGATTCGCCCTCCCACCTCGACGTTGCGCAGTACGCCCAGCATGAGATCAAGCACCGTCCGTTCCAGGGCGGTTGCGTTGAGAAGGACGCACTCGCAGTCCGCTTTGAGATCCTTCTCGATACGAACGCCGCGATTCTGGATGGCCACAGAAAGCATGTCAAAGGCCTGATCGACGTACTTGTCAAGCTGGGCGGTTTCCACGCAATCCTCTCGAAGTAAAGAGAGTCTGCGGAATTCCTGAGTCTGTCTGCGCAACTGCTCGACACTATCTTTTACGACCCGCACGCCTTGAGTCGCTTCCTCAGAGTCGACTGTCTCGCCGAGGAAGTCAATCGCTGTACGGATTGCTGTAAGCGGCTGAATGAAATTGCGCGCGACCTCCACCGCGATGTTCCCGAGGCTGGCATGATGGGCAACTTGAAGCATCAGACGTCCCTGTTCCCACTCGAAGGCGAGGAAATGCCCGCACATGCTGAGAAATTCCTGCTCGGCCTCGCCCGTCTTAAACTCCGGGCTTAGATAAAAACCAACGGCACTAACCGATCGATTCCAGAATTTCCGGGGCGACACAAACGCTGTTAGATCGCCTACCTCAAAGGTGGTGTGGCGCTCAAGCCAAGTCTGCATCAACAACTGCGGTTCCGCCTCCGCCAGCAAGCTGTCAAAGCCTATTTGCGCGCCGTCGCTGTCGGTCAGGGTAAAGCGCTCGCCATTTCCCTCCTGGTAGACCGCCAGGAGCTTGCCTCGGGTCACGTCGCAGAGGGCGACGCATCGCAACGGCATATGTTTGGCCACTTGGCTGTAGACGCGCCGCATAAGCGCCTCATGAGAAGGAAATTGGGCTGACATCTGGGTCAACTGCAAGAGCGCACGCAACCGGTCGTTGCTGCGTTCACAGGCCTTCGCATAGGCCCGAATGTCCGCCGTGGCCGCCTCGACCCTTGCGCGCAATTGCTCACGTTCTTCTAGCAATAAGGCGATCAGACGGCTCCGCTCACGGACCACCGCATGGTGGGCAAGCGCTCGAGCCAAGGCAGCGCGTAGCGTGGTTAGATCGACGGGCTTGGTAAGATAATCAAATGCCCCTGCCCGCATCGTGTCGATAACCGTTTCCGCACTTGCCTCTCCCGTGAGTATTATCGGGACCATGCTCGGATCGCGCTTGCTGAATTGACCCAGGAGCGTCAGACCGTTTCCGTCGGGCAGGCCGAGGTCGATCAACGTGCAGGCGTAGCGTCCCTCAGTAAACACTTTACGGCCCTCGTCGCAGGTTGAAGCGCAGTCGCACTCATACCCTGTCAAGACCAGGACTTCTTTCAGGAAGGAACGTTGAGCAGGGTCATCCTCGATAACGAGGATGTGCGGCCTGTCCTGTGGATCGAGCCGAACTTCCAAGAAAGCAACACCCCCTCTCCCGGAATGGGGCCACTTGCCAGCAATGAACCCGCCATGTAGGCTATTATGCTACGCTACCAGCCCTATCATGTCAAGTCAGGGTCGATCCGGGCGTCTGGCTTTGCCACAGTTGGCCAACACGTGTAAAAATGTTGTCAACAGTGACTACATTACGGCCATTCATCAGACTGCATTGCAGACCCGTCGAGACGTGCTACCCCATAAGTGTTTCTATTATGCGGTGTTAAGGCCTATATGAAGGGTGGCCCAAGTGCGGGCATAGGTTTTGCTTACTGACTTAGTGACCGGTCTGGGAGAAACGATTCAATGGACGACGTAGAGAAACTGAAACAAGCGATAGAGGATCTCCAGCAGCAATTGCACGAAGAAACAAAGGTACGTGCCGAACTGGAAAAAAGGTGTCGGCTCCTCGAGAAGCTAGCCTATCGCGATCCTTCTACAGGGCTTCGCACCGAAACCTACATGCGCGCCCGCGTGCGGGAAGAGATCGAGCGGTCGATCCGGTACCCTTCCGCTACGACGCTCATCACGTTGTGCGCGCCCCAGGACCAAGCCGAAGCGGTCCCGCAAGTGGGAAGACGGCTCTCGACTGAGCTCCGCTCATCGGACCAGGTGTTCAGTTTGAGCGTGTGCGGCCTCGCAATTCTCCTTGTTGAAACCCCGGAGGAGGGCGCACGCCGCGTTCTTGCAAGGATTGCTGCGGATCTTGAGCAGTTCATCGGAGGGTATGGGTACACAGTTACGAGCTTTCCTGTCGACACAAATCTGGCGGACGAGTTCATTAAACTCGCTATGGAACGCCACTACCAGGTCGAGAAACAGATGAACTCGGGGTCTTCATCGTCAAGCATTTCTCAGTCCATTGTGAACTGAGGTGCATGTCAGCGACCAAGCGGGGCTGTGCATAGGGCCTTATCAGGATCGCGCATAAGGGCAGGGTGTGGGTCCTGATGTTTCGCCGTTTTTTCTCCCGTCGATTTCTGTTCTCTATTTGTCCATTTGTGCGTGTTGTTCTCGAGCCATAATTCCGCATATGGCGATTCAAAAACAGGAAAAACTTGATCCGCTATGCATTTCTGCGTCATCGCCGGTATAATCTCTGTAGATTTCGCACGAGACAGCATCGGAGAAAAGGGTACGTCCAATGACAAATAAAGCGGTCTTTGCCGGGTTGCTCCTGTTCGTTATTGCCAGTTTGTGCGGTCAGTCAGAATGCAGCGACTCCGACTTGACTACTTTGCCCTTCGATGCAACCGGCGCCTATGCAGGCGCATGGTCGGGCGTCGTAACGGTCCTGCAGCCGGATGGTACGTCAGCGGGCAATATAGAGCTCTCATGTGCTTTTGCATTAGAGCTGGTCCATGAGCACGAACTTGTTTATCCACTCAACACGGCGATCGTCGGCACGATCTCCTTCGATATGAGCTGTCTGGACAGTCTGGGGCTCGACCTTCCCGAAGTCGCTATTCCAGTCGCAGGCGTGGTCGATGAGACCGGCGCGATCACCCTGACAATGGGTGGATGCGTTGACGACGTCTGCGCGGTGCTCGAGTTGATCGGCCAAGGCGCCGACGTTGACGGCGACGGTTTGATGGACCTTCTCGAAAGCGCCCTAACGCTCGAGCTCGAGTTCGCCGAGCCCCTTGGCGCGGTGCTTATCGATGGGGAGATTGCTGCCGCCCGCAATTGGGACGCCGCGTAGTGTTCAGCGAGAGGCTTTCGGCAACTTTCCCCGGGAATCAGAAGTTAGGCGCGGACTCCTTGTCGAGAACGCAAAACGCAGGCGAGCCGGCGCTCAGCTAAGCTCATGGCGGAACCGGCGCCACTTTGCGCGGTACTCGTCGAGCACGCTGCGATAGGCTTCGTCCCTGGCGAGATCGCGCGTCTCGCGGGGGTCCTCAAGCAAATCGAACAGCGATTCGTAGACGGGGTCTTGGCGGTAGTAGCGGATATACTTCCAGCGCTGTGCGCGGACGCCTTCACAGGGCTCGATCTTGCCTCCGTGCTCGTAGACATGCTCATAGAACCATGCATCGCGCCACGATTGCGGCGCGGGCCCGATCAGAAGCGGTGTCAGGTCCTGGCCTTGCATATCCCCCGGGACGGGTAGACCGGCCATAGCGAGCATCGTGGGCGCAAAGTCCGTGTTGAGCACCGTCGCGTCCTGTCGGCGAACGCGTCTATTTGGAGGTATCCGCGGGTCGTAGATGACAGTGGGGACGCGGATGGACTCCTCGTGCATGAGCCACTTGCCCATCAAACCGTGCTCCCCAAGGAACTGACCATTGTCAGAGCTGAAGAGAATGACGGTGTTGTCAGCCGCTCCTGCATCCTCGAGCGCTTTGCGGATCCGCATGAGACCATAGTCCCCTGTAGCAATAAGACGGTAGTAGTCCATGACGATGCGGCGCAATCTGTCGTGGTCTTTTGCGAGCTGCATGCCTGCGGGCGAATCGAGCGATTGTTTGAGAAAGTCCGGCTGTTTCTCGGCCTCCTCAGGCGTTGCCGCAAGAGGGATCGGCATATCCGCGAGGTTGTAAGTGTCTTTGAAGCGGGGGTGCCAATCACTCCAGGGACCGTGCGCCCATTTCAGGCTGACCGACAGGCAAAAAGGCTGGTTTTTCGGCCGTTGTTCGAGAAACGCCGCGACTTTGTCTGGGACAATATCCGTGCATAGATGGACAGGGTCTTTCATGTTCGCATGACCTACCCGAACGTCGGGTCCCGCGACGCCTCGGCCATCCGGCGGACAGGTGCACGTCCCGTTGTCCGTTACATACGGACAATCGGCTTCGTGCCAGTAGTTTGTCTGGTGCGATGCTCCGGCCCAGTAGTCGAACTCATGGCTTGCCCGCTCGATGTTGTCCAGGTTGTTCGCACCGATCCCCCATTTCCCTATGAAACCTACATAGTAGCCGCTCCGCCGCAGCACCTGAGGGTAGCACGCTCCGAACTGCTCGCTGGTAAGCATCTTCACGAAATCATTTATGCCATGGCGGCGCGCGAATTGCCCCGTCAGGGCCGTCACACGACTCACACAGCAAATGGACGTCGTCACGAACGAGTTGGTGAAGACGGTCCCGGCTTCAGCCAGTGCGTCCAGAGCCGGGGTCTGGATCACGCTGTTGCCTATGTAACCCGCCGCATCGGCGCGTTGGTCGTCGGTGAAAAGGAAAAGGAAGTTGGGCCGATGGTCTGGTTCCCGGGCGGCCATGGCGCCTAGCGACGCCCCCATGGCGCTCAGCCCCACGCTTTTCAGAAAACTGCGCCTCGGCAGGTCTGGACTTGTCATGAGAATACCTCATATTGGCTGCTGCAATCCTTGGCTCCAAGGATCATCCATCATGTTACTTGATGGACCTTTACCCTAGCACAAATCGTCTCTCTCCACCATGTGAGGCTGGCGGTTTTCTGCAACCGCCTGTGCACAGTCCCGGGATCGGCAGTGGCTGCCCGGCTTATGTGGATAGGAACCAGGAGCTCAACGAGCAGGCATTCGCATCAGGTATATCGCGCATTTCGTCGAAGTCGTTCCGGGACGTAGATTCGCGCGCCCAGTTGGACATCCGAAGGGCGTTCTGGTCAATCTCGCCGAGTTGTTCTTCGAAAGCGCGTCTGAAGGCGCTGCAGGTCAGACGGGCCGTCTGTCCGGGCGGTCCCTTTGATCCTGCGGTCTCATTCACAAACTCGTGTGAGGCGCTGTTACGCTACGTGATACTGTGTGTACTGCCCCAGGAAAACGATGAAGGACCCTGGATACGTGGCGCCTGCTGCAAACGGCGCTTGTCTTTATTGCACCGTGGCAGTTGCCAACTGGACTGAGACTGCCGCAACGTCAGAACCGGCGTTTTGCGCCGGGCCACTCCTCTCTGAAAAGCTCGTCATCCGATGGCATTCGTAGTCGCGAGTCGGTTTTCCTATAATGTGTGTTTGAACCGGCTGGATGCCGACCGCGCCGTGCATTCCATCGTAAGCAATCGCTATGAAAGGGTACTGTCAGCCATGATTACGCCGGAGGATGCCCTTAGCTATCACAGCAGGGGAAGACGGGGGAAGATCGAGGTGGTTGCCACCAAACCATGCCAGACTCAGAGGGATCTGTCTCTCGCCTATACTCCGGGCGTTGCAGAACCGTGCCGGGCTATCGAGCGGACGCCGGACGCGGCCTTCGAGTATACGGCCCGTGCCAATTTGGTGGCGGTGATCACGAATGGCACGGCTGTGCTGGGTCTCGGGAGCATCGGTCCTCTGGCCGGCAAACCGGTCATGGAGGGCAAGGGCGTCCTATTCAAGCGTTTTGCCGATATCGACGTGTTTGACATCGAGTTGGACACCAGGGATCCTGAGGAGTTTGTCCGCGCGGTGAAACTGATGGAGCCGACGTTTGGGGGCATCAACCTCGAGGACATCAAGGCGCCGGAGTGCTTCTATATCGAGGAGCGGCTCAAAGCAGAGACGGACATCCCGGTGTTCCACGACGACCAACACGGCACGGCGATCATTTCAGGGGCGGGCCTGCTGAACGCCGCCGAGCTTGCGGGCAAGAAGCTCGAGGATCTGAAGATTGTCTTCAACGGCGCCGGCGCCGCTGGCATTGCCTGCGCAAAGTTTTATGCGCTGCTGGGCGCTTGCCCGGATAACATCACCTTGTGCGACAGCGCGGGCGTTATCTACAAGGGCCGCGCGAAGAATATGAACCCTTACAAGGAGGCGTGCGCTGTCGAGACCAACGCGCGGACTCTCGCCGACGCCATGGTTGGTGCAGACGTGTTCGCCGGACTCTCGGTTGGCGGCTGCGTTACCCGGGACATGGTCCGCAGTATGGCGGACCGGCCGATCCTTTTCGCCATGGCCAATCCGGATCCCGAGATTGCTTACGAGGACGCTATGGCGGTACGGGACGACCTTATCATGGCGACGGGCCGCACCGATTACCCAAATCAGATCAACAACGTTCTGGGTTTTCCGTTTATCTTCCGGGGCGCGTTGGATGTACAGGCGCGCGCGATCAATGACGACATGAAGCTTGCTGCCGCGAAGGCCTTGGCCGCCCTGACGCGGCAGCCAGTGCCTTACCAGGTCCTGCGAGCGTATCGGCTCGATAAGCTGCAGTTCGGGCCGGACTACATCATACCCAAGGCTTTTGATCCGCGGGTGTTGATCTGGGAGGCGTCGGCGGTGGCGCAGGCCGCTATGGATTCCGGAGTCGCCCGGGTCAAAATCGACGTCAATGAATACCGGGAACGGCTCGAGGCACGGCTCGGCCTCTCGCGCAAGGTAATGCGCGTCATGATCAACAAAGCGCGCAGCGCCCCGAAGCGAATTGTCTATCCTGAAGGCGAGCATCCTCCTATTCTCAAGGCGTGCGAGGCAATCCTGGACGAAGGCATCGCGCAGCCCATACTGCTTGGGTCCCCGGGGCGCATCGAAGCCGTTGTGAGAGAGATGGGTCTTAATCTGGCCGGTGTGGAGATCCTTGACCCGCGCCAGTCGGAGCGGCACGACTACTATGAACACGAGTTCTACCGCTTGCGCCAGCGTAAGGGCGTGACCAAAGAGCTTGCCCACGAGCTCATGATGCTGCGCAGCTATTTCGGCGCGATGATGGTTCGTTTGGGCGATGCCGACGGGCTGGTCTCCGGCCTGACGAGCAACTATCCTGACACGATGCGGCCCGCGCTCCAGATTATCGGGCCTGAGTCCCCTGACAGGAGAGTTGCCGCAATGTATATGCTTGTTATGAAGGACCAGACCTATTTCTTTGCGGATGTGGCCATGAATGTGCATCCTACGGCCGAGGAACTGGCCGACATCGCGATCATGTGCGCCCATGCCGTCCGCCGCTTCGAGAGCGAGCCGCGTGTTGCTATGATTTCTTTCAGCAATTTTGGCAGCGCCCGGTTCGAAGAGCCTGAGCGGATGCGTCGGGCCGTCGAGTTGGTGCGCCAACGCGAACCGGACCTTCCGATCGACGGCGAGATGCAGGCGGATATCGCGGTCAGCCCGGACATCCTGGAGGAGAGTTTCCCGTTTACCACGCTTAGGGAAGGAGCAAACGTGCTGATCTTCCCTTGCCTCGACTCGAGCAATGCGGCCTATAAGCTTGTACAACGCCTGGGCGGCGGCGAGGCAGTTGGCCCGATTCTGCTGGGCATGGCCAAGCCTGTCCAGGTGCTCGAGCTTGGCGGTTTTAACGAACAGAATGTGATTAACATGACGGCTATTGCCGTGGTGGACGGTCAGGAAATGGCCCAGGAACAGTACATGAGTCAAAAATGAAATCAGACAGGCGAAAACGGGTCGGCCTGACCCGTCGGTGTTGCGTTTTCTTTTCGTGTTGACGGGGATGAAATGGTGCTATAAACTTGTAAAAGTGCGGTGTGGGGTGCATCTAAAGGGAGGTCTTCATCATGCAGAAAGCCGGGATGAAGTGTCTATTGAATGCATTGTCGGCAGCATTGCTGTGGTTGTCTGCGGGATGCGCCACTATGCCGGCCGGAGCACCGGATCAGGCTGTTGAACCAGATCCCGCAGCCGCGTTCGAGGCGCTGCTGCCAAACGCCATTTATGCTATCGATGTGACCAAGTCCGGCTATGCGCCGCTGACGAACGGGGTCTACGAAGAAGCAATCATGCCGGGCTCTGCCAGCAAGACGAGCGTGCGGCTGGGCGTCCCCAAGGCTGTAGGCGATCTGAACGGAGACGGCGAGCCGGATGCAGCCGTGGTACTGGTCGCGCAGATTGGAGGCGCCGGCACGTTTTTTTATCTAGCGGCACTTCTTAACGAGGAAGGGAGACCCAGGGCCTTGCCTGCACTTCTGGTTGGGGATCGTGTCGTTGTCGAGTCCGTGGTGATTCAGCGTTCCCGCATTTATGTGAACATGCAGTCCCGAGCGCCTGATCAGTCCATCAGCGAGGCTCCAGGTGTGAAGGCACGCAAAGAATTCAGGGTGTGGCAGCGGCAGTTGGTACCGGCGGGCGAGACGGTCAGTGCTTTGTGAGACGCCGCTCGAGAGGACGCCGATTTGCTAAATCAGCCGGCGAAGTATCCCTGGTGAGCCAAGCCATGAGCGACAAGACGTCAGCGGCGGCGTTTGCGCTCCCGCAGCGCGTTTGCTTTATAGAAGAGTGCAGGCTCAATGATGGGATCATGCAAACCTTGGGTCTCGATGTCGCCGTAACTGACACGCCCGCGGTAAGTTCGGTTTGACAAGATGATCGAGATAGCTTGGCGCGACCACTTGTTCCCTTTGCGTGTGTAGAGACCTTTCGAATGGAGATAGCCGGCCACCTTACCAGTGCTTCGTGTGTTCAGGTATTCGCGAAAAATGGTTCGGACCACCTCTGCCTCACGATCGTCGACAACAAGGGGCTTCTCGCCTTCGGCGCCACGGCGGTAGCCATACGGCGCGGGGCCTGTACCGTAGTAACCTTGTTGGACGGCATTGAGTTGACCCCGTTTGACTTTGGCGCCGTGAGACAAGCGGCCTATTGAGGTGGCGCTGGTGTCCGGGTCTTCAGGCTGGGTGGTTTTCTGGAAATGCTTGGCCTGCGCGTCTGAGCTGACGCCTGTTGCGTACACTGCTCCGTCCGATTTTGTGCGATAGTTGTCAATGACTTTCATGCGTTCACCAAGAGAAGCATCAATGCCGCTGCAATTAGAGCGCATTTGAAGATTTTCCAGCGCCTCATGACAAAAGGCATTTCGCAGCCCTGCGGCCTTCCATCATGAGCAAGTATACGATAAATCCTGCTCTCTGTCAAGAGTTATCTTGTGGTTATCTTGCCCTTTTCCACCTCTGAGACGGTTAGATGGCAGCCGATAATGCCCGGCACTTTACGCGGAAAGGGCTTCTGGGGAAAGACGGAGAGCATGATCTGTTGACTGCGGCAGCGGACGGGCAAAAGAAAGCAAGACTCCACCCTTGACAGGTTGAAGCCTTGCCTAGGTCGCGCTAAACTAGGGGCGGTCACTTTTTGCGCCGGCTCTTGGCCAGCGCGAGCACCGAGTCGGGAGCGTTCGTGTAAGGATCAGCGTCGGAATGGAAACTCTTGGTTACGACATCCTCGATTTCTCCGAGCTCCATGCCTGCGGCTTTCGCCTCAGCCACGACTTCGTGCATCCGGCCGATAATGCGTTTGCGCGTTTCCTCCCGGCATTTGGCCTCGATGCCCTTGTTGACAAAGACGCCCATGCCGCGGCGGGTGTACAGGAGTCCCATCACTTCGAGGTCCCTATACGCCTTCGCCACCGTATTCGGGTTGACCCCGAGCCGTTCGGACAGCTCCCGGACTGAAGGCAACTGGTCGCCTTGCTTGAGGCGTCCGGAGGCAATCGCGAATTGGACATGGTTTTCGATCTGAACATAGACGGCAACGCTGCTGTTGATGTCAATGCTAGCGAGCATGACGAACACCCTTTCTGTCCCAGGTTGGCGGCGTATTTCAGAAAATACACCTGTTGCTCAACCATTCCAGCGACTGATGCCTTCACCCATGGACGGAGGGTGTTGGATGACCTCCACTGTTAATTTACACTATGCGTAGCAGGGATATCAAGTCTTATTCTGGGAGATACCCATGCCGAAGTCTGTGGTAAACATGCTCGTGAGCGCCATCGCTATCGGCCTAGTGGTGGGTTGTGCAACCGGTCCTGGTGAACCCGGGGCAAGAGGCGGGGCATCCACCTCGCCGCGAGAAAAGAGCGCCGCCAACGCGCTTGAAACGGCCATGATGCCCGGAGGCCCGCCTGGGAGCGTCGAGGTGTCCGTGGTCAGCGCGCTGGGCGAACCTTTGCCCAGCCGCGTTGATTTTATCGCTCCCGGTGGGTCACTCGCGCTGCGGCTGCCGGCCGAAGAGGGAAAAGCCGCCGGGGAATGCCCATCGGGTACCTATAAGGCCTATGTATATGTCTATTCCTACGGGACGCCCGTGTGTGTAGACATTCAGGACGTCGAGGTCAGCCCGAACGATTCTGCAACAGTTTCTACAACGCTTCTCGTAGGCACCAGCGGCAACCGGCTGCTCACCGATTTCGACCAGGACCGCGACCTGGTATTGGATGAGGTCGAGCTTGGCGCAGGCGCGGATCCCGCTGACCCCGTCAGCATTCCTGGTCAAGAGCCGCTCTCGTTCGACGATAGGGTCTTGTCGCCGGAAGCGGGATGGCGCCGGGGCGAACTCTTTGCCTACTCGAACTACGGCCAAGGGACCGAATCCGTAGGCGAGCTTGTCAAACGAGCAGAACAATTGGGGCTGGATTTTCTCGCGATCACCGACCGCAACACGATGGATGCGTGTCTCGACTCGGAATTCCATTCCGACAAGGTTGTTTTGATCCCCGCCATGACGTGGGGAGACGCGGAACGGGGCGTGGCTTTGCTTTATGGTCCACGGACGCTGCCGATGTCAGCCGAGACCTATGGGGCGTTAGAGGGCGTTGCCCGTCTCGTGCAGGCTCAGGGCGGCGTGGTGGCCGCTGCACATCCGTGTTTTCCGAAAGAACCGTGGCAATGGGGTGTGACTCCTCTCAACGCCGTGCAGGTCTGGAGCCGAACTTGGCGCGAGATCCCGCCTATCACGCTGGCCGCTCTCCGTGAGGAGTTGCAGGAGCGGCGCGAGGGCGAACTCGTCTATTCGATGGCGCGCGCGGCGGGCACGCCCGAGTTGTCGGCCAATGGACAGGCTGAGCTTTTCTGGAATAATGAATTGCTTCGTGGTTTGAAGGCGAGCCCTATCGGCGGCAGTAGGACGGGTAGTTCCAAGGTGCCCATGGCAAGCCCCGTTACCTACGTCTATGCGCCTGAGAAGTCCGTCAACGGGATTCTGGCAGGGCTGCGGCAGGGAAGAACGTTCGTTTCTGATGGGTTGGACGGCCCTACGCTTTCTTTTGAGGCCGACGTGCTTCAGAACGGGAGGGTAGACGTTTATATGGGAGGAACAATTCCCACGGGGGTGAAAACGGATCTGTCGGTCCATGTCCTGAATGCCAAGGGATACAAAGTCGAAGTCATTGAGAACGGTCTCCCGGTTGTCGCTCCGAACGTCGATACCGACGACTACCGGCTTACCTTTACGGCGACGCCGAAGCGGTATACGGTATACCGTGTCCGGGTGTTTTCCGCTCCCGACAAGATAGGTTTCGGGCCCATCGAGATGCATGCGTTGAGCGCTCCCATCTATGCGCAGGATATGATTTTTTTGAACGAGAAGGTGACTCCGGAAACCGCATGGATCAGCATCGAGACGGACAAGAACTTTATCCCCCCCGTGTATGCGACAGGCGTTCAAACGATAGACGGCAAGACCATCATTCGGGTGGATCGCAACTACCCTGAGATGAGTGCGCCTCGTCTGCAACCGCTCCCGCCTATTTCAGAAAGCAAGACGGTCGTGCCCAAATGGGAGCTGAAGTAAGTCCGGCGGCACGGATAGGAGAACTGCTGCGTCCCGAAGCCTTCAGTGTTCCTGGTCCGCTTCTTTTCGCATATGCTCGATGACAAGATTGAGCAGCTCAGTGAGGGACGTTCGGGGGCGGTAGCCAATGGCTTTCTGGATGCGGGCAAGACCGGGCATACGATGGCGCATGTCTTCGTAGTTCGGGCCGTAAGCCACTTCGTAAGGGATGTAGCGGATTTCCGACTTGCTTCCTGTGAGTTCGATCACCCGTTTTGCCAGTTTCTCGATGGTTATGCATTGAGAGCCGCCAATGTTGAACACTTCGCCGACGATGTCTTGTCGCGCCATGAGCTCGATTAGGGCGGGCACAACATCCCCCACATAGGCAAAACACCGGCTCTGTTGACCGTCTCCGTGAACCGTCAGAGGTTCCCCCCGCAGAGCCTGGCGCACAAAGATGGGTATCACCATGCCGTAACGGCCGGTCTGGCGCGGACCAACTGTGTTGAAGAGTCTCGTGATTACCACAGGATGGCGTTTCTCGTACCAATAGGCGAGGGCCAGGAACTCGTCAAGCGCTTTCGATGCCGCATAGCACCACCGCGTCAGTTTTGTCGACCCCATGATGCGGTCGTCGTCTTCGTTGAAGACGGGGTTCACGCCTTTGCCATATACCTCGCTTGTCGAGGTGATGAGGAGCCGCCGGCGATAGCGGCAAGTCTCTTCGAGAACTGTCTCAGTTCCTTGGATGTTGTTGACGATGGTGCGGATAGGCTGCTCCACGACGAGACGCACGCCCACGGCAGCCGCAAGGTGATAGACCGCGTCGACCTCGCGAACCAAATCGCGGACAATCTCCTGATTTAACGTGCTGTCGACGACGCATGTCAGGCCCTCGATATGCTCGATGTTCTCGAAGCGGCCTGTGCTCAGATCGTCTAGTACGAACACCTTGTCGCCTTGGGCCACCAAGCCCTCGCAGAGATGGGATCCGATAAACCCCGCGCCTCCCGTGACAAGCACCTTCATTGCAGGCTCCGTTTTTTCGTGTTCTGCTGTAAACCAAAGAGTATAAGTCCGGCCCCGGGCGTGTTCAAACGCCAGGGGTCTGTTGTTCCCGTTTGACTGCACAATGGCCCTTTCGTAGACTGACTTTGCCGAGAGGGACTGCATGACGCGCGTCGCTTGGAGTGTATTGCCGCCTTTGCTTGGCGAAACCGCGGGAGGTTCCCGTGGGTCTGATAACAGATTTCTGCTGTTCGGCCGTGTTGATCCGTAGGTGCAGGAGGAGCGAATGGACCTTCGTTGGTTGTTCTTATCTTCGTTTATTGTTGCGTCTATCGCTTCTCCGCGGGTCTCTGCAGAGGACAGTGTGTTGGTGCAAATTGCGGCAACTGATTGGGATAAAGCCCCAACCGATGCGAACCCGTCGCCCGAGCAGACCCTGACCACGGCTGAACCTGTTCCCGAAACGACACCTTCCGGGGAGGCTTCCTCGAAGGGGGCCGAAGAGGCGCCTGCGGCCTCATCCCTTCCTGGTGAAGAGTCTTTGGCGAGCGAAGCGCCACGTTCGGTTCTGGACTGGATAGAGTTGGATTCCGCCGGCCAAGAGGCTGAAGAGCCCCAGACGGAGGAGGATATCCCTGGGATCGGCCTTGATGCGAGCGAGGCTGATCTTGATGTCCTTTACCGAATGCTGCGGGAACGGCGTCCCAGGGAGACGCTTGTTCTTTCTCTCGAGGGGGCGGTTCAGATGGCCTTGGCGAATAATCAGGACCTCCTCAATATCGCCTATGAACCCCTCCTGGCGGAATCGGATTTGCTTTCTGCAAAGGGCGAATTTGATCCCGCCCTTCAGGGCAGCGCTACTTACTCGCATGCGTCTCAAGAAGCCGCTGCCGACATCCGGACGTTCGGGGGCGTCTCCACGATTGAGTCTTTCCGCACGGATACCCAGACTTCGTTGGGTGGCAAGATCCCTTGGGGCACAACTTATACGTTGGCCGTTGATCTGGGCAAGGAAGAGACCACCTTCAACGATTTCATCGAGGAATGGAGTGGCGATGTACGTATCCAGTTGACGCAGCCGTTGCTCCGCGGGCGGGGCAAGAAGGCCAATTGCGCCCGAGTCCGGATTGCTGGAAACAACGTGGCCCAAGCAGCGGACCAGGTTCAACTCACGCTTCTTAACACGCTCGCCGAGGTGGTGAAGGCATACTGGGACTTGGTTGGGGCGATCGCGACGGTGGAAGTGCGTGAGGAGTCGCTTGCCAATGCTGAACGGCTGCTCGATATGAACCGGAAGCGACTTTCCATAGGTACGGCCGCCGCCATCGACGTAGTTCAGGCAAAGGCCGGCGTTGCCACAAGGCAAAGCGACCTGATCGCGGCTCGTTCGGCGGTGCTCGATGCTGAGGACCGGCTGAAACGGCTCTTGGACATACAACCGGACGGGGAGGACGTGGCTTTGGCGCCCATCGACCAGCCAAACCTCGAGGGGGTCGAGCCGGATGAGGAGGAAAGCATACAGACGGCTCTTGAAAACCGTCCCGAGATTCACAGCGCGGAACTGGCGGTTGAGAGCGCTGAGACTGAGCAGCACCGCGCGGCTAACGATTTGCTGCCTCAGCTCGACGTGAGCGCTACGGGCTTGCAGGGCGGCCGCGATCATTACATACGCCAGGTGTACGAGAAGACGCTGGATCAGTCGGATTCCAGCTATTCCATCAGCGTACAGGGGACGGTTGTCCTTGGGAACCGAACTGCCCGGGGGGCCTATCACCGCGCTGTCTTGAGCAAACGGCGCAGCGCGCTGCAGCTCGAGCAATCCAAACAGGACATCATCCTGGGGGTGCGGCTTGCAGTCAGGGCCGTTGACACAGGCCGGATTCTCGTGGAGAGTAACCGCCAGGCGCGCAAGCTTCAGGAGACCAATCTCGATGCCGAGGAAAAGCGGCTCCACTTAGGCGTTACGACGAGTTATCAGGTACTCCAGGTGCAGGAAGATCTGGCCCTCGCCCGTACTCAGGAAGTTCAGTCGATGCTGAGTCTGGCAAAGGCCTTGGTCGACCTTCAGTTGGCGGAAGGGGTGTTGTTGTCGAGGCTCGGGGTAGAGTTCGAGCCGCCCGAGCAGAAAGGGCCCATCCCCTATTGGCGAAGCCTGATTCCAGTCGAGCCCAAAGGCTAGGCCCAAGGCCAGGTGCTTCCGACGGCGTCTCGAATCCGCCAGTGTGTCGTTCGCGCAGTTGCCGTCTTTGTCCGCGCAACGGGTACGTTTTTGCTGTTTCTGTGGTGCGATCCGCGAAGAGCCATCCCAAAAGCATAAAACCAAAACCAGCTTGGCCTTCCGTGCTTCAGTTTGCGTTTTTATCTGGTTAGGCATACTGTTTGGTATATGAGGTGCCTGGTCAATGGGAACCGATAAGAGCGCGAAACTCCATATTTACTGCATCTGCGGCCAGAAAATGCGGGTGTCCGAAACGATGCTGGGGCGGGTCGGCCGCTGTGTCACGTGTAAACAGCGCATCCGAATACCCAGGGCTGAGGACATCCCCGAAGGCACGACGGAGATCTACCTGAGGGAACACCCGGAGCTCTTGCTCGTCTCGCGACGGAAAGGCATCAGCAAAGCGCCCTCAGAGGATGTAGCAGCATCTCCAGAAGGTCTTGTCGGTGAAGAAGAGCTTGATCTGGGGACTGAAGAACGGTTTCCTTCGCTGTGGCCTTTGGAGCCGCTTGAGCCCCTGCAGAGTCTTTGCAGCCTCGAGGAAAAGCTCGAGCAAGAGAGCCGGAGTGCCTCTGCCGAACAGATCGACGCGGACGACAAGCAGATTCGGGCCAATCTTGCACGTGTGCGCAAGGAACGGCTCGAGCTGGAAGAACAGTTGCGTCAGCGACTTATGGAGTGCGACATCGAGCTGGCTACAGTTCGGGAAAAGCTTGCGGACGGCAGCCTGGCGGCCCGGGTCGGCGAGTTGAGTTTTTCTGCGTTTCGGGACCGGGCAGAGAAGCTGAGGCGACGTAGAGATAACCTCGAACGGCGCCGGCACAACCTGCGAGCGTGGCTCAATGTGTCCGGCGTTCATGAGGCTGGAGGCCGTGTTGATGCGAAACTCAGCGACATACCCGCCGAAGGTTTCCATGTTGTGTTGCCGCCGGAGCATGAATCCCCGGCGCCTGTCGTCCTCAGTCACGTGCAGAATTTGCGGAATGCCTATGAACATCTCGAGCGGGTGCGGGCCGAAGAAAGCGCGGGAACCGCAGACAAGGGACGGATCAAAGCTGAACAAATGCGGGCCGCATCGGCCGTGGCTTTTTGGAAAGGGCGGCTTGAACAGCTGAAGGTCGATCACGTTCTTGACGTAGAGACCGCCGATGCGCAGCTGGAGATCGCCCGGGGCCGCCGGCAACTGGGCGAGATCTCTTCGGACAGTCTGCACCGGAGCGAGCGGTATCTTCAACGGGCCAAGACCAACTTGACCCGTGCGAATCAGGCGATCGCGCTTGCGTTGCGCGCTCAGTCCGCGGCAGACGTCCCAGAGCTTTCCCCGAGTCTCTTCCGCGCATCGGGGGGAACCGGCGTTCAGCAGGGTCTTGGCGTAGACAGTTGGATTGCGTGGACGGCCGCGATTGTGATGTTGTTGTCGTTGCTGTTGCCGGTTGTCGGCTCATTCACGCCTTTCACGGGATATAGTCTCTATTCTGATGAAGCTCCAGGGCTCATCTGGCTGCTGGTGGGTCCTGTTATGTTGGCTCTTTTGATGTCGTTGGCGGCGCTTGTTCCGATCCGCACGGCCCGGGGCGTGCTTCTGCTTGGCGTGGCCGTTGCGGCGGTTGTCGCGGCGAACTATCTGCTTCGCGAATTGAGCTTTGGCATCGACCCAGTGGCGCGCATTATGGCGCAGGAAGGCCGCTGGGCCCTGAGGCCGGGTCTCATCCTGTACGGCGCGTCCGTACTTGTTTTGACTGCGGCGGCTTGTATCAATCTCGGGCCGTTGCAGGTCGGGCGCTGGGCGCTTCCTGTGGCTGTGGCGCTGTGCGCCCTTGGTTTGTACGCCGTCGAGAGCGACCTGTGGGGACGTCATCGCGCCGTGCCGAAGGTAACTGTTGCGGTGGAGGCTCAGCCGAGCGAAGCAACAGGCCTGTATCCTTGCACTGTGGTTGTCAGAAATGCCGGCAGCCGCGTCCTTGTTGTCGGTCGCTCGCCTGAAAATGGCCTGTCAAACACATATAAGTATGAATTGGTTCCGGTTCATGGCGGGAGTGCTGCGGGCAGAGGGGTCATTCCCTCAACCGTAGAAGTGGACGGAGAGGAACGCTTTGGTTTCGAGTTAGGCGCCTCTTTGGTTCTTATACGGCCGGGAGCGCAGGCTGTCATGCGGCACAATTTGGTTCCTGGGAGCTACCATGTGTTGATTGAGCCCATGGACGGCTCTCAACACGCTGTCGTTGAGGCA
>CAZBQH010000150.1:0-12552 GCA_964493915.1 uncultured Nitrospiraceae bacterium
GCAAACGATAGCTGAGACAGCCGAGCAGGTGAGTTCTTCGTTCGTGCAGTCTGCTGTGCGCGCGATAGCCGGTCTCGAGCCATGAGGTCTTTGGCCCGATATGCGGTCACGAACGCCGTTACGCGGGCAATGCTCTCTGAGTTGCTGACCCGCGGGGACTTCGAGGCCCTCTTGCGGGCGCCGTCGATACGGGAAGCTTGGGAGTTGTTGGGGAAGAACGCGGGTTATGGGGCTCTCCCTCAAGATATTCCGCTCGAAGCGATGTCTATCGAGAAGAGCCTGCAGGAGGCGGCGGCACTGCGCTTCAAGTGGTCCACGCGGATGCTGACGCGTCATCCGCAAGAGGTGGGGTTGCTTCTACTTGCGCGGTGGGAGTTAGACAACCTCGAGTTTGCGCTGCGGTTGTGGCACGGGAAGGATCCCAACTTAGGGCCCTTGTTGTCTCAGCCGCTGTTGGTACACGAGCTGCCCGTTCTCGAGATCGTCAGTGCGCAGAGCGTCGAGGATGTTGCGGAAGTTCTTCGGCATACGCCCTACCGGGCGCCGATAGCCTCGGCGGCGGCGGCCTATAAGGAGAAGCGGTCGATATTCCATGTCGAGGTAGCGCTTGAGCGGGACTACTACCAGCGTTTGCTCCGCGCGACGCAGGCGCTGGGTGGAACGGACGCGCAGAAAGGCATGAAGATCGTCGGAGCTGAGATTGACATGCTCAACCTGTGCTGGCTTGCCCGGTTGCTTGAGTATTACCACGTTGAGAGTTCGGCAGCGAAGGAGATGATGATCCCCGGGCCGTCCCCTCTTGCCAAGCACCTGGCCCGTGTCGGCGTCTCGCAGGGAATGGTGGATAGATTGAGCGCGCAGTTTATTGGAGACGATTTTGAACGCGAGGGCCGAGGCAGCTCGATGCTTGATCGGCTTGCGATGCTTGAGTCGTCCGTACGCGAGATGGCAGTTGCGGCGGCCCGGGACTTGCTCGCAGGCTATCCGTTCAGCATTGCATGTGTTTTTGCGTTCTATCTCTTGAAACGGAACGAACAGAGGAATCTGTGCACTGTTTTCGCAGGGAGATTAGGTGGTTTAGACGAGAGCGGCATCTCGAAACGATTGGCCGGTTTGGGGTAAGAAGGTATGCTTGTCGCTGAGAGAATGAACCGTGTGAGCATCCTGATCCTGAGAACGGACCTTGAGGGCGTTCTTGAAGAGGTTGCCCGGCTGGGCGTGCTTCATCCCGCTCGGATGGAGGAAGTGGATGAATGGACGAACGATCTTGCTTCGGCCGGCGCCGATTCGCTGGCGGTGGAGTACAGCCGGCGTCAACGCCGCCTGCACCAGCTTCTCGAGGGGATTCCTGCGGGGCAACTCAGGGCCGTTGAAGAACGCGCCGGCGAGGTGGGGTTGCGCGAGTTGGGCGAGATAGACGAAACCGTGGCACGCGTGGAGGGCCGCCTCGATCCGCTCATTGCCAAGCAGTCTTCGCTGCAATCGAAACGGAATGAACTCCGATCCTTGCTGACGCAGCTGGGAATGCTTATGCCGTCAGGCGTGCAGGTGCGCAGGTTGATGCAATCGACGTTTCTGGCCAGCGCCATTGGCTTGGTGCAAGAGGTGCATCTACCGAAGCTGCGGGCGTATCTTGCGGACATTCCGTCGGTCGTTTTCCCGTATCAGAAAGAGGGCGACCAGTTCCGGGTGATCTGCGTGGTTCTACGGCGGGATAAGGCGATCCTCGAGCATGCGTTGCGGGCAGTCGGATTCGGCGAGGTTGCGATGCCGGGCGACCTGAGCAAGGTGTCGGCCGAGGTCGAGTCGCAGATGGCGCATGACATGGCGGCCATTGAAACGGATCTGTCGCAGGCAACGAAGCAGCTTGAGCAGGTGCAGACGGAGGTGTTACCGGAGTTGATCGCCGTTACGAAAAGCGTCGAGGCGGCTTTGCTTGTTCTGCGCATCCGGAACTATGCCAAGGTCACGGAAAAGACCAGTCTGTTCTCCGGCTGGATTCCCGCTGAGCAGACAGAGGCGTTCGTCGGCGCTTTGCGCGACAAGACCAAGGGTCGGGCTGTTGTCGAGGTGGTGGACGCAGCGGCCCTCGAAAACGTGCAGGAAGGTCGAGTCGAGGTGCCGGTGAAGCCGAAGCTGCCGGCGCTGGTGAAGCCGTTCCGGGTCTTAGTCGAGAGCTATGGCGTGCCGTCCTACCGAACGATTGACCCGACGATCTTTGTTGGGATCACGTTTCTGCTCATGTTTGGGATGATGTTCGGCGACGTGGGCCACGGGCTTCTGCTTGTCCTCGGAGGGATCTTGTTGCTTGTGCGGTCCAGCAGATTCCGGGACATCGGCAGGTTGGGCGTCTACTGCGGGGCGTCGTCGATGTGCTTTGGGGCGCTTTACGGGAGCGTGTTTGGTCTGGAGACGGT
Organism: uncultured Nitrospiraceae bacterium; assembly: GCA_964493915.1. Lineage (GTDB taxonomy): Bacteria > Hydrogenedentota > Hydrogenedentia > Hydrogenedentales > SLHB01 > CAZBQH01. Next base: position 2,418 of record CAZBQH010000150.1, read on the forward strand.
GATACCTGCGTTGTGGGTGAAACCGCTCGACGGGGTAGCGACGCTGTTCAAAGTCACTATCGCCTTCGGCGTGATTGTCTTGAGTTTGGGTTTTGTTCTCAACATGATCAATTCATTTCGCACCCACTCGTTTCTGCGGAATTTCTTTGACGAAACGGGACCGCTTATCGCCATTGCCTATTGGGCTGCGATTGGTTTAGCGGTGAAGGTGTTCATGTTTCCCACGCCCGGCGCTCATTTGGCGCCGTTGGTGACGTTGATTGCGACGCCGCTCGTTCTTTTCGTTGCGAGAGGTCCGATCCTGTATCTGCTTGGACGGCAGGAAAAGGCCTTTCCGGAGGGGGTGTTTCTTTATTTTGTCGAAGGGACCGTTGAACTTGTAGAAATCCTCATGGGGTTCCTGTCGAATACGGTTTCATTTATCCGCGTAGCCGCTTTTGGCCTGGCGCATGCCGGCCTTTTTGTGGCGGTGTTCAGCCTTGCGGAGGCGGTGCGCAGCAGTCCTGGCGGCCAATTTACGTCGATGGCAGTGATCTTGGTGGGCAACGCGATTATCGTGTTGCTTGAGGGACTGGTGGTCACAATTCAGGCGCTGCGGCTCGAATACTACGAGTTTTTCGGAAAGTTCTTTAAGGGGGCAGGGTCGAAATACGAGCCTGTCGGGTTCAGAAGCATACTGCTGGATAAGGCAAACTGAAAGGCGGGAGAGCATGTTGGATAACAAGAGTCATATGGAGCGCGTGATTGCTGGGTCGTTCGCAGTAGTTGTTTTTGCGGTGATCCTGTCGGTTGTTTTTTTGTCGGCGATGAAGGCCCAGGCGCAGATGACGGCCGTTCCTGATGCAGAGGCGCCCGGAACGGCAGCCGCCCAATCGGATGCGTTGAAGTGGGCGTTTGTAGCGGCGGCGGTCAGCACAGGCCTTGGCTGCCTTGGGGCAGGCCTAGCGGTCGGGTTTGTCGGTGCAGCGGCGATTGGGGCTGTGGCAGAGAAGCCGGAGTTTACGGGCAAGAGCCTGATTTTCGTTGGTCTGGCAGAAGGGATTGCGATTTACGGCCTTATTATAGCCATTATGATTCTTGGCAGGGCGTAAGACATGACCTTTTTTGTGATAGGCGACCGGGAGACGGTTCTTGGTTTGCGCCTTGTTGGCGTAGAAGGTGTTGCAGCTTCTGAGCGGGAAGATGCTTTGGCGGCGCTGAAAGACGCTGTGGTCCGCAAGGACGTGGGCGTGGTACTTGTGACGGAAAAAGTGGCTGCCAAGATTCGCGACGCTGTTGATGCCCGTTTGTACGGTTTTGGGTTTCCGTTAGTGCTCGAGATCCCCGACGCATCGGGCCCGGACCCTGATCGTCCGAAGATCGAGGAACTGGTGCGGAAAGCAATAGGCGTGAGCATATGACTAAGGAAACGGAATCGGGGCAGGAAAACGGGATTGTCCAGAGCATTCTGGCTGAGGCCGAGGCTCAGGCGCAACGCATTATCGAGAGTGCGCGCAAGATCGTCGAGGCCGAGAATGAGAGGACCCGGAAGGAGGTTGAGGCCAACCGCCAGGAGATATTGGCCAAGGCAGACGAGAGGGCGAAGAAGATACGGGCTCGCGAGGTCGCAACGGCCCATGTCGAGTCCCAGCGCGTGCTTCTCAAAGCCCGCGAGGATGCTGTAACGAATGTGGTGGCGCGGATCGAGGAAGGGCTGCGGGCGCTGCGCAAGGACGCCGCTCAATACAGGCAGTCGCTGCTGAATCTCGCTTGTGAAGCGATCGGGTCGGTGGGCGGCAACGAGGTCCGTCTCGTGGTAAGCAACGCGGATCGCGAGTTTCTGGACCATGAATTCCTTGACGCGGTTGGAACGGCCTTGCGCGCGCAGTTGGGCAGCGCCCCTGCCATAGTGCCCGAGTTTCGTGAAGATGATCTCGACGGCGGCTGCGTAGCGCTGTCGCCCAACGGTCGAGTTGTCTATGAGAATACCTTTCCGCGGCGGCTTGAGCGGATGAGGCGCCGTTTGCGAGCCTCGATCGTGAGGGAAATACGCAAAGAAAACGAAGATGAATGAGCACGTAGTTGGACAAGTGAAGCGGGTCGTGGGCCCGGTGGTCGAGGCGGGAGAGATCTCGGACATTCAGATGCTCGAACTGGTGTTTGTGGGCGAGCACCGGCTTGTCGGCGAGGTGGTACGAATCCGTGAGGACTCGGCATGGGTGCAGGTGTATGAAGACACGACCGGTCTCCGGCCTGGGGCGTCGATCTATGGGCGCGGCGAACCCCTTTCTGTCGAGCTGGGCCCGGGGCTTGTGGGCGGCATTTACGATGGGATTCAGCGGCCCCTCGACGTGTTGCGGGCGCAGACGGGCGACTTTGTATCGAAGGGGGTTCATGCGTCGGCTCTCGAACGATCGAAAGAATGGGCATTTGTTCCTGTGGCGAGTCCTCCCTGTCCGGTTGCCGGGGGCATGATCATCGGGACGGTGCAGGAGACGGCGCTTATTGAACACAAGATTATGCTGCCGCCGTCCGTATCGGGAGAACTGGTCCAGATTGCCCCTGAAGGGAGGTATACCGTCGAGGACACGGTAGCGACGGTCCGGAACGGGGAAGGAGAAGTTGAGGTCAGGCTGTTTCAGAAGTGGCCAGTCCGGGTGGGCCGGCCTTATAAGCAGCGTCTGCCGCACGCGATGCCGCTTATTACGGGTCAGCGCGTGTTGGATACGCTGTTTCCCGTGGCGCGCGGGGGGGTGGTGGTAGTGCCTGGCGGTTTCGGCACGGGCAAGACGATGATTCAGCATGCTTTGGCGAAGTGGTGCGATGCGGATTTGGTGGTCTACATTGGTTGCGGTGAACGGGGCAACGAGATGACCGGCGTTCTGACTGATTTTCCGCAACTTGTCGATCCGCGTACGGGCAAGTCGCTCATGGAACGGACGATCCTGATAGCGAACACCTCGAACATGCCTGTCGCCGCGCGGGAGGCCAGTATCTACACGGGCATTACCATCGCGGAGTATTTCCGCGACATGGGCTACGATGTGGCGGTTATGGCCGACTCGACTTCCCGATGGGCGGAGGCGTTGCGCGAGCTGTCCGGCCGCATGGAGGAGATGCCGGCCGACGAGGGGTTTCCGGCCTATTTGCCGACCCGTCTTGCCGAGTTCTACGAGCGGGCCGGCATGGTTCGGACGCTAGCCGGAGAGGATGCGTCGATCACGACGATTGGCGCTGTCTCGCCGCCGGGCGGCGACTTTTCTGAACCGGTGACGCAGCACACGAAACGCTATATCCGGGCGTTTTGGGCTTTGGACAGGCAGCTTGCCAATGCGCGGCACTATCCGGCCGTGAGCTGGCTGGACAGCTACAGCGAATACACTGAGGACGTGGCCGGTTGGTGGGATGGGAAGACGCACGGGGAGTGGGAGGAGCTGCGCGCGGGGATCATGTCGGTTATGCAGCGCGAAGCGCGTCTCGAGCGTGTTGTGAAGCTGGTCGGCGCCGATGTTTTGCCGGACAGCCAACGGCTTGTCCTCGATGTGGCGGCCATGTTCAAGGACGCGTTTTTGCAGCAGAGCGCCTTCGACGCTGTAGACGCGTTCTGCGTGGCTGAGAAGCAGTACCTAATGCTGAAGATCATCATGACCTTTTATACGCTGGCGCTGGAGACCATTAAGAAGGGTGTGACGCTGGCGAGTCTTAGAAAGATGAAGGTCATGCGGGACATCATGCAGATGAAGTATGAGTGCGGCAACGAGGAGATCGGCAAGCTTGAGGACATATTGAAGAAACTGGAAAGGTCGATGGATGAATTGGCAAGCATCTACGCGTGAGCGGCCGATGGCAGCCGACCTCAATGAGAGGGAGTATGTCGGCGTGGATGAGCTGTCTGGGCCGATCCTGGCCGTCAGCGGCGTCCACAACGCCGGCTACAACGAGCTGGTCGAGGTGGTGGGGGACGACGGCAAGCTCCGGCTCGGAATGACCCTCGAGGTTTCCAGAGGCGCCGCGGTGGTGCAGATCTTTGAAGGCACGTCGGGGTTGAAGCTGGGGAAGACGCGTATCCGATTTCGGGGCCAACCGTTGAGCCTGCCGGTTTCGGGCGAGCTTTTGGGGCGCGTGTTCGATGGATTGGGCCGACCTGCTGACGGGAGTCCGGAGCCTGTGGGCGAGGAGCGCGACGTGAATGGTCTGCCCGTCAACCCGACGGCACGGGACTATCCTCGCGAGTTCATCCAGACTGGCTTTTCTGCTATTGACGGGATGAATACGCTTGTTCGCGGTCAGAAGCTGCCGATCTTTTCGGGGAGCGGGCTTCCGCACCGGCAGATTGTGGCGCAGATAACGCGGCAGGCGCGCATTGTGGGCGAAGATGCTCCGTTCGCAGTGGTGTTCGCGGGTATGGGGATTAAACATGACGAGGCCATGTTTTACATCCGCAGCTTTGAGGAATCCGGAGCGATGGAGCGGGTGGCTGTTTTTCTGAGTTTGGCTGATGCGCCGTCCGTCGAGCGGTTGATCACGCCGCGAGCCGCTCTAACCGCTGCGGAGTATTTGGCTTTTGATGCGGGGATGCACGTGCTTGTGATCCTGACGGATATGACCAACTATTGCGAGGCGGTGCGCGAGATTTCGACGCAACGGCAAGGCATCCCGAGCCGGAAGGGCTATCCTGGCTACCTTTACAGTGATTTGGCCAGCATTTACGAGCGGGCAGGTATGATCAATGGGCGTTCGGGATCGATTACGCAGATGCCGGTTGTCACGATGCCTAACGACGACATTTCACACCCAGTGCCGGACCTGTCGGGATACATTACCGAGGGGCAGATAGTTCTCGAGCGCGAGCTGCATCAGCGGGGGATTTACCCGCCTATTGCGGGTCTTCCCTCTTTGTCGCGGCTCATGAAGGACGGAATCGGCGAGGGCATGACGCGCGAAGACCATGCGCATCTGGCGAGTCAACTCTTTGCAGCATACGCCCAGGTGAAGGACATCCGGGCGCTCGCCTCGGTTATTGGCGAGGAGGAGCTCACCCCTCTTGACCACACGTACCTCGAGTTCGGCGAAGCATTTGAGCGGAAGTTCTTGAGCCAAGGGGTTGATGAGGACAGGACCATCGAAGAAACGCTGAATCTGGGTTGGGAGGTGCTTGGAGTGTTGCCGCGGGAAGAGCTCCACCGCATCACGGAAGAAGAGATCCGCAAGTATTACGGGAAGTGAGATGGCACGTTACGAGATGGCCCCAACGCGCACGAATCTGTTGCGGGTGAAGGGTGATTTGGCTTTCGCTCAGGAAGGGTATGAGCTGCTCGAACAGAAGCGCGAGATTCTGGTTATGGAACTCAAGCGCTTTACGGCGCGTGCCGTCGAGGCGCAAAACCGGGTGGACGAGGAACTGGCGAAGGCGTTCAGCGCGCTGAAAGAGGCCCAGGCAGCCAATGGGGTGTCGAGCTTGAGTTCGGCGGCCCGTGCTGTGAACGTTCGCGCCTCGATCGCCTTGCGCGAGCGCAGGGTGATGGGGGTGGGCATTCCGGCGGTGTCGCTGGAGGTTGAAGACAACGCCCCATACTACGGGCCGGCGATGACTTCGGTATGGACGGATGAAGCCGTAGCACGGTTCAGAAACGCGCTGACTGCCATTGCTGCGCTTTCTGAATCCCGCATCTCGGTGATTCGGCTGGCGAGGGAGATTCAAAAAACCATCCGGCGGGTAAACGCGCTCGAGAAGATCTTCATCCCCAACTACGAGGACACAGCGAAGTACGTTGAGGATTCGCTCGAGGAATCCGAACGGGAAGCCTTTTCGATTCTAAAGCTCATAAAAGACCGGCTCGAAAACGCCAGGAGGTGAGCAGCATGGCTCCTGATGCGCCCATGCAGAGGATTCTGCTCCATGTCGAGGCAAGTGAAAGCGGAGTCACCGCAGCCCGATACGCCATCGCTTTGGCTAAGATGTGCGGTTCTCAACTTGACGCGTTATACGTCATGAACGTCAAGATCCTCGAGCAACTGCTGCACGCAAAGGTCTTTCTGGCGGAAGAAGGGCTGGACATGCAGCGAGATCTCGAGGAGGACGGGCGCAGGTATCTCCAGTTTGTCGAGCGGCTTGCGGCTGCTAAAGGGCAGCCCATCACGACTGAATTGCGCAAAGGGATTGTCCACACGGAGGTGGTCAACAAGGCCCAGGAAACAAAGGCCAGCCTGATTGTCCTCAGCGAGTTCGAGGAGCCCCTCAGTAGACGCGAATCGTTTTACGACGAAGCGGAGAGGATACTTTTTACAGCCAGGTGTCCTGTGCTGATTGTTAAGGGGGAAACGGTCGCTGAGCAATTGTATGACGCGCTGTAACACCACAAACTACGGAGAGACTTGGTAATGGTTCTGGACAAAGTTATCTCGAAACAGACCATCAAATTCGGCGTTCCATCGGGCGCCGACAAGTGGACGCTCATTAGCGACCTGGTGGATCTCGTCATACAAAGCACCGGGGGCGGGGACAGGCACGCCATCCTCTCGGCCGTGATAGACCGAGAGAAGGCGGGTAGCACGGGCCTCGAGAACGGCGTCGCAATCCCCCATGCGCGTTCGAGCAACATAGGAGGCCTTGTCGCGGCGTTGGCTATCTCAAAAGAGGGCATAGATTTTGACTCCGCCGACGGCCGTCCCTGTCACTTGGTTTTTCTTATTGTGGCGCCTCCGCAGGAGTCCACCCGTTATCTCAAGGCTTTGGCGGATGTTGCGTTTATTGGGAGCGGCCCCGAGCGAGTAAGCGCCCTCGTGGGGGCGGGCAGTCCCGATGATGCTCTGCGTATCCTGGGGGAACTAGGCGGGGCCAATTCCGAGGACGGCAACGGCATGGCCGGGTCCCGGTCCTCGGGCAAGGGCGGGGGTCTGCGATAGATGAGCGACGGCCCGTCATGAAGGACGTGTCCGTAATCGACTTGGGGAGGCTTACGCGAAGCGAGTTTGCCGAGCGCATGGATGGAGGGTCCCTTGGTGCGTGCATCATCCCGGTCGGCGCCACTGAACAGCATCTCGAGCATCTTGCCATGGAGCATGACGTGCGCAGCGTATTGTTGGTGGCGCACGCGGTCGCCAAGATGCTGTCGCCTCGCGTGTTGGTCGCACCGGCCGTCGCGGTAGGCGTCAGTGAGCATCATATGATCTATCCCGGCACCCTGAGTCTGAGGCCGGCCACTTTTTTGGCTGTGGTGACTGACCTGATTGAGAGCGTGGTGCGCGCCGGCTTCCGGAACATCCTGGTTCTCAATGGGCACGGGGGCAATGCTGCGCCGTGCAAAGGTGTCTGGGACCAGCTCCTGCGCCTGTCGAGGGTCAACTTGCAGTTTTTGTCCTATTGGGACGTGCTCGAGGCTCGGGACGCCAGATCGTTCCTCAAGGCGGGCCACCGTTTGCCCGAGGATCTCCCGGGGCACGCGCGCGAATTTGAGACCGCCTTGGCCCTTGCCCTGTTTCCGGAGAACGTACGGCGCGAGGTCTTGGCGGCCCAAGAGGATCCCAGGGCGCGTTCGGCCACGGCAGAGGCGGGCCAGGCGCTTTTCGAGCGGATTGTTCAAAGAGTGGCGGACCACGTCAAGGAGATGATGGAGGGGAGGCGAAAGGCCGAGGCGCCAGTGTTCGAGGCGTAGGAGACGCCGTACATGGTCTGCGTTAAACGCCCGCGGGTATCCGTTCTCATGACGGCATTCTACTACCGCAGCCACGCCCACTGTTTTCTCGAGAACCTTTTACAGCCCTACCTCTTCAATGGCGAATGGATCGAGTCTTCCCTGGAAGCGGCGAGTTTCTACGTCGAGCAGTTTCCGCCCAACGACATGGCCCGCGCGGTGGCGGCGGACTTCAACATTCCCATCTATCCTTCGATTGCCGAGGCCCTTTGTCTGGGAGGCGACCAGCTCGCGGTAGACGGGGTGCTGCTCATTGCGGAGCATGGCGCATACCCGATGAACGCGTTCATGCAGCGCGAGTATCCGCGCAAACAGTTTTTCGATGAATGCGTTGCGGTTTACCGCCAAAGCGGAGAGGTTGCGCCCATCTTCATCGATAAGCATTTGTCGCACCGGTTCGAGTGGGCCCGTGCAATCTACGACACGGCTCATGACATGGGCATTCCGCTGATGGCAGGCAGTTCGGTGCCGTTGGCGGAACGCAGGCCACCGTTCGAGTTGCCGGAAGATGCTGAGATATGCGAAGCGGCGGCGGTTCACGGCGGTCCCATCGAGGCCTACGACTTCCATGCGCTCGAGCTTCTTGCGTCGCTGACCGAGACGCGCCGCGGCGGGGAAACGGGAGTTTCGGAGGTCCGGTTTCTCGAGGGGGAGAACCTGTGGGAGGTCCTCGGCGAGAGCGCGACCGCGAAGGCCGCTATCGAGATCGAGTTTGGCTGGACCGGCTCATCAATCAGGTCCTTGGCCGAGTCGGTATCCAAGGGCGAGGGCATAGACGCCAACGCGGCCCATGGCATCCAGGCGATCCACCGCGACGGGTTGCGGTCTATTGTTTTCAAGCTCGGAGGAGGGGCCGTCCGGCACCAGATCGAGCCGACGCGCTATGCACGGTGGAACGTTGCCTGCCGGCTGACGGGTGAAGGGAGGCCGCGCGCTACGACCTTTTACACAGGCCCGTGGCAGAACCGGAACTTGTTCAAGGCGCTTGTGCACGCGATCGAAGCGTTTATCTGCACAAGACGCGCTCCTTATCCTGTCGAGCGCACCTTGCTGGTCAGCGGGGTGCTTGACGTGGCCATGCACTCCCGTGTCGAGGGGCGGGCAATGGCGACGCCCGAGCTGGATATCGCATACCGCCCCGGGAACTGGCAGCATTTCCGCGAGATGGGCGCTTCGTGGAAGATCATAACAGAAGACACGCCGGAACCGGCGGAGTTAAAGGTTTAGAGGAATCGAGGGACGTAGAATGGGCGTATTTGGCCTATGGAGATTGAGAAAATGACACACGTCGCGAGTTTCATGGTGTGGTGCACGGTCTTGAGCGCTGGGCAGGAGGCGGAACCGGGTCAGAAGAAGCCGGAGGTGTGGATGGCGGTGTTGCCGGCGGACGTCATGGCGGACCATCCGTCAGAATGGACGTACGTGCAGGAGCATCTTGACGGCCTGAAGATCTGGACGCAGCAGGCGGACCTGCCGGCGCATCAGTGGCCGTTCCAAGGCGGGGTCGAGGCCCCGGGCGCTCTTGCCAAACTGATTCAGACCCTTAACAAGCACGGCATCCCGCTCATCATCGAGAAGGGGGCTTGGCCTCCTCAGGTGCCGCATCCCGCCCTCGAGCAGATGGGCGGCGAAGCCGGACCCTTCGACGCGACCTTTGCGGAGCGGGCTGCAGCGAACGAGATTGATCGGATCAGACGGCTCGAGGCGATGGGCGCGAAGGTAAAGCACCTGGACGTAGACGGGCCCATTCGCCACATGCTGCATCCGGGCTTTCCTGAAGGCGCCAAAGGATTTCCGAGCATTGACGCCGCCGTGGATCAGTTTATTGACTACATGCGGCGAATCCACGAGGTCTTTCCCGATATTACGTTTTTTGCCCTCACCAATTTCCCCAATTGGGGTTGGAAAGGCGACATCTCCTACTGGGGCCTTGGGGAGAACGGCATGTTCTGGGGCGATTACTACGAGGTTGTCACGCATTTGCTTGACAAGGCCGGAGCGGCGAGGGTCCCGCTGCAGGGTGTAACGGTCGACAATCCTTACGATTACATCCTTGCGGAGGCGCCGTCGCAGAACATTGAGAAGGCCAAAGAAATTGACTGGATGAAACGGGTGCGCGATCTCGAGGACCTTGTGAAGGCGCGCGGGTTCGAGTACAACCTGATTGTGAATTCGCAACGCGGGGGAGGGGAATCTGCTGAGCTGTTTTTCAAGGAGACCCTCGCGTTCATTGACCGCTACCAAGCTGCGGGAGGCCGCCCTGACCGCTACATCGTGCAGAGTTGGTACACCCATCCCACGCGGGACATGATTGTGCCGGAGGACAAGCCTTACACCTTCACGAACCTTGCCAAGACGGTCATGGAAAAGGTGAAGGGCGAGTAGCTCAGGTCTTCGGCGCGGCGGGGGCGCTCGCTTCTGCAAGACGCCCCCGCCTGCATGGTTGTCGCGGGATTATCGCG
>CAZBQH010000151.1:0-3530 GCA_964493915.1 uncultured Nitrospiraceae bacterium
ATCCCTGCGGAGGACATCGTCTTGCTGCATGCTTGTTGCCACAACCCCACGGGAATGGACCCGTCGCCGGAACAGTGGCAGGTCGTGGCGGACGTCGCGGCCGACCGTGGATGGATCCCGCTATTTGATCTAGCCTACCAAGGCTTTGCCCGAGGCGTCGATGAGGATGCCCAAGGGATCCGGCTGTTCCTGAAACCAGGCTGCGAGCTTGTCGTCTGTTCGTCTTTTTCGAAAAACTTCGGCCTTTACAACGAACGGGTGGGCGCCCTCACCGTCATTGGCGCCACGGCAGATGCAACAGACCGCGCCTTCAGCCACATCAAAAAGGCCATCCGCGCCAATTACTCGAACCCGCCCGCCCATGGCGGCAAGATCGTAACCGTTATTCTCGGAAATGGTGCTCTGTCCAAGGAATGGGAAGAGGAAGTTGAGGAGATGCGGTCGCGTATCCAAACCATGCGCGAACTCTTCGTGAAAACTCTGCAGCAAAAAGGCGTCAAACGCGACTTTTCCTTTCTGACGCGTCAAAAGGGGATATTCTCCTTTTCAGGCTTGACCAAGGAGCAAGTGGCCGCTCTACGCCGCGACTATTCGATCTACATTGTCGAAGCGGGCGGCCGCATCAACGTCGCCGGCATCACAGAGAGGAATATGGACCGCCTCTGTGCGGCTATTGCTGCCGTCCTGAACAACTGAAAAACACCGGAAGAACAATGGACCAATCGCAACTCAGAGCCTTGCTCGATGCTGTAGCGGCCGGCCTCGTCTCGATCGACGAGGCGCTCACGCGTCTGCGGACGCTCCCTTACGAAGACCTTGGCTTCGCTAAGCTCGATCATCACCGGACGCTCCGCAAGGGCTACCCAGAAACCGTCTTCTGCGCCGGGAAGACCCCCGAGCAAGTCGTCGCTATCGTGGGGCGGATGCGCGCCCACGGCAGCAACATCCTGGCCACGCGTTGCAGCCTCGAGGTAGCCGACGCCGTCCTCAAAGCCTATCCGGAGGCGGTATACCACGAGGCGGCCCGGTGCATTACGCTGCTCGTAGCGCCTGTCGCGCAGAACGCCGGCTTTCTAGCGGTGGTATCCGCAGGCACCTCCGACATCCCGGTTGCAGAAGAGGCAGTCGTCACATGTGAATCCCTAGGAAACAAAGTAGAACGAATCTACGACGTCGGCGTGGCGGGACTTCATCGTTTACTCGCACAACGCGAGCTCCTGGATAAGGCCAATGCTGTCATTGTCTGCGCCGGAATGGAAGGCGCGCTTCCCAGCGTAGTGGCAGGTCTCGTCGAAAAACCAGTCATCGCTGTGCCCACCAGCGTGGGCTATGGCGCCAGTCTTGGGGGCGTCGCAGCGCTGCTCGCCATGCTCAACTCGTGTTCGGCAGGTATTGCCGTAGTCAATATCGACAACGGTTTTGGCGCCGGCATTATGGCCAGCATGATCAATCGCATGGCAGCAAACCACTAAGGAAGAACCATGAAAACCGCATACTTTGACTGTTTCTCCGGCGCCAGCGGCGATATGGTCGTCGGCGCCCTGGTCGACGCGGGAGCCGGTTTTGACTTCATTCAGAAAGGCCTCGAGTCGCTCGGTGTCCCAGGTTTTTCCGTCTCGGCCGAAAAAGTCCTGAAGAGCGGTATCAGCGCTACCCAGTTCCGTGTGCATGTTGCCAACGCCGAGTTTCCCCATCGCCACCTGCGGCATATCCTCGACATTATCGAAAAGGCGAGTCTTCCAACAAAAGTTCACAAGGCCGCCGAGAAGACCTTCCGGCGCATCGCCGAGTGCGAAGCGGCCATCCATGGGACGACCATCGAGAATATCCACTTCCATGAAGTGGGCGCCGTCGACTCGATCGTGGACGTAGTAGCCGCCCACTTGGCGCACTACAACCTCGGAATCGAACGCGTTATCTCTTCAGCGCTGCATGCCGGCTCGGGAGAAGTGGAGTGCGCCCATGGAACTATGCCCGTTCCGGCGCCGGCAACAGCCGCCCTGCTCAAGGATGTGCCTTGGTACGGCGGCGAGGTAGCGGCGGAGCTGGTCACTCCTACCGGTGCGGCCCTTATTACCCAATGGGCGGAGGCCTATGGCCCGATGCCGCCCATGAAACCAAGCGCTGTTGGCTATGGCAGCGGCACCCACAACATTCACGGCAGACCCAACGTCTTGCGCGTTATCATAGGAGAAACCAAGACCGCCCTGCCCGGCATCGAGCCAATTGTCATCGTCGAAGCGAATGTCGACGACATGGCCGGCGAGCTGTTCCCGCCCCTACTGGCCGAGCTGCTCGAAAAGGGTGCACGGGACGCATTTCTTACACCGATCATAGGCAAGAAAGGGCGGCCGGCTCATGTGCTTACCGTTTTGTGCGACGAGGAGAAACTACACGATATCGTTGCAGCCATGTTTCAGGGCTCCACTACCCTTGGCATCCGGATGAGAACGGAACAACGTGTCTGCCTCGAACGAGATTGGCGGCAGGTATCAACGCCCTGGGGCGAGGTCCGTATAAAACGGGCGTGCTTTGACGGCGAACGGACCACGGCCTCCCCCGAGTTCGAGGATTGCCGCGCACTCGCTGAAAAGGCGGGGGTCCCCGTGCGCCGCGTCTACGAGGCGGCCCTTGCCGCTGCCTACCAGGAAGGGAAAAATCATGACTGAGCGCGTCGCCTTATATCCGGGCAGTTTTGACCCGCCGACCTACGGCCATCTCGACCTTATCGACCGGGCCGCGCGCATTTTCGATAAGCTCATAGTCGCAGTCGCACGCAATGACGCAAAACTCGCCTTGTTTACGGTCGACGAGCGGCTCGACATGATCCGCTCGATCACGCAACACATGGCACGTGTTCAAGTGGTCTCTTTCGAGGGATTGACAGCCACCTTCGCCCGCGAGTGCAATGCCGCCGCTTTGGTCCGGGGCCTTCGGGTGGTGTCCGACTTCGAGTTTGAACTCACGATGGCCATCACAAACCAGAAGTTGAATCCCGAGATTGATACGGTCTGCATGATGCCGAGCGAGCAGTACATGCTGGTCAGCTCTCGCCTCGTCCGGGAAATTGCCCAGTATCAGGGCGAGCTCTCCAGCTTTGTGCCGCCTGAGGTTGAACACCGTCTCCGGGAAAAGTTCCGCGCTCGACATCGGGAAACAAGAAAGCTCTAACTTCCGCAGGCGTTGTCAAGACGCGTCGGTGCGTCTGTAGCGTCGAAACACAAGGCTCTGCTAGGATAACTCATACTGGAAAGTCGAAAGGACCATGGGGATTAGACGCATTGGCGTTTTGACAAGCGGCGGCGATTCGCCCGGCATGAACGCCGCCATTCGCGCCGTTGTACGGACCATCTGCTCTCACGGCCTCGAAGCCTTCGGCATCGATCGCGGCTACCAAGGCCTTATAGACGGCCAGATCCGGCCTATGAACGCCCGCTCTGTGGGCGGCATCATCAACCGGGGCGGAACAATCCTCCACTCGAACCGCTGCAAAGCCTTTTATGAAGCCGAGGGCCGCGCCCAAGCCGCAA
>CAZBQH010000152.1:0-2110 GCA_964493915.1 uncultured Nitrospiraceae bacterium
GGCGGCGCTTATCTTCTTGACGGAACCCACATAACCTTCGACAATTGCGTCTTCTCGAGCAATGTGGCCGCTGGCGGCGGCGGCGGCGTCATGTGGGACTGGGGCGCCGGCACCAGCTCATTCACGAACTGCCAGTTCGTCGGGAATACAAACGGCTGGTACGTGGGCGGGGCCATCGGATTCGCGCAGTCTGACTCCGCCCACACTGTGGAGAACTGCATCTTCAAGGAGCACACCGGCGCGGACGTCGTGGCGGTCGATGGCGTTTGTCAGGGGGGAGTCAGCATCGTCAACGGCCTGTTCGCCGGCAACGCGGCAGCAGGGTCAAATGGCGTCGCCGTCATGTCCGTGTATGGAGGACTTGCCGCCGGCCAAGGCCATGTGAATATCGTCAACTGCACGCTGGCGCACAACGGCGGCGCTAGTTCCAACGGCACCATATACCTGATGGAGAACGCATCCGCGACCATCCTAAACACGATCGCCTGGGGCAACGCCGGGATCGACGTCAACGCGGACCCTGCGGCGGGTGTGGGCGTCAACTACTCGCTTATCGAGAACGGTTGGGACCCAGCCGAGGGCGTTGGCAACCTCGCTGAGAACCCGCTGTTTGGGGACCCCGCGGGCGGCGATTTCCGTTTGCAGGAGACCTCGCCGGCCCTTGATGCAGGCGATGCGGATGACCCGATCGTGCCTGGGAATGACCTGCTTGGCGACCCTCGTCCCGGAACGGCGCCCGGTGTTTCCATGGGTGCCTTTGAGGAAGGTGTTGACGTCGTGTATGTTGCCATTCCCGACGTGACAGCCTTTTCCGTGGACGATGCGATTGCTGAGCTTGAGGCCCTTGGCTTGGTTGTCAGCGTGACCGAGGAGTACAACGACACCGTGGAGGAAGGCGGGGTCATCGGGACGACCCCAATCACGGGCACTGAAGTCCCGATGGGCAGCACTGTTGGGTTGGTCCTGTCGCTGGGTCCCGCACCGCAAACCCAGTTGCCCGTGGCGGGGCTGACCGCGCTCCTCGCCCTGGGTCTTGGCTTAGGAACGCTCGCGACGCGCTGCGCGTCCAGTGGCCGCAAGTAGTCTCGTTTGAGCCCTGGAAGGGACACGCGCGTGTCCCTTCCAGGATGTTCTCCTCTCGCCCATGCCCCCTTGCGTGGGCATGGGCGAGAGGAGGGGGCTCTTCGTAACGAATGGCGATAATGGGCCGTTGCCCGGGCGAAAAGCAGGGAGCGAGGATTGCGACATTGTTTCGCCGCGAACGAGCCTTTGCTGAAGCGGTATCCGGGAAACCCGATTGTCCGCCGGGACGCGGTCCCCTGCGCGAATTCCATATTCAACAGCGCGGTGGTCCCCTATGAAGGCGAGTATCGGGGAGTGTTCCGCGTGGACGACCAGTGTCGGCATTTCGGCTTGCGCGCGGGGCGCAGCACAGACGGCCTGGACTGGGACATCGACCCTGAACCGATCTCCTGGAAGGTGTCCGACCCGAGGGTGGCGACTTTCGACTGGACCTACGATCCCCGGATCACGCCGATTGACGGTCGCTACTACGTCACGTGGTGCCACACGTGCCACGGGCCGTCCATCGGGCTCGGCGTGACGGACGACTTCGAGTCTTTCGAGTTCCTTGACGTGGTGTTGCCGCCCTTCAACAGGAACGCAGTGCTGTTTCCCCGCAGAATCGGCGGCCAGTACATGATGCTGCACCGTCCGAGCGACAACGGCCACACCCCGTTCGGCGACATCTTCGTGAGTTCATCGCCGGACCTGCTTCACTGGGGGCGGCACCGCTTTGTGATGGGCGTCCGCGACGGCTGGCAGTCCACGAAGATCGGGGCTGGTCCCGTCCCGATCGAGACGCCGGAAGGGTGGGTGCTCATCTACCACGGGGTGCTGACGTCCTGCAACGGCTTTGTCTACAGCGTTGGCGCAGCGATTCTGGACCCCGACGATCCAACGCGCGTGCTGCACCGAACCCGTCGCTACATCCTGGCGCCCACGGAAGTGTATGAGTGCGTCGGCGACGTGCCGAACGTCACGTTTCCGTGCGCGGCCCTGCACGACGAGGGCACCGGCGAGGTGCGGGTGTACTACGGCGGCGCGGACA
>CAZBQH010000153.1:0-10091 GCA_964493915.1 uncultured Nitrospiraceae bacterium
TTTGACACTTGAAAATGCCCCGCGTCGTATACGCTTCTGCGTAATCTCAGAAAACCACCTCTCCACAAGGTTCAGCCAAGAACTACTTGTAGGTGTGAAATGTATATGAAAGCGGGGATGACGTTTCAGCCAATCCTGTACTTTCTGATGCTTATGCGTACAGTAGTTATCGACCATCAAGTGTAACTCTACTTCTTGCGGTGTCTGCTGGTCTATTAGCTTGAGGAATTTCAGCCATTCCTGATGGCGATGCCGCTGCATACAGGTGCTGATCAACTTGCCGTCTGCTGTATTCATAGCAGCAAATAATGTTGTAGTGCCGTTTCGTTTATAGTCGTGCGTATAGGTTTCACAGCGTCCGGGATAGATCGGGAGACTGGGCTGTGTGCGGTCGAGTGCCTGAATCTGGCTCTTTTCGTCGGCACATAGAACTATGGCGTGTTCTGGAGGATCCAGATACAAACCTACAACGTCAAGAAGCTTGTCGGCGAAGTGAGGATCGTTGCTGAGCTTGAAGGTACGACTTAGATGGGGTTTAAGTCCGTTGGCCCGGCACACTCTGGCAACCGTCGATTCACTCGTACCAACTTCTGCCGCCATTGTTCGGATGGTCCAATGCGTAGCGTTCTTCGGCTTGGTCTGCGTAGTCTTGTCTATTATCAGGCGTGCCATCTTATCGCGAACACGCGGTTTGCGACCGCCACGTGGTGCGTCCTTTTCGATGCCGGCTATGCCTTTCTCGGCAAAGCGTCGCCGCCAACGTTCCGGATCGTGCAGCCGGCAATCCGCACCGCTTCGCCGCCCGTCACCTGGGCGGCCGTCCCGCGCGCCGCCTCGATGGTGAAGCCCTGGAGCGTAAGGTGGCTCACGCCGTTGAGCGTGACCGGAGCACGGAGGACGGACACCGTGACGTCGCTGTCTGCGATCTCTTCGGGCGGCCAGAAGTAGAGGATGCCCGTCTGCCGGTCCAGATACCACTCGCCGGGCTGGTCGAGTTCGCACAACAGATTGAAGCCATAGAACCACTGCCCGACGCGGTAGCCATAATGCTGTGGATTTGTCTGGGATCGCGGTGATCGTGCGCGGCGGCGAGTACCCGCTGGCGGAAGGCGAAACGGTGCGGCTTTCCGGCGGCGCCAGGATCACGGACTGGCGTCCGGTCCAGGACGCGGCCACCCTGGCGCGCATGCATCCGGATGCGCGAGGCCATGTCCTGCAGGCAGACCTGGCCGCCCACGGCGGCACGGATTTCGGAGGCCCGCTGTACGGTTCCGGGAGCCACACGTCCGATCCCGGGTTGGAGATCTTCTTTCGGGACAAGCGGATGACCGTGGCCCGCTATCCGAACGAAGGCTTCCTGCATATCGCTGAGCTGTCGGTCGAGGACGGCTACCATGTCCGCGGCACCCCGGGCAGCCGGACAGGCCGTTTTCGCATCGACGGCGAGGTCGAACGGCTTCGCCGCTGGGCCGCGGAGCCCCGCGCCATGCTGCACGGGTACTGGTTCTGGGACTGGGCCGATCAGCGCATGGCCGTGCAGAATCGCTGGCGTTCTCCGCCGAGGACAGCGGCACGCCCGAGGCGCCGATCTTGTATCGCGCGCCCTCGGGCAGGCCGCCGGTTGCCTTCAACGCGCGAACCGCATCGCGCGCGTGCTTCAGTGTGGGGAAAGGGCTCCCAACACTGCCGTCTCCCGACGCGTGGGCGTCGGGAGAAACATGAAACGTCATCGAAGCACTCATGAGTTGGTCCATTTTCAACCCGCTAATTCCTGAAGCGCCTCTTTCTTTCACATTCCTCACAACGATGTCATCTACTCCCCGGCGCCTGACACTCAAAGCTGTTTGTCTTCACAGCGAACCTGCAGTGTCGTCACGCCGTTCGGCAGGGGTGGGGTGACCTCAACGCTGCGACTTCGCCCCGGCAACAGACTAAAGAACTGATCGGAGGCCGCATGCCCCTCCGGGAGAAGGATCTCGACGGCATGGGCAAAACCCTCAGAGGCAATCCGGACCCACGTCGACCGCTCAGTTGTCGGCCCCACGGAACACTGGATTGTCGGCGCATCACAGTGCAGAGCCTTGGGCTCTGAAGCATAGAGGACAGCCGGCTCCAGCTCGCCGTCGTCGAGACCCCCGGAACTGCAGGCAAACCAGATCCCCGTGAAGGGGGCGTCAGCGAGAGAGAACACCTCGGCGCGGCTCATCGGCGGCACATCCACGGCAACGTTTCGTTCGTCAGCGACAGACCCATCCTCGGACAGGCGGCCGACACGAATCGCGCCGCTGAAGGGCGTCCGTTCATCGTTGGCCAGCACAACCCGAACGATGCCGTCCTGCCATCGCGCGAGCAGACGCCGGGGCGCAAAGGCGCGCCTGACGAAATACCAGGAAGGCTTGCGCCGCAGATAGTAGTCGACAATTGACCACCCTTCTTCTCCCCAGCAATCGTTGTACATCCAAAAGAGGGTACCCCAGCACTCGGCCCGGACGCGGCCTGAGTCGAGGATGTATTCGTAGGCATGACCATGGCCAAGACCGCCGAGGCGGCAATAGTCCTCCAGGGAGAGCTTCTCCGCATCCTGACCGTATTGTTTGGCAATCATCGCCCCGGTGAATCCACCTTCGAAGGCATTGGTGTGGTGGCGCCGCGCCTCGGTCAGTTTCTTCTCCGGCACACCGGCCAGATACTCCCGCATGCTCTCCACGACACAGGGACCGGTCACCCCATATTCGGAAAGAAACTTAGCCCGGCTGGTATCGTAGTTCTCGAGTCGGATCTGCACGTCGAGGGGCTGATCGAGCTTCCACCGCCACTCATGAGTATCGCCTTCATCGTAGCCGTTGGGGTCTTCACCGCCATAGGGAGAGCCATTCCAATAGGGAAGTTCCGGACAGTTGTGCCGCACCGCTGTCGGCAGCGTATAGTTGTAAAGCTTTGCCCCACGGAGGGAGAGCTTCTGCCACCAACTGTGCAAGGCTTGCGTGTTCTCGTTGCTGCCGCACCAGAGAACCACACAGGGATGCCGCCGAAGCCGCCGCGTCTGGTAGTCGGCCTCGAGTTCGACCTCCCGTACAAAGCCGTCGTCATTGTCAGGGTAGGCGGCACAGGCGAACATGAAGTCCTGCCATACCATGATGCCATGGCGGTCGCAGGCGTCGTAAAAAGCATCCTGCTCATAGAGCCCGCCGCCCCAGACGCGAAGCATATTGAAGTTTGCCGCCTTCGCCTCCGCCACCAGATGCTCGATCTTTGCGGGGGTCACAAGGGCATAGAGCGAATCCGCGGGCACCCAGTTGCCGCCCTTGGCGTACACGGGTCGACCGTTGATGATGAACCGGAAGCCCGCCGTCGTATCCAGTTCCACCGTGCGCAGTCCCCAGTGGCGGCCAAGGCTGTCGCCCCAGCCATCGCCCTTGAGATCCACCTCAACATCGTAGAGATGGGCCTCTCCCATACCATGCGGCCACCACCACTGCGGCGCCTCCAGATCCATGGCCAGATCCACATGATTGATTCCCGAGCGCAGGAGTTGCTCCGTTTCGACCCGCACCTCGCGCCCCTGCACATCGACCAGCCGGACCGATATGGCGCCCCGCGTGGAACACAGCGGATCGAGCGCCTCGACCTCGACCGCCATGCGCAGCCGCACGCGCCCGTCCGCCGCGACCTCCGGCACAATGGCCACGTCCCGCAGGCAGGCCGTGCGCAAGGCTCGCACCACCGGCGGAAAAGCGATGCACGTGGTCGGCACGCTCGGCGCCCAGTCCCAGCCAAACACGTACTGCGGTTTCCGTACCCGGACGCGACGGTTGTCTCCCCGTTCAGGCTTGTGCCGCCCCGGCGTACTGGTCAGAAAGCCGTCGCCGGCATGCACCTCCGCCTCGCTGATTCTCTCCACGCCGGCCGAGAGGCGGATCAGCAGCGCGTTCTCTTTGCCTGGGCTGATCCAAGGCTTGATATCCGCGACAAAGGGGCGGAAAGCGTTGCGGTGGTGCCCGATACACCGGCCGTTGAAGTAGATCGCAGCCTCGCTGTCCAGCCCCGGCAACGAAAGTTCCACGACCTCGGCCTCGTCCCACTCCGGCGGCGGAACGAAGCGCCTGCGGTACCACCACGAATTGGTCGTCGTCCAGGCAGAGCCAAAGCTGTTGAGTCCGATCAGGGGGGTCGCCGAACGCGCCGCTTGCCGCCATGGCTTCGTGAATATCGCCAGGCACCGATGCGGGCAGCCAACCATCTTCCAGGCCGGCATGACAGCTCAGCCCCTCGGGGCCGCCAAGTAGGAAATCCTTGCGGACTTCACAGTTGTCTGTGAGTTGAATGGTTTTCATGTTGTTCTCCTCGCTGCTTCGTACGTTCTGTCAAACCTGACAGCACGTTTCTCCGTGTAACCTTCCTTTTTCAGGGTGTTAGCCGTCTACCGGCTCTCTTCCCCGTTTTCCGTCCCTCTTGATTGACACGAACGGCGACGCGAACGGATTATTCGACTTCGTCCCGTCCTTCGCTGAAAGCTCCGAAGGGCACGGCACGGCTGTTTCTGACGGGGGGAACAATCGTTCACCGTACGCGTCGCCGTTCGCGTTAATCGATTCCTCTTTTCATGGCTAAGCGGTTGCCAATCGCGACACTCATTGGCATGCCTGAGACTCGATCCGGTAACTCACCGGCGCCAGGGCGCCGACAGGCGTGTCGCCCCAGTTGACGGTGACGGTCGTGCCGTTGGCGTAGACGATGCGGCTAGCCTCAGGCGCCAATTCCTCGAAGTCCTCGACAACCTCCACGTGCGTGTCGGCCAGTTCCTCGTAGGCGAGGCGGTAACCCTCCGCCACGTCGCGGATCGAGTCGAGGTAATAGTCGCCGTTGGCGCCGCTGAAGTACGAGATCTCCATGGCCGGGCGGGCCCCATACGCCAGATCGCGCAGCATGCCCTTGCGAACCCCAACGTGCCGGTAGTTGTGAATCCAGTGCTGCGGGTAGAGTATGAGCCCGTGGACCGCCAACTGGTAGAACGGCACCAGCCGGTCGACCATTCGCTTGAAGCTTTCGTCGAGGTGGGCGAGGCCCCCGGCTCCGTGCGGCGAGACGATACCGCCTTCGTCGAGAAAGGGCAGCGCGTAGGCTGGCGAAACCTCCTGCATCACCGCGCCGTAGAGCGCACGGTACGCCTGGGTCAGTTTCATCTGCGACACGCCGAACTGTTCCTCGTCGGCCGGGTGCCGCGGATCGTGACATCGGTAGAGCGGGTTCGACTGGGCGTCGCAGTAATAGTGGCCCTCGAATCCCAGATCACGGATGCGGGGCACATCCGGTCCGTACCGGTCGAAATACGCTACGGGGCATGACTTGGCCGCCTGCCCCCCGCCCCAGATGCCGCCCAGCACGGGCGTGCCGTCCGCGTGGCGCAGGATCACTTCCGGGTCGTAAGTCTGACCGGCCATGTACATGTCGGTCAGGTTGTCGTGCGGCACGATCTGGTAGTTCATGCCTTTGGCCTTGGCGATCAGTTTGCGCAACCCCTCTTCGCCGCCCAGAGCCGGCTCGACCGGGAACTTCTGCGGGTAGGCGCCGTCATGTCCGCCCAGGTTCCAGCCGACCAGCGTCACGATCGCCTTCTCGATGCCCGCCGCCCGCATCGTGTCCAGGATCTCCTCCGACTGCGCGAAGGTCGCGTATATCTTCATCGGGACGTTGCCGTCCAGCGAACGGGGCTTCAGCCCGTGAAAAATCTTCACGCGCATGGCGCGAGCGGAATACGACAGGACCGGGTTGCCGGCAAGTCGGTCCTTGAGCGCCGAGACGCCGCGTTCGCGCACGAGGTACTCGCGATAGGCCTTCGCCAGATCGAAGTAGTCGTCTTCCCGCCCCTCCGTGAATCGGACAATCAGTTCCTTGTCCTCCTGCTTGATAGGCTCGTTCGGTTCGTGGCGCAGTCCGAAGGAGGCGTAAAGATGGTTTGCCCCATCCTGGTTCACCTCCGTCACGGCGTGGCAGAAGAAATCGCCCTTGTGCACCATGACCAGCGTCCCCTGATTGCCCCGCTTCAGTCCGAAGCAGTTCATGACGTTGAGCTTCTCCCATTCGGTCTGGGTCATGTAGAGCCGGTCGCGCGTGACCGTGGGGAGATGCTCCTTGAACCGCACCAGCGTGCCGCAAAAGTCGGGGAGCAGGTAGAATCCCTCGTCCCCTACCCGCGTGGTCAGCAGGTCGGGCAGCACGTCCAGCGACATCAGTCGGCGGTTGATGCTCATCTGCTCGCAGATCCAGCCTGCCTTGACCGTCACGCGGAAGCCCTCCGCCTCCTCACGGAACTCGACCGGAATGAAGAGTCCGTGCGCCTCGTTGACGAGTTGCATCCGCAGCCCGTCCGCCAGCGGCTGGACGAGCCGCGGCTCGAAGGCGGTCACACGGATATCGCGCAGCACGGAGAGGTCGTGTAGCGTGGCGCGCAGAACCCGTTGCAGGTCGATCGTGAGGGCGCGATTCGTGTTCGCGGCCAACGTGAGGGAGTGTTTGTCGGATGTGATATGCATTCGTCTCGCCTTTCTACTGCTGCTGATCTGTGTGAAATGGTTGCGCCGCCAACAGGCGGCCATGGTTTGAGTCACCATCCAAAGGCATCGTCACCATGTGCGGCCATGGATCGAGGCGGCCCTCGGCCAACGGATCCCCGGTATCGTGCATCCAGCGGTCGAGCCTGGCGCGCATGTCATCGAGGATGCGCGCGTAGTCAGGTTTGCCAGCCTGATTGCAGCTCTCGGTCGGATCGAAGACCAAATCGTACAGTGCTTCGGCCGGCGCGGCACGCAAGTCCCATCCCCGCTCGCGCAGATTGTTCTTGCTGACGCTGTCATCACAGTTCGCCAGCACCGGCCCCGGTCGCGGGTCATACCGGCGTATGTAGCGGTAGCGAGCCGTACGCACCGAACGCATGGGTTCGAAGGCCGCGTGCCAGTTGACCTCGGCGAAAACCTCATCGCGAATCGCGGATCCATCGAGCAACGGCATCATGGAACAGCCCTGCAGATCGTCCGGACCGGGCACGCCGATCATCTCGCAGAGCGTCGGAAAGACATCGACATGGCTGACCAAAGCGTCGATGACCTTGCCGCCGGTCCAGACGCTTGGGCCGCGCAACATCAGCATGACACCGTTTCCGTGATCGGTCAGGGTACATTTCATGTGGGGGAACGCGATGCCGTGGTCGGTGGTGACGATCACCAGTGTGTTGTTGGCCATCCCGCATGCGTCGAGCGCATCGAGCACGCGGCCCATGGACTGGTCCAGGCGTCCGGCGGCCACCAGGAAGTCGGCGAAATCTCTGCGAATCTCGGGCGTGTCCGGCAAAACGGACGGCGGGCGCACGTAGCGGGAGTCGCCTTGTGGCGACGCGGCGCCGTTGTGCCATTCCACGCCTTCCGGCGTTCGGGCGGTGCGGTGTGTCAGGGAAAACCCGCAGGAGAGAAAGAAGGGCCTGCCCGGCGGCTGCTTTTTCCAGCCGGCCAGCACGGACGCCGCCTGTTCCTCCTCCGTCTCGCCCTGGGCCCGAGTGGTCACGATGTCATAGCCGAGATCGTCGTAGGTGTCTTCACTCTCATGCTGTGTTCCGCACAGCGCCGTGACGTAACCGTGGTCACGCAGGAAGTGGGAAAGGTGGCGGCGATAATCTTTCAATCTCGCGCCGAGATGGCTTAACCCCAACATGCCGTTCGCGTGCGGATACATCCCGGTCAACAGCGCCGCACGGCTGGGCGAACAGGTCGGATTCGCGCAGAAAGCATTGCGGAAGAGGACCCCTTCTTCGGCAAACTGCTGCAGACGCGGTGTCGGCACGGCGTAGCCGTAGGGCTGAACATATCTGCCCGTATCGTGGGAGTGCAGGTACAGAATATTCGGTCGCGTCATGTGGTCTCCAGTCTATTTGTCTTCCAAATGTGATAACATTGAGTTGAAGTGAGTCTTTCCGTCAACCGTTTGAAAATCGGCCCCGCCCGAATCCTTATTCCGCGCCCCTCGTCTTTCCCACGTCGTGGGCACCAACCCCGTGAACGGACCGATAGCACATCTGGTACCTTCCGTCCGTCCGGATCGCAGCACGCAGGACCAGAAGACCAGGCGACCGGGGATATCCTCCAGCACCGGTTCCGGGTGTTTCTCCAGCTTGCCGAACTCACGGTGCAAACCGAAGTTCGCGCGAATGTGATGGCCGTCCACAAACAGATGCAGAGATATATCGAACATAATGTTACACTCCGGATGCGTTGGATACACCGGACTGAGGATGATCTTCAGGGTTCATCCTCCGCTCGCGCAACACCGGTAAACTTTAAAGCTGTGCGGCCAGCCCCCACTGGCCGGGGTCCTTCGGTTCACGTGCACGCGCGTACTGGTAGAGGTAGGCGCGGTCGGGGTGGCGCTTCTCGACCTCGGCACGCACGGCTTCGGCATTCCACCCGTCGGCGAAGATAAGCGCGTGGAGTTCGTCCCGAACCTCCGCGTGGCAAGGCTCGGCCGCCTGGTTCCACTGTTCATGGGGATCCTCGGCGAGGTCGTAGAGTTCCGGTTCATGTTCGCGGTAGTACACATACTTCCATGTCCCGCGGCGGACCATGCGGCTGGGACCTCCCAGTCCGATCGCGGACTGCTCGGAGTAGGCCCGGCCCGGCCATGTACCTGGCTGCCCTGTCAGGGCCGACCAGAACGATACACCATCGGCGCGCGGCAGCGGTGGTGCCCCGGCCATATCGAGCAGGGTTGGACCCAGATCGACCAGGCTGACCGGTTCGGCAATCCGACGTCCGGCATGCAGGAATCCGGGCGCCATGAGGATCAGCGGCACGCGTGCCGATGCCTCGTAGAAGGAACATTTGCCCCACAGGCCGTGTTCTCCCTGCATATCTCCGTGATCCGATGTATAGACCGTAACGGAATCTTGCCTCAGCGGGCTTTCCCCCCACGCCTGGACCACCTGCCCCATCAGGTCGTCAACGAAGGCGGTCTTGGCACGGTACGCGGCCCGCGCCCGCTGGCGCTGCAGGGTTGTCACACGTGCATAGTCACTGCCCTCGATCTGCCGTTTTGTGAACGGGTGAGGCGCCTCGGGCAAGGGATCCACGGGGTCGTCCTGGAGATGGAGATAGGGTGCGAGCGCCCTGGCTGGCATCACATAGGGATCGTGCGGGGAATAGAAGGACACCATCAGGAGCAGCGGGCGCGGATCGCCGCTGACCTCATGGTCACGGATCACGCGGATCGCTTCCATCGCCACGGCGGTGTCATATGCCTGGTCGAAGGAGTTCCCTTCTCCGGCATGCTCCAAGGACTCCCGAAGGCCGTAAAACCCGCGGAAACGGTGCTCCGAACGATTCATTCCGAGATATCCGCTGGTAACATCGCCCACTAACCGCTCCTCAAAGCCGTGATGCTGGTCTCCGCCGACAAAATGCATGCGCCCCACCAGCACCGTCCGGTACCCGGCAATCCCCAGCCCGTGCGCCAGTGTCGGCACCGTGCTGTCCAACGAGTCATCGTTGCTCCAGATACCGAGGCGATGGCCATGCCGGCCAGTCAGCATGGACATGCGGGAGGGCACGCACAGCGGGTTGCCGCAGTAGCAGGCGTCGAAGGTCACGCCTTCGCGCGCCATGCCGTCCAACGTTGGGGTGCGGACATAGGGATCCCCATAGCACCCCGCCACACGCGGACTGTGCTGGTCAGTGAGAAAGAACAGGATGTCGGACTTCTTCATGAGTGCATTCTCCTTATTGTGTGGAGCCTGTTGCACAAAAATTCTCGGATCCAACCACTGAATCCGATGGCTGTCTGGAGCAGAAGGCTCACTTCCCTGTTTCACATACAGCCTTTACCAACTTTGTCATATTGTTACCGTATGATTGCACTTGAGAACAGACCAAAACCGCATTTTTTCAATTCAGGTGTGCCTTGCCGCTGCGCCACAGCTTCAGAAGGTTATGTGTCGCGCATACCAGCGGCCACTCGCTGCGGCAAGCCTCAATGCCACGGCGCATAAACCTCTCGAAGCCGCGCACATCCTTAATCTGTCCAAACACCGGTTCGACCGTCTGACCTCG
>CAZBQH010000154.1:0-15064 GCA_964493915.1 uncultured Nitrospiraceae bacterium
CACCCTCCTCCCGAAACTGATCTCCGGCGAGCTGCGGGTCCCGGACGCGGAACGGATTGCCGGGAGGTGCGCGTGATGGTGTACGACCCTGAACGGCGCCATCGCCGATCTATCCGCCTGAAGGGATACGATTATTCCGGTGAAGGCGCGTATTTCGTGACCGTTTGCGCGCAGGGCCACGCCTGTTTGTTCGGTGATATTTCGGACCGGCACATGGTGTTGAACGATGCGGGATGGGCGGCGGCGGAATCGTGGGAATGGTTGGCGGCGCAATATGATTATGTGGAATTGGATCAATGGGTAATCATGCCCAATCACATGCATGGCGTCATTGTTGTTACCGGTAGGGGCGGTTCGCGAACCGCCCCTACGTCGGGCATCAAACAAAAACCGTTGGGCCGATTGATTGGGGCATTTAAGACCGTTTCCGCCAAACGCATCAATGAATTACGCAATACCCCCGGCGCGCCGGTTTGGCAACGCAATTATTATGAACACATCATCCGCAATGAACGATCCCTGAACCGCATCCGGGAATATATCGTGAACAACCCGATGCAATGGGAAATGGACCGGGAAAACCCCGTTGGGGCACGTCGCAACGTGCCCCGAGAAAAGGATGAATCATGGCGCATCTGACCGAATCGGAAATCGAATCCGCCGCGCTGGATTGGCTTGCCGGGCTGGGTTACCAGACCCTTCTCGGCCCGGATATCGCCCCCGGCGAACCTTCATCCGAGCGCGAAGATTACGGCCAGGTCGTCCTCGAACGGCGGGTGCGGCAGGCGCTCGTGCGGCTGAACCCAGATGTGCCGTCGGACGCCCTCGACGAGGCGTTCCGCAAGCTGACCCGGCCGGATTCCCCATCACTCGTGGGGAATAACCATGTTGTTCACACGTACCTGGTCGAGGGCGTGCCGGTCGAGTACGAGCGCGCCGACGGATCGATTGGCGGCGATCTTGTTCGCATACTCGACTATGACGAGCGGGAGAACAACGAATTCCTGGCAGTCAATCAGTTTACCGTGGTTGAGGACCGTCACGAGCGCCGCCCGGACGTGGTGGTTTTCGTTAACGGCTTGCCTCTTGCCGTCATCGAACTGAAGAACGCCGCAACGGAGAACGCGACGATCTGGACTGCTTTCAACCAGCTTCAAACCTACAAGACGCAAATCCCGTCGCTGTTCACCTATAACGAGGCGATGGCGATCTCGGACGGCGTGGAGGCGCGGATCGGCACGCTGACGGCCAACCGCGAGTGGTATATGCCGTGGCGGACTATCGAGGGCGAGGAACTGGCGGACACGAAGTTGCCGCAGCTCGAGGTGGTGCTCGAGGGCGTTTTCGAAAAGGGGCGGTTCCTGGACCTGATCCGGGGCTTCATCGTCTTCGAGGATGTCGGCGGCGGCGTCCTGGTGAAGAAGATGGCGGGCTATCACCAGTATCATGCGGTCAATGTAGCCGTCCAGGAGACGGTCCGCGCTTGCGTGCCGCCGGGTGGAGCCCTTGAAGCGCGGGAAAGCGAAGGCGCTTATTTTTCCAGAGAACAGCGCGATGCCAAAGCCGGCGATCGCCGAGTCGGCGTGGTGTGGCATACCCAGGGATCGGGCAAGAGCCTGACGATGGCGTTCTATGCCGGACGGGTGGTATTGGATCCGGCGATGGAGAACCCGACGCTGGTTGTGATCACAGACCGCAACGACCTGGACGACCAGCTATTTGGCACTTTTTCACGGTGCCATGAACTGCTCAGGCAGCAGCCGGTGCAGGCGCAAAGCCGGGCCAACCTGCGGGAATTGCTCCACACCAGCTCAGGCGGGGTCGTATTCACGACGGTGCACAAGTTCTTCCCAACGGAGGGCGAAGACCAACATCCGCTTCTTTCCGATCGGAGGAACATTGTCGTCATCGCGGACGAGGCGCACCGCAGCCAATACGACTTCATTGACGGCTTCGCACGACATATGCGCGAAGCCTTGCCCAATGCTTCCTTTATCGGCTTCACCGGCACCCCTGTCGAGCTCACAGATAAAAACACCCAGGCGGTCTTCGGGGATTACGTCAGCATCTACGACATTGAGCGCGCGGTCAAGGACGGAGCGACCGTCCCCATCTACTACGAAAGCCGCCTTGCAAAGCTCGAATTAGACGAGACGGAGAGACCAAAACTCGATGAAGAGTTTGAAGAAGCCACCGAAGGCGAAGAGGTTGATCACAAAGACCGCCTCAAGACCAAGTGGGCGCAGCTTGAGGCCCTGGTCGGGGCGGAGAAACGCATCGGCTTGATTGCCCAGGATTTGGTTGATCATTTCGAGCGACGCCTTGAAGTGCTTGAGGGGAAGGCCATGGTGGTCTGCATGAGCCGAAGGATTTGTGTCGAACTATACAATGCGATCGCTGCCATTCGGCCGGATTGGCACGGCGGCGACGACGCCAAGGGAATCCTGAAGGTCGTGATGACGGGCTCGGCTTTTGACCCGGTGGATTGGCAGGACCATATCCGGAACAAGCCCAGACGCGAGGAGCTCGCCAAACGGTTCAAAGACCCCGAAGACCCATTCAAGATTGTCCTTGTCAGAGACATGTGGCTGACAGGTTTTGACGCCCCTTGCTTGCACACCATGTATATGGACAAGCCTATGCGCGGTCATGGCTTGATGCAGGCGATCGCCAGGGTAAACCGCGTCTTCAAGGACAAGCCAGGAGGCTTGGTCGTGGACTATCTAGGGCTTGCCCACGAACTGAGATCCGCGCTGGCAACCTACACCGAAGGCGGCGGCAAGGGCCGGACGGCCATCAATCAAGAAGAAGCCGTAACGGTTATGCTCGAGAAGTACGAAGTCTGCTGCGGCATTTTCCATGGTTTCGATTGGTCTCCGTGGGTTTCAGGGGCGCCACAGGCAAGATTGGCCATTTTGCCTGCGGCTCAAGAGCACGTCCTGAAGCAAGAGGACGGAAAGAATCGGCTTAGCAAAGCGGTAACAGATCTATCGAAGGCGTTCGCCCTGGCGGTACCGCATGAACAAGCTATTGAGATTCGTGATGATGTGGCGTTCTTTCAAGCCGTCAAATCTGTGTTGACGAAGAGCACCCGGCCAGGCCAGAGAAGCCCTGAACAAATTGAGCACGCAATTCGCCAGATTATTTCAAAGGCGGTTGCCTCCGACGAAGTGATCGACGTTTTTGCGGCCGCCGGGCTCAAGAAGCCCGATATTTCTATCCTCTCAGACGAGTTTCTTGCGGAAGTCAGGGGATTGCCGCAGCGGAATCTGGCTGTGGAAATGCTCCGAAAACTACTCGACGGCGAAATCAAGAGACGGGGCAGGAAGAACGTTGTGCAGGCGCGGTCCTTCGCTGAAATGCTGGAGAATTCTATTCGGAAATACCAAAACCGCGCCATCGAAACGGCTCAAGTAATAGAGGAGCTCATTGCTCTCGCCAAAGACCTGCGAGAGGCTGACCGCCGAGGAGAAGACCTTGGCCTTACTGAAGACGAGGTCGCCTTTTACGACGCCTTGGAGGCGAACGACAGCGCGGTAAAGGTCCTCGGCGACGAAACGCTCCGAATCATTGCCCAAGAACTCGTAAAGGCGATTCGAAACAACGTGACCACCGACTGGACCATGAGGGAAAACGTCCGGGCCCAGATGCGCGTGATGATTAAGCGTATCCTGCGAAGATACGGCTATCCGCCGGACAAGCAGGCGCGCGCCACGGAGCTTGTTCTTGAGCAGGCGGAAGTCATTAGTCGGGATTGGGCAACTGCCTGATTTACTCATGGTGGAACACACTATGAAGGGCGAAACAAGGCCATCAAAACACCCAAGAAGACAACTTCGACAGATCTCATCCAGGCCCGGCTGACGTGAAAGCACGCAAAAGCTGCCCGCGGCGTTGCGGAGCCGGGTCTTAGAGAGACGGCGCGCTCTAAATCCAGCATCTTGCATCCCGGCGCATTCTCTCGGGATCAATGTGACGTCTGTGCAGAAAGCAACTATAAAGAAGACTCCAAGCAAGGAGGGCGTAGCATGTTACGGTCTTTTCTTTTGTTCGCAATTGCTGTGAGCCTTTTCGCATCGGGAACGATTGCGCACGGCCAGGCAGACAACGAGCAGGCGGCGCAGGGCTATGATCCGGCGACGCCGCGTTTTCCCGGTGCGGAATGGACCCTGTGTTCGCCGCGCGAGGCAGGATTGAACAGGGCGCAACTCGACGAGATTGCGGAGTATCTCGGCGGACGGGGCTGCATAGTGCGGCACGCCAAACTTACCTACCACTGGGGCGATTACAAAAAGCGGGGCGACGTGGCGTCGGCCGCGAAACCCTGGTATGCAACCTTTCTGTTCAAGGCGGTCGAAGATGGGCTCTTGCCGGATTTGGACGCGCCTGTAGTCAGCTACGAGCCAAGGCTTGGGGAAATCAACAAAGCGCTCGGTTATAAAGACAAGGCCATGACTTTCGCGCACATGGCCAACCAGACCTCGTGTTACGGCGTCCGCGAGGCCCCAGGCACAGCCTACGATTACAATGACTGGCAGATGGCCCTGTTTTTCGACACCCTCTTCGTGCGCATCTACGGCGCCGCCTGGGAGACGGTCGACGAAAAGGTGTTGCATCCGCTCCTGACCGACCTGATTGACTGCGAAGACAATCCGACCTTCATGGCGTTCGGCACAGGCGATCGGCCCGGTCGTCTGGCTGTGTCGCCCCGCGATTTCGCCCGTTTCGGCTGGCTGTACCTAAACGAGGGCAACTGGAATGGGCGCCAAGTGATCAGCCGCGAACACGTGCGCATGGCGGTCAGCAATCCACTGCCAAACAGCATTCCACGGACGGCGGCAAAGGCAGCCGAGATGATTCCGGAACAGCGCACAATGGGTTCGCGCAGCATTCCCGACGACCAGACCGATCACTTGGGCAGCTATAGCTGGCTATGGTGGGTTAACGGGGTCGATAGACAAGGCAGACGGTTATGGCCGGACGCCCCGGGAGATGTCTACGCCGCACTGGGCCACGCAAACGGACAGCGCGGGATGGCGGCGATCCCGAGCCTTGATCTTGTGATTTCCTGGAACGACACCACATTGGGCAACCGGCCGGCTGTTCCTCATCCCCTCAACGAAGTGTTTCGCTTGTTGACGGTTGCTGCTGCAGACGAACCTATGCAAGGTCAGGTGATTGCGGACCCGGCAAATCCGGCCTGGTTAGTCCGCAACCGGGACAAAGACCGAGACGGGCGGCTCGATCCGTTCTTCATGTGCGGTCCTGGAGATCCTGAGGACTTTCTATACCGGGGCAAGAGACTGGCTGACGGCACGCGTGACGGGGATCAGGACGCCATTATCGGCAAGGTGGCGCGTTCCGGGGCTAACAGCCTTTATTTCCAGACCGTGCGGAGCCATGGAGGCGACGGCGATCGGACGCACAACCCGTTTGTTGACAGCGATCCGACAGAGGGCCTCGACGAGGATATTTTGGCCCAATGGGAACGATGGTTCCGTGCCATGGACCACACCGGGATCGTGCCGCTGTTCTTCATCTATGACGACAGCGCGCGAATTTGGGATACAGGCGACGCCGTCGGCCCAGACGAGCAGTCGTTCATCCAGACGCTCGTCAACCGTTTCGAACACCACAAGAATCTGATCTGGTGCGTTGCGGAGGAGTATCAAGAGCGGTATTCCCCACAGCGGGTGCGCGCAATTGCCCGAGTCATTCGAGCAACCGACGAACATCAGCACCCTATTGCTGTCCACAAGTGGAGCGGTCTCGGTTTTGAGGAATTTGCTGAAGACGCCAACATTGACCAGTTTGCGGTTCAGTACAATGTGCCTGAGGCCGGACAGCTTCACGACGGCGTTGTTGAGGCATGGGGCAACGCGCGCGGCCGGTACAACCTGAACCTATCGGAGGCGGCGGACTTCGGAAACGGCGCCACGGCAAGGGAAAAGGCTTGGTCCATTGCTATGGGCGGAGCCTACGTCATGGCGCTGGGATGGACGTTCGATCGCGACGACAATCCTTCATCCGATGATCTCGCTATGTGTAGATATTTGGTGAGCTTCTTCGAAAAGACGGACTTCAATGCGTTGGCGCCTCATGACGAACTGCGTTTCGCAGGAACGCAGTATGTGCTTGCCAAACCTGGGGACAGCTACATCGCTTATGCCCCGGAACGTCCGAGCCGAATCGGCCTCCGGTCTATGGATGCGGGCCCTTACGTTTTCCGCTGGTTCGATCCGGCGACGGGCGAGTCGATCACACAAGAGGGCGTACAGGTTGCGGCGGGCGACCAGTCCTGGGCTGTGCCAGACAAGATCCGCTATGAGACAGTCGTATGGATAAAGAGAACAGCAGCGTCGTCAGCGGGCTAGGGCGCGGCGCTGTACGAGCAATACGCCGCCCGGAAAACTGCCGGGCTGTTAAGACGGCCATGGGGGCAAACTGAAGAAGGCACACAGACGCTTATCCGGACTCAACAGCCGTAGACAGTCTGATGGAACAGGCGGGAGAAACAAACCGCAGGAAGAAAGACGCGGCCATAGACAACGACCGCCTCAGTCTTTCCTCTACCACGAAACGCAGGCCGCGACCCTGTTGGAAGAACCGCTACGGGCCATCATGCGGTAAGAAAGCGATCTTCAGTACGGAGCGCTCTTCGAGGCGCGGGATCGCCTTCGCATAGTCTTCGAGACGCATCGTATCGCTGACTAACACGCCGAGATTAAGCTGCCGGCGTCGAAGCCGTTCGGCGGCATACTCGGCGGCTTCCCGCGTATGGGACTGCGCGCCCGCCAGGATAAGACCGCCCCAGAACTGGGGCCCGAACACATAAGGGTCGCGTTGCACAGCAAAAAGAACAACCAAACGGTCCGTGATTTGCATCGCGCCATGGACAGCATCGGCGTTCCCCGCACAATCAAAGGTTGCGTGGAGCGAACCCTGCTGCATCCGGTAAGGAATGGCGCCCCGTTTTACCTCGTCGGGATCGAGCACCCGTGTCGCGCCCAGCTCTTGAGCGAGGCCACGCCGTTCCAGGAGCGGGTCGATGCCGACGATCTCCAAGGCGCCCGCGGCGCGGAGAAGCTGCACAAAGACCAGGCCTGCCGGACCCAGACCTAACACGCCCACCCGTCTGCCGGCAATGGCGTCAAGTTGTTCGGCAAGCAGAATATGGGCGCTTGCGCACATGGCCAGTTCGAGGGGCGCGCAGGCCTGGGGTGCAAGGGACGCAGGGACAGGGATTACGCTGATTGCGTCCACAGCGACGTACTGCGCATAGCATCCGGGCACGGCGTGACCACGGTCGTGCCAGACACTCACGCGTTCCCCTACGGCGATGCCCCGGACCTCGTCGCCCACCGCGACCACTTCGCCGCAGGCTTCATGGCCGGGCTGCCCAAGCATATACGGATAAGTGAAAGGGACGCCCGGGAACATCGGCTTGCCGCTGAAGACATGGATGTCCCAATGGGGGCAGGTGGTCACGGCCAGAACGCGGACGAGGACCTCTTTGGGGCCCGGCGCGGGCATCGGGACTTCCTTGACTTCGCTCTTTCCTGGAGCCGTGATCTGCAGGGCCTTCATCGTATTGCCTCCCATAACCGGCGGACTAAGCCGGAAACTCGACGACATGAAACTCTTGCTCTACTCGCGGGTATTCTACGCATTGCGAGCATGAAAATCCGCCCTTTTCCGCACGGAATGGAGAAAGGAGCAGACCTGATGGCGCTGGACATCACTGAAGAAAGCGCAACAGTCTGCTCGTTTTGCGGACGCCGCGCCCAAGACGTCGCATTATTGATCACGGGGCCCGGCGTAGCCATCTGCGACGAGTGCGTCAAGCTCTGTAACGACATCGTGGACATCTACCGTTTGCCATGGGACAAGACACCGGCAAACGACCGAACGGCGCAAACTGGCTGATCATTCCGCCTTGTACCGTCCATTCCCAGTTCTATAAGCTCCCTCGGATGCAGACGCTCTTCGTTCTTCGTCTTCTACCACGTAAGAATGACGCCCAAAACAGGCTCCGTCCGGTCCAGGATGAGACGCCATGCCCGCGCCGCTTCGTCGACCGGAAACCGGTGGGTGATAAGCGATGCGGTATCGAGATAACCCGCCGCGATGAGGGCCAGGGCTTCGTCCATGCGCTTCTTCTGCCATCCCGAGGGAGAATAGAAGGTCTGTTCGCCAAATCGCAGCTTCTGGACGTCCAGAAGAGAATCCGTTCTGTTAAACCCCGCCGATACGATGTGGCCGTCTTGCCGCATAAAGGGCAGGCAATCCCGAACGGTCTGGAGAACCCCAACCGTGTCTACGAGAAGGTGAAGACCTCGAGGCGCCAGCTCCTCAACCGCGTCGCCGAGCGGCTCCTTCGTCACATTGACGAGATGGCGCCCGCGCTTTCCGCCGAAAAGGGCCAAACGCTCGTCGTGCTTGCCCGCAAAGATCACGGTCGCGCCGCGCCAATGAAGCGTCTGCGCCGCCCAATGTCCCACCATGCCGTCGCCGATGACGAGGGCTGTATCGCCGACGGCTACGGGCGGGCGCGTGCCGCAGTTGTAACCGACCTGGACTAAGACAAGACCGCTGACGGCTTCCGGCGAGACCCCTTCGGGTAGCGGCCATATCTGCGAATAATGCACCACTTTGGGGGAAATGTGGCCCGCAAAAGGCTCAAACATGCCCTCGACCCGCCCCACCGTGCAGAACACCCAGTCGCCAGGCTGGATACCGCTGACTTCAGTACCCACGTCCATCACAATGCCGGTGCTCTGATAACCCGCTGTATACGGAAAAGGCCAAGGATCGCCCTCCCGATAAGGCGTCTCTCCGTTGATGCGTTCGCCCCGGAGAAATGAGCCTTCCGTACCGTTGCTGATCCACGAAAACCGGGTCTCGACCACCACGTCATGCGGCGCCGGCTCGGGCGCAGTCACCTCGAGCACCTCGACCTTCCGCCTGTCTGTGAAAACGACTGCCTTGGTCTTCATGACCCGCTCCTCTGTCCGGATTCAAGTTGCCTGGCGATTGTACGAGCGCGTCGCACGAAGTGCAATACGCCCAGAAAGAGCTCGTTGCTCCGGTTGACAAAACGCTGGACCAACGTGAAAATGGACCCTGGCAGGTCACAACAGCGAGGTGATTGCGATGAGCCATACGGCAAGACGCCCGGAAGACTGCTACGGCCTCGACATCATCACCCCGGGATTGAATGGTTTCGAGGTCCCGAAGGGACCCCATGACCCGAGCGGCGACTGGAGCTTGTCTTACGGAACATATACCCTGACAGGCCGGTGCGGGCGCGCCGGCAACATGCGGCTGTCGAGACACGTGGGGAGCGGTAACGGGCCGGTATTGAGCGTAGTCTATGAGAAAACCAACCCCGGGGGCAGCCTTTTCCGGGCCGAGGGCACGCTCGAATGCGACAGCAGCCCGTTGTGCACCCCGGCCAAGTGGTCTTTCACGTCCGACATTCTGGACAAGAACGGCAAAGCTTTCCCCTCTTCCCATGTAGCCAAGACAGCCGCTAGGAAGGACGGGGCTGTCGTATTTGGCAAGAACGGCCGGCGCATGCCGATTTCAGGGGCCTATACGCTCAATTGGGCATTGTTCGACGCCGTTCAGCGTCTTCCCCGCGAGCCCTTCGAGCCGCTGCGCTTCACCTTGATTGACCACTTTGACCAGGTCAAGACCGATTACGCGCTGTCGTTCCGCGAGACCACGGAGGTGTTGCTCGGCGCGAAAAATGTGCAGCGCACCAACTGGGTTCAACTAGAAAAGGGGCGTGTCCGGAGAACACGGTGGGTGGAGGAAGGCGGAGAACCTGTGACGCTTCACGCTTACGGGCTCATCGGCCGAGGCAACCTGCCCCGGGTCTATTGGACCGATGACACAGGACGTCCATTGTTCGCCGTCGCGGGGATCGAAGCCTATATCCTCGAACCAGCAGCAACGGCCAACGCACAAGGGAGCAGGGCCTTATGAAAAACAAGCCCAGCGGCACCGGGCATACGCCGAGCAGACGGCAGTTCCTACAGGCCGGGGCGATAGGTGCAGGGATGGCGCTCGAGGGACTGGCGTTCCCAAAACGGGCATACGCGCAGACCCCAAAAACCGACAAACACCCGAATTTCCTGGTGATCGTCTGCGACCAGTTTGGGTTGGACGCGATCTCAGCCCATGGCTGTCCAGATGTGCATACGCCGAACATAGACCGGCTGATCTCTCGTGGGGTCACTTTCCTCGAATCGCACAGCACCAATCCTGTGTGTTCGCCGGCCCGGAGTTCGCTCGTTACGGGCCGGATGCCGGTCGAGACAGGAGTGATCGTCAACGACTGCGCCGTCAACCGATCGGTGCCGGACATGGGGCAATGGTTTCGGCAACATGGCTACGACACGGTTTACTGCGGGAAATGGCACCTGCCCCTGACCTATCCGATCAGCCTGGACGGTTTTGAGGTGCTGCCCGTGGGCCAAGGCCAAGGCGACCTCGTCGACAACGTCGTGTCGCGTTCTTCCGAGGCTTGGCTGACGAATCGCACAAGCGACCGCCCCTTCCTCCTGGTCACCTCGCTCATGCAGCCCCACGACATCTGCTATTGGGCGATCCGCAACAAGCTCCTGGTTCCTGAGCTCCTTCCATTCCCGGAGTTGGACGGCCAACTACCCGCGCTGCCGCCGAATCACCGCGCCGCTCCGCCCGAACCCAAGGAGCTCGCCAACAAACGGTTCACCCAGTTCGACGACGATCAGTGGCGGTACTATATCTACACCTATTACAGGCAGGTCGAGATGGCCGACGCAGATATCGGACGCGTACTCGACGCCCTCGAGGATGCCGGCCGACTCGAAGACACCGTTGTTGTGTTCACAGCCGACCACGGCGAGGGCCGGGGCCGCCACATGCACGTCCAGAAATGGTATCCCTACGAAGAATCCGTTAAGGTCCCGTTCGTCATCTCGTGTCCCGGCAGAATCGGCGAAGGCTTGCGCGACGCCACGCACTTGGTGTCGGGCGCAGATCTGATGCCCACGTTTTGCGACTATGCGGGCATTGACATGCCGAGCCAGTCGGTGGGCATGAGCTTACGTCCGTTGCTCGAGGGCCGCCAAACGGAATGGCGCGAATACGTCGTCGCCGAGACCTTCCGCATCGGCCGCATGGTGCGTACCGAACAGTTCAAGTACGTCTATTACCAGGACGATCCGGTCGAAATGCTTTTTGACATGAAGGCTGACCCGTGGGAAACGGAGAACCTTTATCAACAATCGAAGTATGCGGATGTGATGAAAGATCACCGCAGGTTGCTGAAGGAACATCAAGCGCGCTTGACGCCCGTCGAGCCGAGTCCCCGCGTGATCTAGACCTGTCTTCTGAAACGAGGCTTTTGTTGGGAGCAAGAGGATGTTGCGCAACACGCTGTCCGCTTTGGGCGTTGCTCTAACGGCGTTCGAGGGTGTCTCTGCCGCAGCCGCACCCGTCGTCGAAAACCCGAGCTTCGAAGTGGACGTCTACCATCAGAGTCCGGGGTACGCGCCGAAGGACGGATCCGGGATCACCGGCTGGACCTACTCGGGCAACCTGGGCATCAACCCTTGGTGGGCCGTATCTGACACGCGGCAGGCCCCGCAGTATCCCTTCGCGGACAACGGCATCATCCCGGACGGGCGGCAAGTCGCCCTCATGCAGAACATCTGCGAACTCCGGCAACGCGTAGAGGGTTTCGAGAAAGGCAAGCGCTACCGGGTGACCTTCTACGAAAACGCCCGCCACAACAACGCGCCTGACCGCCAGCCCCGCCTCGAAGTCAGCCTTGGCGGAGAGACGATTGTTTCCGCTCATGACCTTCCCCCCGTCGAGGACATAGGCCTGCATACCCTCCCTTACGACTATGTCGAGAGCGCCGTCTTCACGGCGCCGGCCGACGGTGCGTTTGATCTCGCCTTCAGAACGCTTTCGGGGAATGCCGTGACCGTTCTGTTAGACCAGATCGAGATCGTTGCCGCAGATTAGAGACCTGCCCATGCCTGCCCAACGTGTTGTCGCTAAAGGGCTTTCGTGCATTTCAGAATAATCCTCTTTTTTTGCTTGACATCCAGGGGATTTCTGGTAGAATGATGTGTACGTACACTTAGGCTGTACGTTATATCAAATCAGGAGTTGCCCCGCTCATGGCCAATACGTTACCTGCCCTGATCGCGCGACGCATCAGTGAGGATTACATTGCCAACGGGCGCATCTCGCCGGGTGGCCAATTGCCCAGTGTCCGCGAATTACAGGCACAATATGACGTATCGAGCACAACGATCGTCAACGCTCTCAGCGTTTTGGCCGCCCAAGGCTTGCTTCAAAAGCAGCACGGGAGGGGTACCTTTGTAACTGAACGTTCAGCCGCAAACTCTGGCAAACAGCTTGATGCTGTCGGTTTTGTCGTCCCTGCTGCCGTGTCCGTAGGGTGCCTCATGTCCATCTATGCCGGGGTCGAACGGGCCGGGCGCAGACACGGATGGGACGTGCTGCTCGCCACAGCAGACTACAGCTACGAAACAGAGCGCCAGCAGGTGGCGCGCCTTATCCAGGCAGGCTGCCGCGGCATTGTGCTCAATCCAGTGACCCGCATGCGCACTCAACTCCGGGACGACTACCTCAAAACCGAGTTCCGGGACTTCCCCATCGTTTTAGTCGACATTGCCTATCCGGAACAGGCCCGGTCACAGGTCGTTTTCGACAATTACCGGGCGGGATACGACATGACCGAGTTCTTGTTGAGCGAGGGCCACCGGCGAATCGCCTTCATCGACGCAGAGTTTCCTCAAGGAGGCGAGCCGATGCATCGCTCGACCCATGAGCGCTTGCGCGGTTATCGGGACGCCTTGCGGGCCGTGGGAATTGCGTCTCGGGCCGCCGATCACTGGCGCATGCACCTCATTGTCGACGAGCACGAAGACGAGGCGGAGTCGCTCCTGCTCAAGTGGAAGGACATGAAAGACCGGCCGACGGCCGTCATTGCGCTTCACGACGGGAGCGCGCTGGACTTGGTTCATGCGGCGCGGGCGCTCGGCTACGACGTTCCGGAGGAACTGCGGGTTGTGGGGTTCGACAACCTCGGGTTCGGCCGCTCAGGGCGGCCCCTTTTCCCGACGACGGACCCCGACTTTGGACGAGCCGGCGAGATCGCCGTCGAGCTGCTGGCTCAGCATATGCGCGGGGAGCTGGATGGAAGTGTCGTCTACATGCTGCCGGTCCCGCTGAGAACAGACACGGGGGAGATAAGAAAGGTCGCTGAGGCAGAGGCCGTGGGTTCCAGGCCCCGCGCACCGAAGCCTTTGTAGATAAGTCGTTTTGGTGTGTCTGAAGGGAAAGAAGTCATTGGGTATGTGTTGACCAGAGCGTCAACGAAAGGAGGATTTACAATGAGAAGTAAAACGACAGGATTTACGTTGATCGAGCTGCTGGTGGTCATTGCCATCATCGGCATCCTGGCGTCCATTCTGCTTCCGGCTTTGTCGCGGGCGCGGGAAGCGGCGCGGCGGGCCAGTTGCGCCAACAACCTCAAGCAGTGGGGCCTTATCCTGAAGATGTACTCGAGCGAGGAGAAGTCCGGCATGCTGCCTCCTGGGCAGCATTGGCGGCCCAACCGGCAGGCTTGGCTGTATGGCATCGGGGCCGATGTGTTGTATCCGGACTACTGGACCGACCCGAACATCACCATCTGTCCATCCGACAGCCGAGCAGACGGAACCCTGCAATTGAGCTGGGACCCCGAACCCCAGACCTATGGAATCGAGGAAGACTTTTCTGCGCAGGTCGAGCGCATTACAGGCAGTACAGGCGCCCACAACGCATGCCGCTACTCGCTGCTTAGTATGCCCATCTCCTACCTCTACATGCCGTACGCCGTGAAGACCATGTCGCAGTTTTACGACACGGCCTTCTGTGCATGGTCATGGCCGACGTACTACGGGACCGCCGGGGTCATCGAGCAATATGACACGGCCACCATGGAAAGCGTGGGTTGCCCTCACTGGTGTTACGGGACATGTTGGTATAGAGGCGTTGGAGACGAGGACATCCCGATGGCAATCATTAACCTCGGCAGCCCGCGTCCCTGGGGATGGGGCGATGACGACGGCTCGGAATTGCCTACCAGCTACTCGCGCCTGAGAGAAGGCATCGAGCGCTTCTTCATCACCGACATCAACAATCCGGCAGCGGGCGCTCAAGCCCAGAGCGATCTGGTGGTTATGTTCGACTTCTGGGGCGACAACAACAATATGTCGATCCAGGATACTGGTCCGGACCAGGCCGTAGCTCGCTTCAATCACGTCCCCGGCGGCTCGAACGTGTTGTACCTGGACGGCCACGTCGAGTTCGTCAAGTACGGCGAGAAGTATCCGTGCATCCGCACCCCGTTGCTCCCGGGCTCGCCGCTGCAGCCCCTTGGCTTCGCGGGCGCGCAGTGGATAAACTACCTTGGCGGCATGGGTTGAGCCTGGCAACC
The DNA here is from genome assembly GCA_964493915.1 of uncultured Nitrospiraceae bacterium. GTDB lineage: Bacteria > Hydrogenedentota > Hydrogenedentia > Hydrogenedentales > SLHB01 > CAZBQH01. Next base: position 14,510 of record CAZBQH010000154.1, read on the forward strand.
GACGCAAAGGCTAAGGCGTAACATGAAGAAGGCCTGGCGAGTCTAAAGGCGCAACGCCAGGCCTTTCTATTCTGCCGTCCGGTAGAAACAAGGGGAGTGTGCATGATCCCAGTGATTGCCATGCTGGGCCTTGCAGTGTTGGGCTTTGCAGAACCTGCAGGAAATGCGTCCATGGAACACGTCGACTGGCAGTTCCCGCCCGAGAACTACGAGCAGAGCGTGACGATCCAATTCGCGGATCAAGAGGCGGCAGCCCGCGCCCAGGTCATGCTTATGCCCTTATTCGAAGGTTATTCACATGGGCTGACAAGCCGCTGGGACGATAACCAGCCCAATGACCTGGTGATGAAGGAACATCTTGAGGCCGCCGGACTCAAAGGCACGTGGTACCTCAACGGTAACGGCGTAGCCGACCCGCATGCCGTTCCCTTCCGCGAGATCGCCGCGAAACTCATCAAGGGAGGCCACAGCGTCGGCGGTCACAGCTTGAGCCATCCTTATATCACCTATGTAAGCCGAAACAGAGCGTTCCAGGAGATGGCAGGGGTCCGCATC
>CAZBQH010000155.1:0-5156 GCA_964493915.1 uncultured Nitrospiraceae bacterium
TTCTGCACCATCATCAACGTGCAAGGCCGAAAGATGCGTAGTCGCTGCGCGGAATCCATCCTGAAAAGCATCGTCAGCAACTACCCCAAAGGCGTCACATCCTACTTCTTCACGGACGACAATCTGTCGCGAAGTGCGGTATGGGAAAAGCTGTTCGACGGGCTTATTGCGTTGCGCGGCCAGGGCATTGCAATCGACTTCATGATGCAGGTTGACACAAAAGCCTACTTGATCCCGCGGTTCATGGACAAAGCCGCGAAAGCCGGTTGCTACATGGTGTTTGTCGGCATGGAAGCTGTAAACCCGAAAAACATCGAGGCCATTGGCAAACGTCAGAATAATGTTAACGATTACGCAAGAATGGTCCGCGAGTGGCACGATCACGGCGTTCTGGTCCATGTGGGCTACATCATCGGGTTGCCCTTCGACACCCTCGAATCCGTCCGGCACGACATCGCCACTTTGCGCGATAAAATCCGCGTCGACGAGGCGTCGTTCTTCATGATGACGCCATTGCCGGGCTCGCGCGACCACCTCGAAATGTATCGGAAATCCATACCTGTCGATGCGGACGTGAACAACTACGACGGCACGCACGAGACTTTTGACCATCCTCTAATGGCGCCTGGCGAGTGGTATCAGGCTTTCTGTGAAGCTCATGACATGTTCTACTCCAAAGAGAACATTGTCGACCTGCTGCTAAGGGTCCCGCGCCACGCCTATTGGCGCATGCTCACGACGTATCTGTGGTACCGCTATGCCACCCTGGCCCGAACCCACCCGATGGCCACCGCCCTCCTTCGGCTGAAAGATCGGAAGTCGCGCAGACCCATCTTTCCCAGGGAGAGCATTCTGCGCTATGGCCGGCGCCGGCTGAAAGACTTGGCTTGGGGCGTAAAAGTCTGGGCCCAGCTCTTCTTCGAGTTCCAGGAAATCTGGTTGCTTACCCGCAAACCGGATGACCCGCGCTGGGCTACGCTCGCAGAGTTCAGGACGTGGTGGGCTGATCTGCGAAACCGCTTCGCCGAGAGCAGCGTCGTTGGCCAGTACGAAGTTAGGAAACAAGAGGCCCGCGCCATGCTGACTGCCGCGTCGAAGCAACTGCAGAACTTGGCAAACCGCTGCAAGCAGCCAAGGCTTTACGGCAAACTGCTGCGCCAAGCTCAGGAAATTGACCAATTCGTGCGTTCTCTCGACGTTCAGATGCCCAACATGGCCACAGTCCATAGAACCGAGCAGTATATTCGCGAAGGACTCGTCAACCGCTACGAAGAGCTCGCCATACGGTATGTAGCTAAGCGGAGACGCTTCAACGCTTACCGGCGCAGGCAGATTGCCCGGCTCAAGCAAGGGCGCATCGTCTCGCTCGACTTGCTCCAGATGCCTGTTGCCATGGCATTCGAATTGGCGCTTGGCGTGCGGTTCACGTATACGCTCTTGGCTCAGATTCAGCGATAAGCACGACGGCGTGTTGCGAAAAGGTCCAGCAAGCTCGACCGTCCCCTGGCATAAGCTGCAGGCCTGCCCTGATGGGATACCGGCTGCTTGAACATACGGCGGACGTCCTCGCTGAGTGCGAGGGTGCGTCTCTCGAGGCGCTCTTCGAAAGCGCTGCACAGGCCTTGTACGCCGTTGCACTCGAAGAAGCAAGCCAACAGACCAGTATCGAACGGCAAGTGTCGCTACGCGCCCCCGATCGCGAGACGCTCCTGGTTCAGTGGCTTCAAGAGCTCATCTATCTTATGGATGTTGAGCGTTTCATCGGATCTGTCTTTGCTTTCGAGTCGCTTGGATCGACCGAATTGCACGCGCGCATCAAGGGATACACATGCAATCCCGTTAAACGTGCCGCCGAAGTCAAAGCTGCAACCCATCACCAGGCCGCAGTCCGCAGGACGCAGGAAGGTTGGACCGCGTGCATCTTGTTTGATCTGTAGAACCTATTCGTTCTGCCGCAAGTCCCTGTCGGAGCCAGGCTGCCATGGAACTCATACGCTTAGACGATACAACCTGGGAAATCCCGAAGACGGGAGCAATGCGCGTTCCAGGGCGCATCATCGCTGATGACCGTCTAATCCGCAAGATCCAAAGCGACAAAGTGACCGAGCAGGTGGCCAACGTCGCCTGTCTGCCAGGGATCGTCGGCCATTCGCTTGCCATGCCCGACGCCCACTGGGGCTACGGCTTCCCCATCGGCGGCGTGGCCGCCACAGACCCTGACCAAGACGGGGTGATTTCCCCGGGCGGCGTTGGCTACGATATCAACTGCGGCGTTCGCCTTATTACCACAGCGTTACAGCACCATGATGTGCGCAATCGCCTTCGCGACCTTGTCGAGGGTCTCTACCGCGACGTTCCCTGCGGCGTAGGAAGCGAGGGCGCCATTCCCCGGCTCAGCCCGGGAGATATGCGGACAGTGCTCGAAAACGGCGCCCAGTGGGCCGTCGAACAGGGCTACGGCGTCCAGTCCGATCTTGATCACTGCGAGGAAAACGGCCGGCTTCCCGGCGCCGATGCCGATGCCGTCTCCGATCGCGCTAAAAGCCGCGGTGAAACCCAACTCGGTACCCTCGGTTCGGGCAACCATTTCCTCGAACTCGGCGCCGTCGAGCACATTTACGACCCAGAAGTGGCGCAGGCGTTCGGTCTTTCCGCAAATCAACTCACCGTGACCATCCACAGCGGCAGCCGCGGCCTGGGCTACCAAGTCTGCGACGATTCCATTGCTGTGATGATCCGCGCCGCCGCGCGTTACGGGATTCGGCTCCCTGATAGACAGCTCTGCTCCGCCCCAGTTCATTCCCGCGAAGGCCGCGAGTACCTGGCCGCGATGGCGGCGGCAGCCAACTACGCCTGGGCCAACCGCCAAGTCATGACCCACCTCGCGCGCAAGGCCCTCGCGAAAACCCTCGGCATATCGCAAGAGACGCTCAAAGCGCGCCTCCTATATGACGTGTGCCACAACATCGCCAAATTCGAGATCCATGACGTGGCCGGCGCACGCAAACGCCTGTGCGTCCATCGGAAAGGCGCCACGCGCGCCTTTCCCCCAGGACGAAGCGAGATCCCCGTCCCTTACCGCCATGTCGGCCAGCCTGTCCTCATCCCGGGCGACATGGGCAGCGGCTCATACGTCTGCGTCGGCACAGAAAAAGCCCTGAGCACCACATTCGGCAGCTCCTGTCATGGCGCCGGCCGTGTAAAAAGCCGCACGGCCGCCCGCAAAGGAGTCCAGGCTGACGCGATCATCCGCGAGTTGGCCGAGCAGGGGATCATCGTAATGGCCCGCACCAAGAAAACGGTCGTCGAGGAGCAATCCAATGCCTACAAAGACATCGACACGGTCGTCGACGTCGTAGAAAGGGCAGGGCTAGGCCGCCGCGTGGCGCGCATCCGTCCCCTCGGCGTCGTCAAAGGCTAGCCAGCGGGCGCATCCCCTGCGGAGTCTGGCCTTTTTCACACGCACTCTACACGCCTTCGGGGCCGCTGCGAGGGTTTTCGTCGGCCCGTTTTTCAACCTTCGCCTCTCGTCCCCTATGTCTGTTCTTGCCCCCGCTCTTCAGCGCCTCTGCGTCGGCCTGCGCCGCTGCTATCACCTGACCCACCCTCGGCCACGGGTCTCCCCGCACAACCCGCACGTTTCCGCCCCTGGGTGCCCATACCTCCGGGTCCGTCGGCCCGAAAACGGCCGTTACGCGGCATCCTACGGCGGCAGCAAGATGCGTGACGCCGCTGTCATTTCCTATGTAAAGGCCTGTCGCAGCGAGTTGGCCGGCCAGGTCCACCAGCGAGGCCGCGTTGAGTCGCACCGAGTCTTCAGGCAAGACAAATCCTTCCTCGGCTGGACCCAGAAGCCACCTTACACGGCACCCTTTCTCCGCAAGCGCGGCCGCAACCTTCCGAAAATGCGCCAACGGCCAGTTCTTGCGTGCGCCTCCGCTCCCGGGATGAATGACCACGTCGTGAACCTGCGGACCAGGGGACACCTGCATCCGAAATGGACGGCCTTTACCATATCCCAAGCAACCGAGGTAATAAGCCGAGGCGTGACCCTTCCATCCATCTGGAGGCAAACCCGGAAACGCCCGCACATCAGCCACGCCGGACGCATGCAGTGCCTCGACAAGCGGCGCGGCGTCCCTCATCCACAAAACCGCCCGCGCAAACCGCGAGGCAAAGGCCCGGAAGCGTTCGTTTGGCGCGGCGAAAGCCGAATCGAGGCCTACTGCATCCGCATCATAGGCCGCCTCTGCGATGCCGCCTGCAACCAACAAGGCAAGGCGGTCGGGACGCCCGCACACTTCCACCGGTCCCTCGCGCCCCAGCGCCTCGAGCGCAGGGCACGCGAGCATCAGATCGCCGATCCCGCCCAGTTGTACGACCAGAATCCGCCCGGACATCAAGGCCTGCTTTCCCCGTTTTCATTTGACCCCTGTCATCCGGATATGATAGCATTTCGTTTCCTGCAAACGTGATCCGCGGTAGCTCAGTTGGTAGAGCGGGTGGCTGTTAACCACTAGGTCACAGGTTCGAGTCCTGTCCGCGGAGCCATTCATACCACTCCGGCGAACCGCCGCTTTCGGCGAGCGTCGGGGCTGCAATATACCCGCCCCGCATGGCAAGGCGCTTATGCTGGGGGATTTCTTCTTCAGTTTGCTTTGTGTGTCGCCTCCGTTCTCTTCTCGCTCTATCAGTAATGCGGCGGAATTGAGTTCCGCGTTTCAGGGGACCGGCATAGAACACGCAGCATCCTCAATTCGAAGGAGTCAAGAAAGGTCTGAAGCGTCGCAACCGGTCCTGCTAGTCAGTAGCGAACTTGACGCCACACCGAGCACAGTCGCCGCATGCGCAGTCCACACCCATAACACCTAGGAGCCGAGGGAAGGCCCGTGACTCGACCCAGCGATGCGCCCAAACTCGGCAACTGCCTTTGTTATGCCGTTTTGGGGGTGGCGACCGCCCTGTGGCGGGAGAGATTCAATGAATTACAAGGGACTATACCCTAATGTTGCATAACCGGCGGAGGTTTTCGGCTGGTTTGGGGGGTTGTCATGCAGCTTGTTGAACCGCGCTGAGGTACTGAACGATGTCTTGTTGTACCTTGTGGTTTGGGGTCATGCTGAGGGTGAGCTTGCCTTGAGGGCGAATGAGACGGC
>CAZBQH010000156.1:0-10899 GCA_964493915.1 uncultured Nitrospiraceae bacterium
AATGTGCAAAACAACCACCCATTTGTCAAGGGCCAATTCGAAGTTTTACCACGGGCTGCTAGGGTTCCTGCACGGCGCCCCTTCCTGGTGTGGATTGGGACGCTGTTTACCCAAAAGCGGCGTTCCTCTCCTTGCATGGTCCAGCTGACTTGATACTCGGCGATCTTTCTCCTGTCGGCGGCGTCTGCTGCCGCTCCCAGGTGGAGGTGTTCGACCAAGCCCTTTACACGACGGCCTACAACCTCCTCTCTTTTCAGACCCGTCATATCAAAAAACCGGTCGTTGGCCATGACGACCTTGCCATCTGCCGATGCAACGAGGAATCCGTCGCTCATGTGCTGGGCCAGGTGCAGGAAGCGGTCGCCGACCTCTTCGATTGCCTCCTCGACGTTAACGATCGAGAAGAGCACGGCCAGAATGCCAACCAGCAGGCTGCTCATCCCCAGCCACCGCGATATCGCGGCTATGGGACGGTGCGGCGCGGACAGGACCGCGAGAGTTTCCGGCAGGCCGGAGACGACGATTGCCGCGCCGGCTGTCAACATGAACAAGCCAGCGACGAGAACGATTTGCTCGATTCCCCTATTGTGAAGGCGTGTAAGTACATAGCCTCCAACGAACAGAGGCACCGAAATGCAGATCATGGCCATGGCAGCCTGAAGAACGGGGTGGTTGATTTCCCGGGCGAATAGAAGCCCTCCCATGCCGAACATGATGGGAATGAGGTAATAGGGGACTGCGCGGCGTCTATTCCTTAGCAGCGGCATCTATCCACCCTCCCTGGATACGCCTCAGTATTTCACGGTCTTAGTGATCCGGTCAAAAGGGTCGATGCGCTGCTAACGCGGGCTCTTGAGGCGTTGAATCGCCTGTTGGGCTAATTCATCGCAACGTTCGTTGAGCGGGTCGCCTGCATGGCCGCGCGTCCAGCGCCAGCGGACGTCGTGCGAAGAGGTCAGGCGATCAAGCTCTTTCCAGAGGTCAGCATTTTTGACTTCGCCCGTTTTACGCTTCCACCCTCGGCGTTTCCAATCGGCCAGCCACTGAGTGACGCCCCGCTGCAAGTATTCGGAATCCGTGGTCAGAAGGACCGAGCAGGGACGCTTAAGCGCGTTAAGCGCCTCGACGGCCGCTGTCAGTTCCATCCGGTTGTTCGTGGTGTGAAGCGCTCCGCCCGACAACTCCTTTGCACGGCGACCTTGGACGAGTATCGCGCCCCATCCTCCGGCGCCTGGATTCGGATCGCATCCGCCGTCCGTATAGATGACGACGGTTTTGTTGTCTGGATTTTCCATGGCAGTCGCCTGAGTCAGTACCGGCCTAGTTCGTTCTTAAGGTATTCGAAAGCATCGTCAACGCTGTCCGCGAATTGAAAGAGATTCAAGTCGTCTCGGTCGATAACGCCCCACTTGACCATGGCGTCGAAGTGGATGACCTCTTTCCAGAATGACGAGCCGAACATGACGACGGGCATATGTTTGGAGGTCTTGCGCGTCTGTATAAGAGTCAGCACTTCGAAGAGCTCGTCGCAGGTGCCGAAGCCGCCGGGAAATACAACAAACGCCCGTGCGAGGTAGAAAAACCAGAACTTGCGGATAAAGAAATAGTGGAATTCGAAGGTGTACTTCCTTGTCTGGAACGGATTTGGCTTTTGTTCAAAGGGTAGGCTGATGTTTAGTCCTATCGAGATGCCTCCTGCGCGGCGCGCGCCCTCGCTCGCAGCGGCCATAATGCCCGGTCCGCCGCCAGAACACACAATGAAGCGTTGGGCAGGGGGCAATCCGAGCGACCAACCCGTTATCTTCTCTGCAAGCAATGCCGCATCGCGATAGTAACGCGCCATCGCCACATCACGCTTGGCTTCTTCATACGCGCATTCGAGTTCCTCGTGCGCCTGCCCTTTCTGGCGCTTAAGGGCTTTCCGCGCGGATTGCAGGTTGGCCTCGGCGGATTCCGGCGTCAGCGTCCGCGCGGACCCAAAGAAAACAACAGTCCGCCTGACATTCAGTTTGCGGAACCGCGCTTCCGGTTCCTGGAACTCGCAGAGGATGCGCACGGCGCGCCCGTCCCGGCTGGCCAGGAACTCGGTATTCTGGTAGGCCTTAACGGGCCAGCTTCCGGGCTTTTCGTCTTTTTTGTCGTTCATTTCTGCTCTGATATGTATCGGTCTTGGATCGATGCCAGATTGTCCGCTGCAGCTATTGGCCGTCTGTGTCGCCAGATTCCGTATCGAGTTTTTCCAGCAGTGCGGCTGTCCCATTTTTGCGTGCGCGTTTCGCAAGGTCCAGCGGCGTGAGGCCGTCGTCATTGCGGGCATAGAGCTCTGCGCCGCGTTCGATCAGAAACTTGATCGCGCAGTCCTTTCCAAAGAGGGCTGCTGCGTGGAGCGGCGTGTCGCCGAAATGGTCCCGCGCCTCGAGATCCGCTCCGTGTTTCAGTAGGAGATCCGCTTCGCCGGTGCGCCCCAAGGTGGCTGCGACGTGCAGAGGCGTATAACCGGTGACGTCCCGAGCATTGACGTCCGCCCCGTGTGCAAGCAGCGTCTCGGCAGTGGCCTCGCGTCCGTTGGTGATTGCATAAAAAAGCGGTGTTTTACCCTCGGCGTTCGGCGCGTCGGCGAGGGCCGGATCCTTGTCGAGCATGGCCTCGACCTGTTCCAGGTTGCCCCTGGCCGCCTCGTCATGGATGCTCGTGCCGCAACCTGTGAGGAACGCGCATAACGCAAGTAAGCCTCGTACGCGGCGCGGCAACGGCTGCCCGGCTTTCTGTCTAGCAGTCACGGTGCCTCGATAGTGGCTGTTTCGTACCACTCTTGAGCGTTCTCCGGCGTGATCTTCTGCGGCTGTAGAATGACCCGTTCGGGCACTTCCTCCTCGCGCAGCATCTTTACGCCGTATTCGAGAGCTTCGGCGGCACAAGTGGGATAGATAAAGGTGCATTGGAGCACGCCGTCCATCACCTTCTTAATGCCGCCTGCGGGGCCGCCTAGACCATCGACGCCCACAAAGATCATCTCCTTCTCACGATCGGCCTCTTTGGCGGCCAGGTAGCACCCGACCGCCATGGGATCGTTGTGGGCGTAGACTACGTCGATCCGCTGGTTCGCCTGAAGGATGGTTTCCATGCGCTTTTTGGCCTCGTCTTGGAGCCAGTTTGCCACTTCCTCGATAACGCGAGCCCCGGGTATCTGATCGATGTGCTGATGGGCGCCCGCATGCCGTTCCTCCTGCGGCGGACTGCCGAGCAAGCCTTTCATCTCGACAATGACCGGCCCCTCGATGCCTTTCGTCTCCACGTAGTCCTTCACGAATTCGCCCGCCATCTCGCCGATGGCTTGGTTGTCGGCCCCCACAAACATGTCGTAGACAGGAGCCGCGAGATCCCGTTCGAGGCAGATGACCTTCATGGCGCCTTTTTCGTGGGCTTTCCTCACGATCGGCGTGAGCGGCGCGGCCTCGTTCGGCGCCACGATAAGCAGGTCCACGTCCTGTAACATGATGTTCTCGATTTGGCTGATCTGACGGGCGTTGTCTTGCTGGGCGTCGTGAATGACCAGCGCGCAATCAGGATATTCTTTGATCTCTTGCTCGAGAATATTGTTCTGCATCGTCCGGTAAGGTTCAGCGCTGTTGCACTGGGAGAAAGCAATCACAAACTGTTGGTCGCCTTCGAGCGCTGTCTGCTCTTGTCCGCAGCCAATCATGAACGCCATACACAAGCTGCACGCCGCTGCAAATCGATTTCCGATCATCGGTGTCTACTCCTCGTATTGCATGGTCTCAAATGCTTCTACGGATGCCGGCCATCTGCAACCACACTGCCAGTACAATTATGGCGGCCTTGAGCATCCACTGCATGTTTTCATCGACGTTGTTCAGGCCCAGCAGATTGGACAACATTCCGAGGGCGAGCGTTCCAACGACCGTGCCGACGATCCCGCCCCTGCCCCCGGCCAGGCTCGTGCCGCCGATGACAGCTGCCGCGATCGCATCCAACTCGTAGGATACCCCTGCGTTCGGGCTTCCCTGATGGGTCTGAGCAGCATGCAGTACGCCTGCCACGCCTGCGAAAGCGCCCGACAGGAGGTACACGCGCGTCTTGACCCAACCTACGTTGATGCCCGAAAGTAGCGCTGCTTCCTCGCTGCCGCCCACGGCGCGGAGGTAGCGGCCGAAACGCGTCCAATTCAACAGTGCAAAGGCCGCCGCCGCAACAGCCAGGAAACTGGGGACCACAACAGTCTTCTGCGCAATGAAGTCTATCACGCGGGCCACGGCGTCTTCTCCCAGACCGACGTCAATGGTAGCGTTGTTTACAAGCCAACGGGCGAAGCCGCGGCTGCCTATCATCGCTGCAAGCGTTACGATGAACGGTTGCAGGTTGAGGCGTGCGACGACGGCCCCGCTGACCAGTCCAAAAGCCGAGGTTGCTGCCACAGCTGTCAGCATGGCCAGGACGAGCGGCCATTCGAGTTGGATGTAGGTGTGGGCGAAGACGGTGCCTGCCAGGGCCAGCAGCGAGCCAACCGAAAGGTCGATGCCCCCGCTGATGATGACGAGAGTCATACCCGCCGCCAGGATCCCTGTCTCCGAAATCTGGCGCAACACGTTTGCGAGATTGGCTGTCCGCCAGAAGATGGGGAATCCGGCGCCGGTGCGCGGCGAGAACAACGTGACCAGCGCCAGGGCGAGCGCCAAGGCCGCCAAGGTGCGCACCCACGTCTTGCTCAGTAGTTTTCTCGTGTCGTGTTCGATTGAATGCCTCAGTCGAATGCCAACGGAGATCCGTCGGGCTTGGTCACGCGCAGCACGAACATCCATCCCCCGCCGCCCTGATTAACACGGACCAGGATCTTGTTCTCCCCCTGTTTCAGTTTCACGGGCGCGAGGTCCTGGTCAATCGCCATGCCCCGGTCGACATCCCTCTCGAGAACGCTCTGACCGTTTACCCAGATCTTGATGCCGTCGTCGGATCCACAACGGATGACCGCATCCACGTCCTCAGCGAGCGTGATCGTTGCGAAGCCATAGCCGCAGGCGCCGCTTGCCTGGTCCAGGTGGTCGATCAGATTGACGCCGGTCAGCGGATTGGCGATCGTGCACGCGCGCCAGGAAAGCTCTTTTCCCTTGACCTTGTAGCTGGCGCTCAGGTCAACGTCCGGCTCGCCGATGTTTGTGGTCTGGAACCCGTCGGCACTCCACGGGAAGGGTCCGACCAGTTGCCATTCGTTGATAAACCCGAGGCGGTTACCCAAGCCGGATATGCCCAACGGCGCGGCTGCCCCGAGCACTTCCTGGAGCTCTTCCGGAGTCTTTGCCTGAACCAATAGGAAATCAGCCAGACGCTTCGCGTCGTCATTCCGGCCGGCCGCAGACAACGCCTTAGCGGCTTTGGCCAAGGCTGGAATGGGCGCGCCCTCGAGTTTCCCTTCGTCGAGCGCCTTCATGACGAGGGCAAGCGCATCAGGTTGACCACTGTCGACCATTGCGTTCAGGGCGTGTGCGGCGGCGGCTCCAGAATCAGATACGCGGAAAAGGGCGCTGTAGGCAGCGCCCATCATGGCCTTGTCTCCGCGCACCTTGGCCGCCAACGCCATACGTTTCAGGCTTTCGAGGACGTACCATCTGTTGCCGTCCATGGCCAGTAGGATGTTGACCGCACCGGGCTGCCGCGATTCCTCGAGCGCAATGTACGCCTGATTGCGCACAAACTCGTCCTCGCTTTTGGTTGCCGACGCGATGACATCAAGAAAGACCGGGTCGTGCTTGCGTCCAAAAACGCCGAGCATTCCACCGCGCATGTCCGGCGATGCGTTGGGATATGCGGCGATGAGGGCCTCCTGGGCGGCCTTTCCGGACATGGCCTCGAACGCGGCGAGCGCGGCGGGTTCGAGTTCACGTCCGTTCGGCCCCGTAACGGCCTTCATGATTGCGGAGACGACTTCCCCAGATGCTTCAGGGGGGGCGTGGCGGGCAACGGAGATTATCGCCGCACTTCGGACGGCTGGGTCTTCCGACAGATCGAAGACGGCCCGATACACAGGGGCTGCAGAGCCGAAATCATTTCGTTCTGCTGCCGCATCGGCCAACAGCAAGACTGCGTCGGCGGTCTCGCGGCGTCCAGCGTCATCGGCTTTGCCGAGCACTTCCATCGCCAGCTCGACGTATTTCGTATCGCCGGTCCAGGCGAGTGTGCGTATAGCCGCAGCTCGGACGCGCGGGTCGCTCGATGCAGCCAAACGTTCGGCTTCGCCCAGACCTTCGGGCGCATGGAGGAACGCCAGCGCGTTAAGGAGCGCGCATTGGAAATCCGGTTCGCTGGCCTGAACGGCTTTGGCAAGTTCCTCAGCGGACTCGTGAGAGCCTATCTGCTGCAGTGCCGTACGCGCGCGTTCGCGCCAATCGGCATCCTCAAGCATAGCCGCAACAGGCGCCACGTCAAAACCTTCGGGGACGACGATGGGCAGCAGACGCAGTCCGCGTTCTTTGACCGTGTCGGGTTGCTCGGGGGCGATCAGAGTCATGAAGTGCCTTGCGGTTTCTTGCTGTTCCTCTTCACGTCCAGACGCCGACACTTCATTGGCGAGGTCGGACAACACGTTGTAAGCGGCGTTCCAGACGGCTGGATCTTCGCTGGCGAGGAGGGGCAGCACAGCCGGGACGGCCTTTGCGCCTTCACGCGGCAGAAGTTGGCGTGCTTCAGCGCGCGCCAACTCGTCTTGTCCGCCGAGGTTCGCAACCAGTTCGTCAAGAGCAGGCGCGGCGGATGCAGCAGACGGGTACAAGATAAGCAAGGCCGTAACAAGAGCGGCAACGCATGACAATCGACGTTTCATCGGGTGCTTCCCTTTCTCTGTTAGACCGTCAGATGCCACGGTGCGCGATAGGCGCGGGACAGGTATCGGTTGGCCTCTTCGTCGTGGAGAAAGCGTTCCGCTTCTCCGTCCCAGTTGAGTTTGCGGCGAACCCGAAGCGCAATTCCGGCGAGCAGAATAGCTGTCGTCGAACGGACGCCGATCTCGATGTCGGCATTCGGGCGACGCCTTGTGCGTACGCAATCGAAGAAGTTGTTGTGATGCTGCGGACTCGCCCATGACCGCTCGCCCTCGCCGACATATTCCGGGAGCGAGCCTTCCCCGTGGACGATCTCGAAGGTATTGCGGTCTACAAGCAACTGGCCCTTGGTTCCTTGGAATTTCATGCCGTAACCGTGGCCTTCATAGACGTTTGCGAAGCGCTGTTCCCACGTGACGGTGCAGCCTTTATACTCGAGGACGGCTTCGATGGTCTCGTAGTTTTGCGCGCCGGCGTTGCCCCGGTAGCTTCCGCCGGTTGCCTGCACGCTCAGAGGCCGGTCTTGTCCGATGCCCCAATGGAGAATGTCTACGAGATGGACGCCCCAGTTCGTCAACTGACCGCCCCGGCAGTAGTCCCACCAACCCATGTGGCCGAACTGGCGTTCGGGCGAGTAGGGCGTCCAGGGCGCAGGACCGAGCCATAGGTCCCAATCAAGGCCTTCAGGGACTGGTTTGTGGGTTTCACCGATTCCGAAACTGTTCACGCCGACCCAGGCAGTGGCTGTGACAATCTGGCCGATCTGCCCGCTGTGCAACAGTTCCATGGCCCGTTGGAAGATGGTCACGGAGCGTTGTTGCGTGCCCAGTTGGACGACTCGGCCGTAGCGACGCGCAGCATTGACCATGGCGCGTCCTTCTGCAACCGTTGGACAGGCGGGCTTCTCGACGTATACGTCTTTGCCTGCCTGGCATCCCATAATAGTCAGGAGCGGATGCCAGTGATCGGGCGTCGGGCAAAAGAGAGCGTCGATGTCCTGCCGTTCAAGTACGCGGCGGAAATCCTGATACCCGTCCGGTTTCTTGCCGGTGAGCGCCTTGACTTTCTCGACGGCGGCCTCGTAGCGGGGCGTGTATACGTCGCACACCGCGGCAAGGGAACAGTTCGGGTTTACTGCGAGCGCCTCGAGGTGGCGATTGCCCATCCCCCCGCAACCGATTAGAGCCACACGCACCTTGTCGTTGGCGCCGACGCGGGCCGCATAGGCGCGGCCCGGCTTTGTCAATGCCGCGCCGGCGACGCCGGCGAGCATCCCGCCAACGAACACACGTCTGCTGATTCTTTTCTCAGCCATTGCATACTCTCCTATGCCGTATTCAACGGGACGTGTCCCTATGATGCGCTTTACGCCTTCAGTGCGACAAGCGGACGGTTTGTCCAGTCCACCTTTTCCGCTCGGGCGCTACCGCTTCACAGGGCCTAAGTTTTTGAAGAGGAACAGACCGTCTTTGCCTGGGGCCACAAGGTCTTTCCATCCATTGCCGTCCACATCCTCGACCCAGAAGTAAATGCCGACGCCGCTGGCCTCTCCAGCGGGCCCGTAGTCGATGGTGTTGCGTTTGAACTGGGTCTTGTCGATGTCAAAGTAGTAGGTGCCGATCGGATCGAGCGCGCCGGGATCATGCCCCTGGTGGGCCCGGTAACGCTTGCCCGTAATCAGCTCGAGCTCGCCGTCGTTGTCGATATCCACGAGCTGAAGCTCGTGATATTGCGAGCGATGTTGATCGATGTCGTGGGCGGCCCAAACGATATGGCCGTCTTGGTCCTTGCCTTGTTGATGCCATGCGAGCCCGTACGCATGGCCTTGGCCTACGATCAGGTCGTTGAGACCGTCGCTGTTTACGTCGTACACAAGCATGGGGACGCTGGCGCTGCCGCAATCAAAAGGCTGGTTTTTTGCCGCATCAACGAAGCTGTGCCATGTCCACTGTTCGGCGAAAACCTCTGTGGGCGCCTCCAGCCAGCCCGCCGCGCTGACAAGATCCCCGCGCCCGTCGCCGTTCACGTCGCCAAACCCGAGGCCGTGACCTTGGGGGGTGTCCGACACGATGTGTTTGGTGAACTCGCCTGCACCCTTCCCGCCGGCATCTGTGACGAGCTTAAAGACCATAAAGGGCTTGCCAGGGCAATTGGGTACGACCTCGACGTTGCCGTCTCCGTCAATATCCCAGAAACAAGGACGTTCGATGCTGCCCGTCTTGTCGATATCGTGAGTTTTCCAGAGTTCAGCGGGATCTTGCGGATTCTCGCGCCAGAGCAGAGTCTCTCCCCACCAACCGCCGCTGACAATGTCGAGAAAGCCGTCGCCGTTGACGTCCATTGGGTAGCTGCTGAAGTCGTCGTAGTAATCCTCGACCTTCTGGATGTCGCCTATCTTGTGTTGCGTGGTAAAATCGGGTCCTTCGAACCAGTACTCCCCGGACACAATGTCAAGTATCCCATTCCTGTCCACATCGAACACGGAGGCCGCCTCGTAGGTCGCCGTCCCGATGCGGGTCCTCTCGAACGTAAGCGCCGAGGCGTCCTTTTGGGCGTTTGCGGGGCCGCCCAGACAAAGGCCAAGAACGGTCAGTGCCACATAGCTGCGCAAATTTCTCATATTGTCGCGTCTCCATATGCTGTAAATCTCAAGCAAAACCGGCTCTTATTCACTGAAAACTGCTTCTGTGCTCCTTCAGGGCCGGGTTGGGGTCGGAAGCTGCCCATGGCGGCACAACCTCGCCTGCATCATCTTTCTCGGATCTCAGCGTCGCGCAAAGCCATGCTGTCATTATGCCGAACTCGGGTCCAAGAGTAAATCTTGGCAACGCTGCGAGGCATTGGAGAAGGTCTATTTTTTAAGAGTGGACTTGTTAACGAGGAGAGTTCTTTTGGAGAGTTTGTCTGGAAGGGCAGTTGACGGCGATTCAGGGGGACGCTGAATCGAGGAAGTGTTAACGACGTGTGGCAATTTTTATTGATTTTTTGCTGGGAATATCACGTATACCCGCTCTTCTCCTTGCCTATCACGGCAAATCATGGTATAATCCCGCCGGATTTGAGGAACGCTCGTCTTGAGGTTGCTATGATGCAGTCCCTGATCGAAGTCAAGTGCCCACACTGCGGCGCGTGGGGCCGGATCCTGCAGCCGCCCCCCGGCGCCATTATTGTCGGTCCCTGCCCCCGCTGTCGTGAAATGGTCGCGATCTTTTCCGGCATTGCCCTCCCTCTCAGGAAAACGGTTATGGCCAAAGGCACGGAAAACGAGAAGCGGAATCATGTTATGGCCGTGCTCACCGCGTTTCTCGAAGATCGCGTTGACGAGTTATTGGAGAAACAGGCGAGCCATAGCGCCGACGAGCTGATGGAACGCATAGGCCAGCTCGGCGAGCGCGTTTCAGAATCTCTTAACAGGCTGAGCAAGCTGCCCCGTGCGTCCAAACCGACATCTCGGATCACGCAGGGGGAAATCGACGATTTTGTGAACTACGACCTGCATTGTCTGGATGACCCGAACTACTTCCGGTCTATCTTCGGCTGATTGG
The DNA here is from genome assembly GCA_964493915.1 of uncultured Nitrospiraceae bacterium. Lineage (GTDB taxonomy): Bacteria > Hydrogenedentota > Hydrogenedentia > Hydrogenedentales > SLHB01 > CAZBQH01. The sequence goes on from CAZBQH010000156.1 coordinate 10,379, forward strand.
CGCTTGCCCCTTGAGCAAGCGAGGGGATTAGACATAGTTAATCCCGTAACGCAGGGCAGGCGCTGGAAAGAACGACGTCGTCCAGTTGTTGTCTAAGGGCCGTTCATGGTTTCCAAACAGCAGTTCAGCAAATGCCTGCGTGCCCTTCACGCTGTGTGTATCTAAGTCCCGGGTCAGCGTAAACTGCTCGCCTTCTTCCTCAAATCTGAGTTGGTCTGCGGCAAGTATGCCCGCACGTTCTGCGAAGTACGGCTGAAGGCGTTTGAGTAGTTGCATGGTATTGATGAGCAGCAGCGTTCCGGAGAAATGGACAGGCTCAAGGGCAATGCCCGCCGCGACAGCCAGTTCGCGTAGGGCGCGGTCCTCTTCCTGAAGCACCAGAGTGAGTCCAACCGCACTCCGCTGTTCGATTGCCGCTGCAAAGGCGGACGCGAGAGCAAAGGGGTCGCCCGCGAACTCCATGACTTGAAGGATGCCCTTGTCCATGGTCGTTGCAATCAATAGATAGCCGCAGAAGATGC
>CAZBQH010000157.1:0-6643 GCA_964493915.1 uncultured Nitrospiraceae bacterium
CACGGGAAACAGTCGTTGCCGTGCCATATGATGAATCCGCCGCATGCAGGGAACCGGCGTTTGCAGCATGCAGCGGCCCACGACAGGGCTTCGGCTTGCTCCTCCTGGGTCAGCGCGACGTACCGGCCAAGCGCTTCCTCCGGCGTCAGTCCTGCGAGCTGGTTCTCGAAGCGGTTCCATTGAATCCACCAGGCGCAGGAGTGCTTCCACAAAGGGCTTATCGGCGGCCACCAGGGTTCGCCGCCTGCATACTTCTTGATATGCGCGACAGGCGCAGCCCCAGGCATGCCCACCTCGGCTCTGAACAGGCTGTCCTCGTGCGCCCAGTAGTCCTTCCAATCCTGCAGCCCCGAGAAAGCGGACATCCCCCAAGGCCCGTGAACAAGATGGTGCAGCCCTTTTCCGAAGCTCTCTCGGTGGGCATAGAAAAACGGTCCGTACGCCGTGGTGGGAAGGAATCTGCGGTCCGGATCGCGCCGTTCGACTACTCTTGCGAGCGTTGCCAGGCAGGGGTGATCCGCAGGGGCCGGCTTGCCGCCGCCCGTCTTTTCGCCGTCAAGACCGCTCTGCAATTCGTTGCCGCCGCACCACAACAGAAGGGAAGGGTGATGCCGCCTGCGCGGGATGAACGACTCCGCTGTTTCCGCTAGCTTTCTGATCGCCTCCTCGTCTTCCGGCGGCCAATTATCGATGCCGGACGAGGATAAGGGAAAGTCTTGCCAGATGAAGATGCCGGCCTGATCGCAGGCATCGTACAGGACTTCGCGCTCGAGCAAACCGACGCCATTAACGCGCAGGATATTGCAGCCCATGTCCCGGTAGAGGGCGACTAAATGGCGGTACTCCTCATCAGTGCTGTCGATGTAGTTGGCCCGTGGCGGATTCCAGTTCACCCCCTGGAGAAAGACAGGCGCGCCGTTCACGACGCAGACCCAAGGCAGCGCCCCCTCAGGTGCATCCTTGCATGGGCGCCACTCGACCCGCCGGAAACCTACTCTGGCAGTCCGTTCCCATAGAACGGCGCCGGTGTTCGAGAGAGCCCGCATCCGGACCGTGTAAGTCTGGGCCTGTCCGCCTGGGTTGCCGGGACTGGTGTTAGGCTGCCAAGGCTTTATCAAGACACCCGGGATCGAAATGCACGTTGTTGCGCCGTGCGGCGTCGCGGAGGACGAGCTGATCAAGGTCGCGCCGTCGAGCAGGGCCACGTCGAACTCCTGCACAGCGGTCAGGTGCTCGGGGACGCTGCACGCGATCTCGATCGCGACGCTGCCGGTCTGCAGATCTTCGGCGAGTTCTGTGCCGATGCGTTCTACGCTGAGGACCGCGTCGAGCCCTGCGCGGATCGTCAAGCGGTCCCATCCCCCGATGGGCACGAGCCGGGGGCACCAGTCCCACCCATAGGCAAAGCGTGGTTTAAGGTACTTGGATTTCGATGTAAACCCGATCTGGCTCTGTTCCGGGGGCGGTTCCTCGAAGAAAAGGTCCAGATAGTGCGTATCTTGGTCTTTCGCATGTTGGGTCAGGTCGAACTTGCTCGGGACGAACGTCCCTTCAAAACGGCCTACTTCGCTCCCGTCGAAATACACCCAACCGCTGTAGTCAAGGCCGCTTGCGTCGAGCACGACAGGGCGGGCCTTGGGAAACACGGCGTCGGGAATGGCCGTACGGAAATGCCAATGGTAGTTTTCGACCCAGGCGCAGTCGCGGGAATTGAGGCCCACATTCCAGTCTTCGATTAAGCCCGTGTCCAAGAGCGCCTGCTGAACCGAACCCGGTATGCGCGCCGGCACGGGGCCGATCTCAGCCTGCAACACGGACCCTGTTTCAGCGCTCCGGAACAACATCCACGCATAGGGACGCCACCCGTACAAGCTCGAAGGAAACTGCGACAGGTCCAGCATTTCTGAAGGACCGCTCATGGAAGCCGCCATAGCCTCAACCTCTCCTACTGCAGGACAGGCCACGATCAGACATGCCAACCCCACCCACGCCATGCTTGCAGCAGTTTGCCTCATCGCCGCCTTCCTTCATAGCCGCTCCATGAAAGCTTACGATTGGGGCCGCAGCACGCAAGTATGGGCGAAATCGGGGACGGCAACTGCGCCTTCCCCATCGACTTTGACCGGCTCCGTCCTATCAAAATCAAGCCATGCCTCCCATGGGGCGTCCCCGAGCGTTTCCCCCAGGGTTATACGCAGACCTACGCACCGCCCTGGCCCTTTGTGGACCAGAAAAACCAGGGGCGCTTTATCCGCATCCCGCCGGTATGTGGCCACATGTACTTCGCCATTGTCCAGGGACAGGCGGACAGACCATGGCGCAGACGCCTCATCGAGCGCCTTGGCCACGCGTTCCCGCAGAACGCGCCGTGCGACGGGATCGGGCGGACACCCAGGCGCTTCGAGCAGCACTGGCGGCGTGTTGCCATACTCGCGAATCCGGTCCACTGTACCCCAATACTCCCTGCCAATCTTCGTCGCGAAATGCAGCAACTTGCCGTTGTGAACCCGTTCGGCAAGCAATGGTGTGAGCGGGTCTCCGCCGAGATCATATTCCGGCAGCCGCCCCGACGCGACGACCACGCCGCCTCCGTCGAGATAGGCAACGATCGCCTCATTCACCTCCGGGGGAAGGACGGGACAATCCGGCAGAAAGAGGATATTGTAATTGTTGAGACAGTTCTGCCCTTGCTTCCCCACTTCGTAGGGGGTGTACAGGTCCGGAAGCAGCCCCATATCCAGGATTAGGTGATAGAGGCCGCCGTTGTCAAGCATATCGCCTTTGAATCCGTCCTTGTCCGCAACCGAGTAAGACATGAGCGGCATGAGTTGCGCCACATTCGTCTCGAGACTGTAGCCGTCGAGCATACGGATTGCTGTATCCACGTCGCGCAGCATCCGGTTGAGGTCGACACGAGGGATGCAAACCGAGTACAAGTAGTCGTACGGGAATCCGTTCCATTCGCAATACAGGATCGCTTTCGAGCCGTGCTGGATCGAGGCCATGCTTGCCCGGTAGATGGGTTCGAAGCCGGAGTGGAGCCCGTAGGGGAAATCCACGAGGTCGTAAGACCACACCGGCTTGCCGTACTTGCGCGCCATGTCCACAGGGCAGGCAGGGTAGGTCAGGTCGTTCCCTGCGGCGCAGACCTGCAACGCGTTGACATCGATAGCCGGGGAATTGGCGAGGCTGATGTCCAGCCTCTGCATGTCCATGGCATAGTCCCATGAACTGTGCGTAGCGAACACGAAACCCACATAGCTCGTCACCAGCCGGCTTGGATCGCGCTCTTTGATGTGCAATGCGCAGGTGTTCAGCCACTCTGCCATGGCTTCGTAAGAAAAGGTGATCCAGTCCTCGAGCGCGACGGCCGTGCGCCCAAAGGGAAGCTCGGGCGCGCCCGTGTCGATGGTGAAGCGCTGCGTGCCGGCATTCCGCTCCCCCGTGCCGTGCCCGGTCCAGACAGCGAGCGTCCAGCCTTCTTCGCTGCCGTTCAACAACTGCCTGCCCGTAATAAGGTCTTTAACGGACGGGCTGGAAAACGCCGCCCTGCCGGGTCCCGCTAGTTTCAGTACGGCGCGGAACTGTTCCGAACCGTCTGGGCAGGTTGCCCGCCCGGAGATAACCGAACCGTTGACAGGACCGAAGGAATCGATGCGCGCCACGCCGTTTTTCGCGTCCAACCAGACCAGTTGGAAAGCGCATAAACAATCGGGCGTAGCCTCAGGCGTCACTTGGACAGTCACCTCGTAAACGTGGGTCGGTGTTGCCGGGGCGTCCGGCGATGACCAGCCCACATCGATGGGGCTGCCGAAGGTGTACGTGCGCAGCCCGTGGTCCAGCAGCCCGGCACCTTTGGCCCGGGCCGGCTCGACATCTTTCCATGCGCCGAACTGGGCCCCCCATGCCTCGTTGAGCGCATCCAAGTCCGCGTACTTCTCCTGCAGCCACGTCCGGAACGCTGCCATGGCCAGCTCGCTGTAGTCAAGCATCCCGGGATAGAACCACTCCGCGCCGTCTACGTAGCCCCGGATGCGGCGCCCCGGGTCGTTAGCCTGAATCCAGGCGATGAGCTGATCCACATAATGAAACACCGACTTGCGGAACAGCGGACTGTGCACGGACGAAAAGCCAGCCTCCTCGCCGAGCGCATTGACCAGATTCTCTCCGGCTTTGCGCGTCAACTCGGCGCGCCATGGCTGATTCGAGTGGTGTATGGCCGTATCCAGGATGGGAAACGCGATGCGCCCGCCCCGGTAGACGTCCTCGAGCCATTCGGCGGCCGGTGCGAAGTCGACTATTATCTCGTCGATTGTTTGCGGGGCCGGATTGATCGTGCGCCACACGAACATGTTGGCCAGCTCGGCGTTGGCAGGCGTGTCCTCGAGCGGCGGCAGCTTACCAAGACACGGATGCGTCAGGAACCCGACCGGCGGGCCCTCACGCACCGCCACGCTCTCAGTGGGTGGAAGCTCTCCCGACGTTTTCTGCGACGCCGCAGAGACCGCGATGAGGACGACGGAAAGGCATGCGTAGGACATAATAAAACTTGACCCCCGTAGCAGGTTTTCTCGCGGAGCTGATTCTCTTCGTGACGCGCTGGGCCTCAGCCCCTGCCCAAATAGCCCGGACGTCCGCTTACTCTTATTCCGATGCGGCGGGGCCCGCCTGTTCCTGCATTTTCTGCTGCATCGCTTCCTGCGACTTCTGCAACTCCTCCATTCTCTGCCGTTGCTCGGGCGGCACATTCTTCATCAACTCGTCGATTTGCCGCATCCGTTCCTGCGTCTCTTCCTCAGTCATGGTCATGGGAACTTCCTTCTTGCCGCACCCCGTAACGAGAGGCGCTGCAAGCAGCAGCCCAGCCAGCACCCGGATAAAAACCCGTTTGCTCAATGTATTGTGCTCCTCTTAGTTCTTGACAGACCCGCAATGATCAGGAACACGCAGCATGTCCGGCCCAGGACAGCACCTGAGCCGGACACGTACCATCATCATGCAACAGATGCAACATGTTCAACCAAATCCGCCTGCATTGCTCAACATGTTGTGGAAGTGGTTGAGCATCGGCGGAATGTAGGGCCAACCGCCCATCGAGTTTACCGGCAACGCGTCGTGCGCGACCAGTAGCGGGAACTTCTCGTCCTTCTTGATGAAACTGACATGACCGTCCATGTACAGCACATTCGCTCCGCCTGGAACGTGGTTGAACCGCGCCACACCGTTATCCTGATTCGTCAGGAGCGTATGGTGGGTCCAACCGATCGAGAAGGCGTCGCACATGGCGATCAGGTCGCTCTGAGCCTGCGCCCCCGCTGCCGGGTTGTTGATGTCGGTGATAAAGAACCGTTCGATCCCTTCCCTCAGACGGTTGAAGCTCGTGGGCAGAGGCGTAACTCCATCATCGTCCGTGCAGATAAAGGGATTGCCGAACACGGCGCCGGCGGTAGCCATGACAACGCTCGATGGGAGATCGTCGCGATAGGGAACTACCCCGCTCCACGTCGGCACCCACAGGTACAGCCAGCACGAATTGTCCACGTGCAAAAGCGACCCCATGGGCCACTCGTCCATGCGCGCCGGCGACAAGTGGGCGCCAAAGAACAAGGTCCACGCAAGCTCCGTCCACTGGCTATGTGTCTTCACGGCGTAAGGGAAATAGAAATAGGACACCGACGTAGAGAGCTTATAGTGCAGGCAGGCATTGCGTTCAGCCTGGGTGCCTGCCGTCGATGTCGCGATCCGCTGAATCTGGGCGGGGAAATCCTGTTCGATCCGGTGGAAGCTGCCATGGAAGTCGCCGCCGGCATCAGAAGGACACCGTGCGATCGCGGGATCCGTCCAGTAATCGGGGTAGATGGCCTCCGAGTCAAAGCCGAACATCATTTTCGCTTCGTTGGGCAGGTACCACGTGCCGGGCGGGAAAAAGCCTCCTTTGTCTTCTGACGAGTACATCTTAAAGATAAGCCCCCACTGCTTAAGGTTGTTCGCGCAGGATGCGCGCCTGGCCGCTTCCCGCGCCCGGCTCAACGCCGGCAGGAGAATGGAGGCCAGAATCCCGATGATGGCGATTACCACCAACAGCTCAATCAATGTAAATCCGGTCTTCTTGGTAACCATAGCAAATACGCTCCTTGTTTAGGGTTTGTTTGCACCAAGACCCAATCTCAACGCGTCGAACGCAGCCGGTTCGAGGCGTGCTCAACACAAAAAGGCACTCGTCTTTTGCGTCACGGGTTTGCCCTCCTTTCCGGTCCTTGCCTGCTGAACATGCCCTTTGGGATTCCCCGGCCACAGCTTTGCGCGCATCCTTCCGGGCAGCGGTTTCATCGCTCGTTGTTGATGATAAACGTAAACGGTTACATTTGTCAATACCCTTGTTTTTCCTGTTTATCGCATTTTGAAGCCGAAGGTGGCGTCAATCCCCCTTATAGGAGTCTTTCGAAGATGAAAGATGCGCAAAGACAACATAACCTATTATAAAATAAACACTTATATAAACAGAGGACAGGCTGTCGATCTAGGGTCTGATTAGAAGCTCGCGCTCGAATGGGCGCTTCTGGCTTCCGTTTCAGGAACTTTTCGCTTGACGAGCGTAACCGTTTTCAACCATACTAGCGGCCATGCGAGACTTTTTGGTAAT
>CAZBQH010000158.1:0-2249 GCA_964493915.1 uncultured Nitrospiraceae bacterium
CCTTCGCCCGCGAGTCCGTTGCCTTTATCGAACGGAGCAAGGACAGCCCCTTCTTCCTTTATCTTGCCTTCAATGCTGTACATGCCCCATTGGAGGCCACGAAGGCGTATGAAGACCGCTTTCCCGGCATTACCGATCCCAAGCGCCGGACCTATGCCGGCATGCTGGCCGCCACGGACGATGCGGTAGGCCGGGTACTAGCCAAACTGCGTGAACATGAACTCGAAGACAACACGCTGATCTTCTTCTACAGCGACAACGGTGGGCCGACGCCTCAGACCACTTCCAGTAACGCTCCGTTGCGCGGATACAAGGGGATGCTCTTGGAGGGCGGAATCCGCGTGCCGTTTGTAGCTCAATGGAAAGGCGTTATTCCTGCCGGAGTGGTCTATCCCCACATGGTCATGGGCTTCGATGTACACGCCACGGCGCTCGCGGCCGCTGGCGGCACAATGCCCAAAGACAAGCCCCTGGATGGGGTGGACCTGCTTCCGTTCCTCACGGGCAGGAAAGAGGGCGTGCCGCACCAACAGCTCTTCTGGCGAACAGGAGAACAGCAGGCGGTACGATCCGGAGAATGGAAACTGCTGCAATTCGACGGCCAAACGCCGCAACTCTACAACCTGAAGGAGGATATTGGCGAATCGCGCAATCTCGCCGCCGATTCCGAGCAGCGCGTACAGGAAATGCAGAAGCTGTACCAAGATTGGTCGAACAACATGATGTCCCCGCAATGGCGGCGTCAGGACGGGCGAGGCGACGGGCGTCAGGGAGGTCGAATGATCGAGCGGTTCAAACAATATGACAAGGACGGCGACGGCCGCGTTACGCAGGAGGAATTCCCGCAATCCGATATCTTCAGGCAACTGGACGCCAACGGAGACGGTGTGATCACGCTCGACGAGGTCCCCGCGTACCTGCAGCGCCGGCGTCAACAGAGAGGTTTGTAAGTCATGAGAGCACAGGGAAGAGTCGCAGTTGTCTTTCTAGCCTTTATCGCGACCGCGTTTCCGGCAGTGGCACAGGAAACAGGCAGTCCGCAGCGTGACGTCTTTGGTCGTCTGGACATCAACGGGGACGGGAAGATCGGCCGGGATGAGTTCAAGGGGCCGCTGTTTGACGAAATCGACCGGGACGGGGATGGTTTCGTCACACGCGCCGAAGCGCGCGAACACTTCAGGGATCGGGGCGATTCATGGCAACAGTTGCGCAACGGATTGCTTGCGAACCTGCCGCCCGCCGCCGCGCACACGGAAGAGGTCGTGGAACAGCGCCCGGGCGAGCCGCCCCTCAAGAAGATGCCTGAGGGGGATGCTGCCAGGGATGCGGCGGGAAGGGGCCAACTATTCGAGAGTATTAGCGTTTCCGGAATCACGGACTTTCAGGAGGGCATGAACGGCATGGCTATCGTGGACCTGAACCGGGACGGGTTGCTTGATATCGTTGCCACCTACTCTCCCCCCAGAGGAACCGGCCAGCGCTTCGGTCCAGGGGAAAAGCTCCGGGTGTGCCTGAATCGCGGCGGCTTTCGTTTCGAACCCCACCCAATCACGCTGCTCGATACAACTCTGACCATGGATAGCTTCGCGCGCGGCCAAGTGCCAGTGCTCGCCGACTTCAACCGGGATGGATTCCTCGACCTGTTGGTGACACGCCATGCACCCATGTCCGGCGGCGTAAAGCGTCGCGGCATCGAGTCTGTTGGCAACTCGCTCCTCATCTCGGACGGGGCGTGGGACCGCTTCAAGGATGTATCCGAAAAGATGGGCATTCGAAACGAACGTGCGTACAACCGCCAGCCTGCGATTGGCGATGTGAACAATGACGGCTGGCTGGATATCGCCATCGGCTGCGACAACATTAAGAACGCCCAGGGAGGTTTTCCTCACAGCCGCCTCTACATCTACAGGCCCGGGGGTGATGCCTTCGAGGACGGCCATTTCGAAGACATCGGCGACACGAACCTCGTGCCCGATTTCGGTGGGTTCTACCATGACTCCGCCAAGGACAAAGCCGGGCCAGACATAAATTTCTACGACCTCGACAACGATGGCGACCTCGACCTGCTCCAGGCCTTCCACGTCGATGTAATGGACCTTGAAGCGCCGTACACGCCGGTCGAATACCGGCAAGGCGTCTTCTGCTGGAAGAACCTGCTGGTTGAATCAGGCGAACTGCGATTCGAGAAGGTCACCGGGAATGGCTTGGCGTGCGAGGCGAGACTTCGCTATGACCGCCAAACAAAGACC
>CAZBQH010000159.1:0-8935 GCA_964493915.1 uncultured Nitrospiraceae bacterium
ACGGCCCCATGCTTGTCTATGAGATGCTAGCAGACGCCGAAAATCAGGGGCGTGTTCGAGCCCGTCCCTGGCCTCGAGGACAGGTTCACTAATAGCACGATCATATGAAGTAAAGACTGCCACCACCTTTTCCACATGGATGGCGACGCCCGGCGACGCGTCCACGTCTATCAGCTGTCCAATCCAGCCAGGGCGGTCCCATGTATGGCGCTCGGCTCCTACCTGCTGATTGTTTATATGCACTCGCGTCCGGGCAGCTTGTGCCATGCGGATATGCGACTGATTCGACTCGACAACCAGGAATATGTTGTTCTCACCGGTTGGTCCGGTTTCCAGCGGAAGGAGATGCTCGCCATTGAGTTCGCTATATCGAGCCACCCCCTCGTTTCTGACGGCGCCATCCAGTGCGGAACGGACCTGAATCCGGCCCGCCCAATTCTCAGGAGTCAGGACCCATTCTATGGCGGCCAGGTGTTCGAAAGCCATATGAACCAGACGCCGGGTTTGTAGCGTTGACTGCCGTCCGTCGGCGTCGCGAAAACGGACATGCCGTTTGAGGATTCCCTCGCGGACATCCAGCGTTTGCTTAAACTCGATGACCTCTACCTGGCTCAAGTCGAACCAGTCACCATTCTCGTGACGGAAGGTAAGTGGAAGCCAGTTGGGCCAGTTCACCAGGTCTTCGTTCTCGATAAGACGGCCGGCCACTTCGGTTTCGAGCCGGTTGTAGCCCCCGGCCAAGTAGGTGCCCGGATAGTGCACGTCTTCCGCAGTGACTTCCTCGAAGGCGCCGCGGGTAGCGAAGTATCCGTTGCCCAGAGTGCACAAAGCTTCCCGCAAAGGCTGTTTGCGGGGGTCCCAGTCGGTGTAGACCATTTGCCAAGGGGACGTAAGCAATTCGGTCGGGCCGCGTTCGTAGATTGCCGGTTCGCGAGGCTGAGCCTGGGTCTGAGTTTGAGTTTCAGTCATTGCTTCCTCCTGTATAAATAGTCGCCAAGTCTTTCCAAAAACACGCCCACCGCATCAGGATCGCGCAGCCAGTACCGTGCGTTGCTCGGCAAGGTCTCGTCTCCAACTACAATGCCGATTCCGCTGTCGGTTAGTACGGCGAACGCGTCTTCATCCGTCACGTCGTCGCCAATATACAAAGGGCGCACGCCGCGGTGTTTCATCCCGAGAATCTCAAGCAGCCAAAGCAGGGCTTTGCCTTTGTTCCAGTCCACGTCGGGTTGGAGTTCGAACACCTTTTTCCCACCCCGTCGACGCAGTTTTGGATAGTTTTTGTGGACTTCGTGAACCGCTTGTTCAACTCTATCGGCATCCTCGGCGGCTACATTACGATAGTGAATGGCAAGGGCGAACCGTTTCCTTTCGACCAGCACTCCGGCGACAGGATGCAAGCGCTTCTCAAGCGCATGCTGGGCCTTATCGAGATCACCTGAGGCCTCTACACCTCCTTGATGCTCCTGGTGAAAATCAGGGCCCCTGATGTCGAAGCCGTGGCTTCCTGCATAGGTGATTCCCTCAATCTGTACAAAGTCTTCCACAACGGGTCTGTCTCGGCCGCTGATGATAGCAACCGTTGTGAGATCGGCGAGCCGGCGCACGACAGCCCGCATTTCTTGCGGCATGAAGGCCTTGTCAGGGTCCGACACAACAGGTGTGAGCGTGCCGTCATAGTCGAGAAAAACAGCTGCCTTTTTCCCGTCGAGGCAGCTGATAAGGGCGTCGAAATGTTCGAGCGCAGAAGGCGGATGGCAAGCAGCGGCCACTGGTTTCTCGGTAGTCAGCTCGGTCAATTTCTGCACCATCACGTCTGCTCCATGCTTTTTCAGATCGGCGCGATCCGCCTTCCGGGCAACACCAACCACCAGGGCAAAGCCTCCGGCCCTGCCCGCCTGCACACCGGCGATCGCGTCTTCCACGATCAGCGCGCGTTCGGGGTGAACGTCCAGTTTCTTCGCCGCCAGCGTGAAGAGGTCAGGCGCCGGTTTGCCCGGGATATCAAGCTTCTCCGCCTCGGCGCCGTCTACAGAGGCGTCAAAGAGCCGCTCGAGGCCGGCTACGCGAACAATGAGGGCGCAATTCTTGCTCGACGAGACGACAGCCGTTTTGATGTTTAGGCGTCGCCACTCACGGATTGTAGCGACTGCATCGTCGTAGACATCCACTCCCTCCGCATGAATTACGTCGCGAAAAAGCTTGTTCTTGCGGTTTCCGAGGCCGCAGTAGGTCTCCTTGCCGGGAGGATCCTCCGGTGTTCCATAGTCAAGCTTGATGCCCCGTGATTCGAGAAAACTCGAGACCCCATCGTACCGAGGCTTACCGTCTACATACCGTGGGTAATCCTCCGCGATGGAGAAGGGTAAAAAAGGCTCGTTTCTTCGTTCACTTCGTTCTCTCAGATACTCGTCGAACATCCGTTTCCATGCGCGGGCGTGGACGCGCGCGGTCTGTGTAATAACGCCGTCCAAGTCAAAGATGGCAGCATCCACTTCAGAACCAGCAACTCGGATACCTTGCACCGTTCCCTGTGTTGACATGCTGTGTCGCCTTTTTTAGCCGCCGTTTGATGGAGCGTTTGCCCCTCCCTTTCTCACATGAGCCCCTTTTCCATAAGCTCACTTCTACGTTAACACGTCAACGTGCCCCAAAAGACTCCCGACACCTCTGTGCGGCGGGATAGAGCGGTTTTGAGCATCGAGGACAAGAAGCGGGAAACAGTGGGACAGAACCGGCGGGGTGCATTGCCCAGATTGCGTTCGTCCTGTCAGTCTTCAGGCGTTTTCGGCTACTTCTATCAGCGTCTCATAGTTCCGCATGGCGTTTGCAGTGATTTCCCGCCCATACGGGCACGCCGTAGGCATGAGCACAAAGCCCCGTCCGTGTCCCTCCGTCCCCTCGCGGACCGCCCGCTCGGCCACTTTGCGGAATGCGTCTGGCGGCAGATTCTCGAGATCGGAGATCTCAATGTTCCCGAAGAGCACAAGCTGCTCCCCGTATTGGCGGCGGACTTCGGCCAATTGGACGTCTCCTTGCGGCGGCGGTTCAATCGGATCGATTCCGTCAACGCCCATGCCGGCGATATGGGGCAGGGCGCTCCGTAGACGTCCGTGGCAATGCAGCCGCACGATGCCGTTGTAACGGTGGATGATGTCCACCATGGGTCCTGTATAACCCACAACGAAATCTTCGAAGAGATGGGGCGGCAGGTAGGGCTCGATCGCGTATTCCGGGCCGGGGATGCGCCATAGACGGCCCGGAAACGCCTTCGCGACCCGTTCCGTTCGGGCATATATTGTTTCGGCGAACCGTTCGAGCAGACAGTGAACCAGCTTGACCTCCGTGATGGCAAGGATGGTGTAGAACCCCATCTCGAACAAGCCGGCAGCCTCTCCCAGAGGATCCAGGGAATCGACCATCATGATGCCTCGATCTCCCACAGCTCGTTCTATCTCCCTTAGAGCGTTCAGGTCGACTTCGCCCAGATCAAATACCTCACGGGGCAACTCGAGAAACGCCTTCAGGTCGTCTAGATCCTTGAGTAAAGGCTCGATGACCCATGTGGTGTCCAGATCCCGCTCGCGGCGGGTCAGTTGCGTCATGGTACGCTTTCCTGCGCGTAGGGTCGTGTGAACGAAGCGCGAGTCATCTTTCTCATAAGTCTCGTGCGTATAGAACGACTGATGCGCGACGCGCGCTCCAGGCAAGGGCTGCAGCATGCCCATTCGGATAAGATCGGTTTTTTCCTCGGCTAGCTGCAGCAATGGCTGCCACGAAGGCGCGTTGTAAACGTTGTAGGGATCGGGATCGCTCGGATCGACCAGGAAACCGCCCACTTCATAGAAACTCACCGCCGGGCGATCGACTGGTTCGCCGTGAAGCGTTGCCATTAACCGTTCTCTCGACGTCATACGGTGCTTTCCGCTGCGGGTTTCGGGTCAGCGATCCTAATGTCTTGCAAGGAGTCTCGCATTCGCCCAATTGGCGTGGTCGGCGGCGATGCCGTCGCCGGCGTCGCCGACGCGCAACTCGAGGGTCTCCGCATTGACAACGTTTACCGAAACATGTTGTGCCGGCCCTTGTGCGCCCATGACGCCGGACTCCCAGCGTTTTTCGCCGTCAACAAGAACACTAAACGTTGCAGTGCCTGTGCAGCCCCCATCCAAGCCTGCCTCCGCTTCGAAGGCGGCGTATCGCTTGTCGAGCTTGTAGACCAAGCGCGAGACCGCGTGCGTACCCAAACCCCGGCGGTATCGCTTGCCGCCAATGGTCATGGGATGCTGCGTGACGCTCTGGTTGCGTTCGAGCATGCCCCAGCCCTGTACGGCGGACTCAGGCTCGAGGGCGTCGAGGTAGACGCCGTCGATGCGCTCGATCTTGGCGGGGCGCCGTTCGACCGTCTCCATGCCGTCCAGACGGGTGGGGGACATCAAAGGCACGGCCGCCAGGGAGATGATTTCGGGGGAAGGGAGCGCATTCGGGTAGTCCGGCGTGCCTGTGCCGGCTTTCCAGGCCCATGCCCAGACCGATAGGCTCGTCACGTCGCCCGGGGCGTCCAACGCCAGGTCCACCTGGTGAGCGCCGGCGGCAAGATTTCCGCGCAGGAAAAGCCAGTGTTCGGTGCCTGCTGGAATGCTTGATGCGGCCCAGCCCGCCTCGGAAGGGCCGGCTTCGAGGTCTACAGGCCTTCCATCAACTGTGAGAGAGGATTCTGGCTCTGTGATGGAAGCGTCGGCCTCGAGCAGCACGAGCAACTGCGTCTGGGGGGCTCGGGTGGCGACACGGCCAGCCCACTCGATGTGCACCTCGCCAGCTTTCCCTGGGGCCAGGTTCGTCCAGTCGGGCCCAAAGGTTGTTTCCGTCGGCTCAAACGCATACCGGGCCATTTCCTGCCGCGCTGAGCCGACCTCGATCAGTTCCGCATCTGGGGCCGCAGCCTCAGGGATGTCCGGCGCCTCCTGAGCGGGCGCGATGGACAGGACGAGCGTCTCGTACGGCGCCAGGTCCACGGCCAAGCTGGACTGAGCCGGCAGATCGCGGCCATACACCCGAACCTCGGGGTAAAGACTGACTGCTTCGAGCGGTTGGCCGTCTCCGCCATGCAGTGCGATGGTGTAAGCGGCCTGCTCGATCCACGGATTCCGCAGCATCACAAGTCCCCGGCCATCTTTCCAATGAGCGTAGCCGTACGGCTCGCGCGGCATCATCTCGTCGTTCGAGAACCGGGGCTGTTTGCCCTGCTGCCACGACTTCGGCAACAGCGGTTCCGTATGATGGGCCAGTACATCCGCATTGGCGCGTGTCCATTTGATCAAACCCGCCAGTTGCGCCCATCGCTGTTCGTTCATAAACTTCGGGTTGATGTAGAGCGGCATAAACATGTGGCCGCGGGCGGCCACGACAACGCCCTCGTTCATCCACGGGTCGTCCGTCTGTACGATCAGTCCCAGTACCTCTTGGGCGGCATCGGGAATCGGCAGAAGGGACGAACCTTGCAGGTTGAAGTAGTCGCGTGCGGTCGTCTTGCTCTCCCAATAGATAGGCGCCGGGACACGTCCATGCGGGGAATCGTCGCCGAAGGTCCCGATGACCGAGTTTACGTAAAACAGCCACCACGGGCTCGGGTTCCACCCAAAACAGGTTGCCTCAAACCAGACGTCCGGCGCGGCTTCGCGAACGGCCTCGAATGCGGCGATGCCGCCTTCGGCGATTGCTTCAGACGACAGCGGCCCGGGTTGGTGGCCGTGGTCTGCCTCATGGCAGCTAAGGTAATAGCCGTCGAGCTTTACGTGACGGATATTGTACTTGGTGATCATATCGACCAAGCGGTCGCGGAATGCGCCGCTGTATTTCGGGCCGCCCAAGCAACATAACCTCGTCGTGGCTTTGCCCCAGGGAATCTCGAGTGTCTCATAGCCTTCCTCCCTGGCCCACTGGGTGTCGAGCGCAGGACCGTAAAAGCACGACGGCGAGATCCACAAGCCCAACTCGGAGCCCATGGCCTCGGCTGCGGCCTGGATGCTCGAAAACCCTTCTGGAAACGACTGCCTGTCAATCTCCCAAATGCTTTTGGGATTTGACCAGCCCATGTCTATGGCGAAGGTGTCCAGCGCGACCCCGTGCTTCTTGTAGAGATGCTCGTCGAACGTTTTGATTAGACCGAGAATCTCTGCTTCGGTGAACGGGACCGAGGAAGTCCACCAACTGTTGTAGTTCACGTGCAGGTGGTGCGCGGCTGGGCGACGACGGGCGATATAACGTTTGAACGTCTCGATCTCCTGGCCGGGCTCAGCCGTTCCGTAGACGGATCTGCGGCTCTCGTACCACGTGCCGGGCATCGTCTCGACACCGGGAGCGTGGGATACAATCACTTCATCGCCCTCGACGCGGGTCGTGGCAATGGGGAACTCAACGCCCACGAAAAAACCGTCTATGAAGACAGGATAACTCTGGGGAGGATTGCCCAGGAAACGCGCACCCGGCGCTGCGAAGCGGTCCAGCGTGACGTCGGCGATTACCCTTGGCTTGCTGTTGCCTTCAACCCGCATCCGCGCCCACTTGCGCATCACCTGCTCTTCGGGGGCCCAGGTGAGCCGCAGCTCGATCTCGAGGGTGGCGCCTTCCCCGACCGGGATAGGGTCGTAAGCGGCGGTCAAGCCACCTGAATCGAGCGTGCCCGATACCTCAGCCGGACTGACCGGTTCTACCGACTGCCCGTCGGTGAATGCGACAGTCGGCGATCTCAGCGACACAGGTAAGATGTGTTCGCCGGAACGCATTTCAAGAACATCGTTGTTCTGCTGCAACGTAACCGCCATGGAACCGACTCCTTCGGCAACGGCCCAAGCCGCGCCGGCCATCGTAATGACCAGACCCGCAACGAACCCGCGGCAAAGCACTGCTTAGCCTCCTTCATTTGCTCATAATAGTGACAAGCAAGCGACGGCGGATCAACCTTTACGCCGTTGACCCGCCGCGCAATGGAATCATCCAAGAGACTTTGATCAACCCATCCCGGCCATGAAACCGCCTTGATAGGACCAGTAGTTGTAATATCCAGGCCGCCCTGACCAGTTGCCGCCAATCGCCCCCACTTGCAGCGACTGGACCAGCATGGGTGATTTCTCTTCCAGCTTAACGAACTCGACGTGGCCATCCATGTAGAGGACATTCGAGCCGCCGGGCACGTGGTTGAATCGGAGCACGCCGCTACCCGTGCTGTCGTTGCCTGTCCCGCCCGCAAGGTACTGGTCCATGAAGCTTACCTGTTCACCATAGGCATCCCACATTACAAAGATGGCGCTTTGAGCCCGGGCGCCAGCAGCAGGGTTGTTGATATCGGTGATGTTGAAGCGCTCGATGCCTTCACGAAGCCGGGGATAGTGCGACGGCAGAAGCGTGGTTCTGTCATTGTCGTAGCCGCCATACTTCCCCCAGTAGCCGGGGAGGTCTGTCTGCCCAGGGATCATACCGTCGCACATCGTAACGTTGATGCCCGCGGGGTAGACACACGACGCATCCACAGCGCCGAGATCGGTGTAGTAAGTCTCAAGAATCTGGTAGGAACCGCAGGGCGTTCCGCCAAGGTCCAGCATATTAAGGGCCACATAGAATTCCGCGACGATGACGTCGCAGATCTGCGATTCAGTGGCAGCCAGATAGGGCATATACGCGTATGAAATGGGCATGGAGAGTTTGCTGTGCAGGCAAACACTGCGCTGCTGCTGCGTGCCCCCAGTCGCACTCGCGATACGCTCAATCTGTGCGGGAAAATCCTGCTCGATATGCCAGTAGTTGCCGTTCGGGTCGCCGCCGGCATCACTTGGACAGCGCGCAATTGCAGGATCGGTCCAATAGTCCGGGTAGAGCTGCAGCGAGTTAACACCAGCAGTCTGCGGCCAAAACCATGGGTAGTAGTACATGCCTCCCGGGAAATGGCCGCCTTTGGATTCCGAGGAGTACATTTTCAGAATCAGTCCCCATTGTTTGAGATTGTTGGCGCAACTAGCCCGCCTCGCTGCCTCGCGCGCCCGCGACAGGGCTGGCAGCAGGATAGACGCCAGAATACCAATAATCGCTATGACCACGAGCAACTCGATTAGTGTGAAGCCTTTCTCGTTCATCTTCCCGTCCTCCATTTCTTCCATTTGGGCTTTTCCGGTCCGAACAAAACGCTGACATTCATGTCATTGAACTAACCGGTACGCACAAGCTCTTTCGAAGGTGGCGAAAACCAGGAAACGTGGCATCCTTATCACCTCTAGCACGAATGCTATAGGTTCTATCCCATTATAACAATGGCTGTAGATGCAAAAACATTGGATAAATCTGCAATTTCCATGCATAATTTCTCCAACAAAGAAAGGCAGGTTTCTATGGCAAGAATCCTTGAACTAGCTCTTGACGACGAAGTACAACGAGTTTTTGATTACTTCAGTTCGTGCATGCGGGTGCGCATGGTGTTCTTCGATAGCTATGGCCGCATGTTACGCGTTGGCCTCAACCAGCCATCGGCCCAGTTCTGTCAGTTGGTACAGACGAAGCTTTATGGTATTGAGCAGTGTCACCGCATGGACGAACGGCAACAGCGCAAGGCAGCACAGGAGCGTACAATTCTGTGCTATACGTGTCATGCTGGCGTGAGGGAAGCAATTAAGCCTATTTTCGTCCGTACTCAAGTTGTCGGTTACGTAATGATCGGCCAATTCCGGACGGAGGAACACACCCCAGAAAAGGTGCTGAGCGACTGGGTCGCGCGCAATCTACCGCAGCATATGCTGAAGACTGCTTATGCTCAATTGCCTTGGTTTTCCGAAAAGAGCGTAGGGAATCTCCTAGCAGCCCGTGGCAGAAGTCTGTTCTGGGCGTGGGCCGATGGAGTATAGGACCTGGGTGCGGCACAGGGTGGTTGTTCCTTGGAAACGGTCCAGTG
>CAZBQH010000160.1:0-5790 GCA_964493915.1 uncultured Nitrospiraceae bacterium
ACCCCTTCCGGATGTGGTTTTTTGGATGGGCGGTGGAGGACCACAATCCCACAGGCGACGGGGGCCACCTCGGGGACGCCATCTACCACGCCCGGTCCAAGGACTTGCGGCATTGGGAAGTCTATGCGGGCAAAGACGGGAAAGGCGAACCCGTTTGGGACAGCTCCATGACGCCTGAACGATGGACCCCGGTTGTGAAAGCGGGCACGGCTGTCTTTGACAACGCCGCGAACGGCGACCCTTCTGTGGTGAGGCGGGGAGACACGTACTACATGGCCTTCTCCTCCGTCGGTTTCGAGACCCACGCAGAGACCACGCCGCAACACCTGTACCTCATCAACTGCGTTGCGGGCGCTCGTTCGCCCGACGGGATAACGTGGCACAAGACGGAGGCGCCCATCGTCATCTGGCAGGAGGAGTTCAAGAATCGTTGGGACATCGCCCCCGACGGCAAGCAACCCGCTCCCAAGGACTACTATGGATCCTATCATCGGCCGTCCCTGCTGTTCGACGAAGGACGCTGGCGGATGTGGTTCGATTACTACCTCCCCGGCACGTTCGTGTCTATGGGATATGCAGAAAACGCCGGCGACTTCATGAATCCCCGCGACTGGAAAGTGCTTCGCGCCGGCGCCTCGCCGTTGCTGAAAGACTGGCCCAACACAGCCGTGATTAAGGTAAAAGACCACTATGTCGCTTTTTCGGACGCCCCTAACTACCCGGCTGAGTTGGGCGGCGATGGACGACAGATCACGATCGCCGATTCGACCGATGGGCTGAACTGGACGGTTCAGGGTCACGTTCGTCCCGAAGGAATGGCTTCCTCCCACATCCCTGAAGCGCTGCTTCGCCAAGAGAAGGACGGCCTCTGGCTGTACTTGTTCTACGCGTGGAAACCTGCCCGCGATCAGGACGCTCCATGGGACTTCCGCTACAAGGAAATCCGGTTTATACGTAGACAGATTGACTCGTCACCCACGCCCTGAAGCAACTGTGGCAGGGACTTGCGGGGATAGGCTCGAAACCTTGGCAGCTCCCACAGCCTTTCGGCAACCAACGGTCTCTTCCCAGCTGCAGGAATTCAGACAAGCGCCGCCGGATTGGCTCGGCTTTGAGGCGACACAAAACGAAGGCCGGAGCACGAGCCGACAGGGCTCTATACTCCGGCCTTCGTCAAGCCCTTCACGACGAAGCGTGCGGGCTAGATGACGCGGCGGAACCGCCGGATAACAACACCCGCGATTCCTACACCCATGAGGATTAGGGTAGCTGGCTCTGGTATGATGCTCAGTTGCACCTCGACCACAAGGTCTTGGTAATCCTGATCCCACTTTCCATCCGGCTTATCTTCCCATGCCAGAAGATAGACGTTCGGCGTAGGGGTCGAGAAGACCAGGAGGTGATCCATCCCGTCCGAGTTCAGCGCATCTTCGGAATGCCACAAGTTCGATCCGGCCGGGAATGTCTGCCTATCAAAGAAACCAAAATCGCCTGTTGGCGAGATCCACGCACTTGGCGCGCCGCCCAGCAGACCGTACTCACCCGGGTCGTCACCCACTGTGAACAACGACGTATAAGCGATGGGACCGCCGCCGCCCGTGGGCTGGTAATAACCGAAAGTCTCCCATGCGCCTGCATAACGCGCTTCGGCATAGATGTTGTAATACATTCCGGCAGGGGTGGACCAAATCTGGTCCGGATCCGCCACCAAGGCTGCCGCCACGAGATTCGCGCTGCTGCCGTAGTCAATGCCATACAGCGCATCGTAAATCTCATAGAGGTTGATCTCGACGTCCGGAGGCGTCCACGGATCATTGATCACCAAAGCCGATGCGGGTATCACCCCGATAAGGGCACCCGCAACCACGAGAAGTACCGTTTTCTTCATAATATTCACCTGCCCCTTATCTGTTCTGTCAGCCCCTCAGCCGACTGAGAGCCAACGACGTATCCAAACGCTTCACCTGACTCCTTGACAATTCGCTTATTTCCAGTTTGCAGGATCTATGCCAAGATCGCGTTGTGGCCTAAGTATCCGTCTAATAATGCTTTAGATGTAACGGGCCTTTACCACATTCGGCCCGCTGATCAACCACTTGTCCACAAGTTATTCACAAATGACAAACTTTATACACCCTCCCAAGTCGCGGCACTGCCCATCGCCTCTGCATTTCCCTGTCCCGAACCCATCCAAAACACCAACCGCAACCGGGAAAACGCCCCGCAGAAGCGGGCGGCGTCCCTCCGATTCAACGGGGGGCATGCCGCAAGGAGATCGCCACTGTGGTACATTTCAAGGCAGCTGAGCGCGAAGTGCTTGCACACTCGCTCCACAACCGCAGGGGGCTCGGGGAGTATTGCGCGACAACGTGCGGCAAATGAGACAGATGTGGCGAATGCGACAATCTGACGGAAGGAGCATAGGGATATGGGTCGGCTTCCCGGAAAAAGGCCTGCCAGTTTGTGGAAATCCGTTTGGTGCGCAATGGCGAGCGCGCTCGCTTGCAGCCTACTGCTGTCAGGCTGCCCCAAACCTCCCGAGATCGAGCCCGCAGGAGCCTGGCCGGGCGCATCCAATAGCTATTCATGGGACGGCAGTTGGACGCCTGAACAAGGCGACCTCCCGCCTGAGGGGCTCTACGACATCCAATACTGCGACGGCCACCTTGTGAACGGCCAGCCCTCGCCCATCCTCCCGCCCGGCGCGTGGGACTGGACAAGCGAGACCGGATCGGTCGCAGTCTTGGCAAGTTGGAACATGTTTCGACAGAACATAGGAACGTTTGGACTCCTCGAGGATGATACGGGCAACGCCTTCGGCTGGGTCTTAACGCCTGCTGCGCCCCAGTCTCCCCTCATCAACTACTTCGTAGACCCCTTTCACGGGTCAGCCGGCGTCGATGTGCTCAATCTGGGACTCGCCGGGCGCATTGCCTACACCGGCGGGCTCCGGTTAGGCGACGGACCAGACATGGTCTATTGCGGAACCGCCGCAGCGGCCGATTGGCGGACAGGGTCGTCGGAAACGGGAAGTTTGCAGGATAACGACCTGGCCGTCTTGGGCGGCGCGTCGCCTTTGCCGGCGGGACAGTTCGACATCATGACATCTACGGTGCATTGCGGCCCTGGCCGCGACCTGGTCTACGTCACGAACATCGGGCGCGCCGCGGTCGATTTGGGCAACGGCGAGAATGGCCGGACGGACGCCCTCGACCCGCATGACGGCGGCGATATGGCCGTCATCGCGGGCAACGCTTATGACTTCCGCATCTTCGGCGCCAAGGGACCGGATACGATCGTCTGGCTCGTGGACCAGGTGAACCAGGATACCCCATGGCTGGGTCCCAATATCTACGGGGCCGGCGGATGGGACGAGGCCAAATGGGACTGCGATACGGACCGGCTTGTTCTCGGCGTCCCAGTGAACACGCCCGTACTGTCCAACCCCGGCGCACCTACAGCAAAAGGGACAGTGACCTTGCGGATCAGCCCTGACTATCCGGATGAACCCGTTGTGGACGGCCCTACGGAGCAGGACCCGTACGCTCGATATCAGCCAAACGGCGGCATCGGACCTAACGGCGCAAAGACGGTTACCCTCGAGTACGTCAATCTGGCTGGGACGGTGAAAACAGGCTACAGCGGGATTACGAGCATCGAGGAGCTGCAGATCGGCATCGGCCCGGATGCGCCCGTGTATGCAATCGACCAAACAACGGGCGAGGCCGCCCTTGACGCCGATGCGGAACCTCTATCGAGCCTTCCCTCGCGTGAGGAACTTGTAGCGCTCATTGAAACCTTCGCCGCCTCGCGCTAACGGCTGATTCCTGGCGCATACGTTCGCATCTTCCGGTGGTTTTCGCGGCGGCTCCTCGTCTTCGGTGCGCTTTGTCTTCTGGCGGTTGCCTGCGCTGCTCCGGTGCGTTACCATCGGCATTGACAGGAGCAAGCGGCTATGCGGGTTCAACAGACCTTGACCAGCCGGGAACGCGTCGGGCTCGCGCTGTCCTTCCAGGAGCCGGACCGGGTTCCCTACAATTATTTCGGCACGCCGGAAATTACGCAGCAGCTCGAGGCCCACTTCGGCGTGAAAAACGGTGCAGCGCTCCTGGACCGGCTGGGCGTCGATTTTCGCAACGTGATGACAGAGTACAACGGGCCTGGCTATCAGCCGGGGGCTGACGGCGTGTTCCTCGACTTCTGGCACGTGCCCCACAAGTACGTCCAGGTCGCGGGCGGCGCCTATCCTGAGCCCATTGTCCACCCGTTGTCGAACGCAGTTTCGCTCGACGAAGTCGAGGCGTGGCCCTGGCCTGACCCGGACTGGTTTGATTACTCGCATCTTTATGATCTGTGCAGGGAATACAAGGACTATTGCATCGTAGCCGGCACGCCCGGCGCCATGGACCTCGTCAATGGGCTGGGCCATTTCCGGGGCTTCGGCCAAGCCCTGATCGATTTCGTCACGCAGGATCCCGTCGGCATGGCCATCGTCGACAAGCGTTTCTGGTTCTGGCACGAATGGTGCCGCCGTTGTCTCGAGGCCTGCCGCGGCGAGGTCGACATCCTCCACATTGGGGACGACTACGGCACGCAAACGGGTCCGGTAATGAGCCCCGAGCAATGGCGGACGGTGGCCGAACCGTATCTCCGCAAAATGGTCCATCTCGCTCACGAACACGGGGCGCTGCTCATGCTGCACTCGTGCGGCAGCACGCGCCTGCTTATGGAGGACTTCGTGCGCGTTGGAGTGGACATTCTCGATACCGTGCAGCCTTACGCACTCAACATGGACCCGGCCGAGTTGAAAACATCCTTCCACGGGCGGCTCGCATTTCACGGCATGGTGAGCGTGCAAAAAGTCCTGCCCGCGGCCAATCCCGCCCGAGTCGAGCAAGAGGTGGAACACTTGTGCGCCATCATGAAACCGGGCGGCGGCTTCGCCCTCGCCCCGACGCACAACGTCCAGCCCGACACGCCGGTAGAGAATGTATTGCGGATGTACGAAGCGGTACGGAAATACGGCCTGTACTGAAAACTGTCAACCGCCAACTCGAAAAGGGAGAAATCATGCGTTTCCTTTCAGTTATAGTTGGACTACTCACGCTATTCACGCTGGAGGTTGTTTCGAATGGTGCGAGCGCACGGGCAGAGACCATGCTTTCAAACGAGCATCTAGCCGTCGAGTTCTCCGGCCGTGCATGGGGCCGCCTGGCCGATCCATCCACCAACCAGACGCTGCTCGCCTGGGAAAGGGACGCCCCGGGCTGGTATTTCACCGTCCAAGGCGACTACACGCCCGTCTCGCCAGGGTTGCCCCGCGAGATCGCCGCGAAAGACGACAACACCCTCGTCTTACGTTATCTGCGCGAGGAGACGCCTGAAATAAGCGGCACCCTGACGCTCAGACTCGCAAATGCCGGCTTCCTCGACTTCCAGCTCGACGTCGAGAACCGCAGCATCCAGACCATCGCGCTGGTCGGATGCCCTGGCGGTCTGATCGAACCGGGCGGCGAAGACCGGTATCTGGTCTATCCCTACCAGAGCGGCGCGCTCGTACCTCTCGACGCACGTTTCGACCGCATGCGGATCTACGGGACCCTGCCCTTTGTCTTGGGCTATCCCAGCAACGTCATGAGCATGCAGTGGATGGGCGTGCAACGGCCTGAAGCCAGCGTGATGATAATGAGCGCCGACCGCTACGGCTGGCTCAAGCGCATGGGCGCTGAACGCGCGGGCGCCGGCATCCGTCTGGTCTGCGAGAAGGACGTCGAGCTCCCGCCGGACCAG
>CAZBQH010000161.1:0-11932 GCA_964493915.1 uncultured Nitrospiraceae bacterium
TGCCCCTGCTTGCGTTTTTCGGCGCCCCCCCGCCCGCGCGGGGCCCCCGCCAGTCCAGCCGCCCCAAGACATGCTCCGCAGCCTGCCGCCAGGAACCACCGTCGGCTCGCTCCGCGACCTATGCAACCAGGAGTTCTCGCATTTGCACGCATTTCGCTCTCCTTCCATTCGCTGCCACGACGTGGTACGCAGCCTGCGTTCTACAACAGTTCCCTTACGTCAGCATTGTGTCAGCATAGACTAATGGCCAACTTCTGGCAACTGCCGTCCGCATTTCTATGAACGCGTTACTGTCACCGCCTGTAATCGGCGTACTTTATGTTGTTAGACTGAACGCGTAGTAATAGGTTAGCGATAACCTCGCGGAAAGGAGCGTGCGCGCATGCAAACAAGCGTGGTAATTGCTGCAGCCGAAGGCGTGGTTGACAGAGCCAATGAACCGGCCCGCGAAGTCGTGGAGCCTGTCGTGTCTCTCTTCAACAGCTTTTGGGCAGCGCGCCTTTGGGAATTCCGCAATAGTCAGGGTGAAGCGACGAATGTCGTCACGACCGAACAATTGGTGTTTTTCGCCAGCACTACGGTGCTCGTGTTTCTGCTGGCTTTCGTTTTGCGAACTCTCACCAAACGCGTCATCAAGCTCAGACGTTTTGCACAAGGTCCCGTCTCTACGCGGACGGCCCAGCAGGCGCTACTCGCCGCAGTAAGCAAGACCAGCTCGTTTCTGCTCTTTTTCCTGTCGCTCTATCTTGGGTCGCTCTGGCTCGATCTGCCTGAGGCGAAAGAGACGACACTTGGCCGGCTTGCTTTCCTTGTCTTGCTGATTCAGTTTGGCCTTTACGCCAATGAAGCCATCAGAGTCTTCATCAGCCAGAGCGTTAGACAGAAAACGGAAGCCGATCCTGCGGCGGTGACGTCATCTGGGGTCATGTCCTTCGCAGTGCGCTTTCTTATGTGGGTGCTCGTACTCCTTCTGATTCTCCAGAACTGGGGCTACGAGATTTCCGCTGTCATTGCAGGCCTGGGTGTTGGTGGTATCGCTGTGGCTTTCGCGTTGCAGAACATCCTCGGCGACATCTTCAACTCGGTCGCCATCGTCTTGGACCGTCCTTTTGCTGTTGGCGACTTCATCATTGCCGGCGATCAGATGGGCGTCGTCGAGCACATCGGCATCAAGAGCACGCGCGTCCGGAGCCTGTGGGGCGAACAGGTGGTCTTTCCGAACGCCGACATCACCTCAAGCCGCATTCGCAACTACAAGCGCATGGAGGAGCGGCGGGTCCTCTTCGCGATTGGTGTCGTGTATGAAACGCCGGTCGAAAAACTCGAGCGAATCCCCGCGATTATTCGCGAGGCCGTCGAGACGACGGCGATGACCCGTTTCGATCGTGCGCATTTCTTCAGTTATGGCGACTTCTCCCTGAATTTCGAGGTGGTCTACTACGTACGGGCGTCAGACTACAACCTTTACATGGACATTCAACAGGAGATCAATCTCAAGATCTTCCGCCGGTTCGCTGAAGAAGGCATCTCCTTTGCCTACCCGACCCAGGAGTTGGTCGTAAGACCTGTGCGTCTTGCACAACCCCCCGGCGCATCACATTACGAAGAGCAGAAACCGGACGCTTAGCATTTCGCGTACCGTACTTGCGGCGGTCGGCGTCGCAAGCGCTGTCACAAGCCTTCCCGTCCAAGGTTTCCGAGAGACCCGCCCCCAATACAGCGAACCCGCCTTGCACGTCTGGTCGAGGGCTGCTAATGTGCCGCAGCAGAATCGGCAAGGGAGCCTTTCGGTGCATTCCGCAAGCCAGACCAACCGGCAATACTTCCGAGACGCGTACCGGACCGGCAGACACGGGTGGGCAGTCGAGGAACCATCCCGATATGCCCTTGGCTTCCTTCCCAGACTCTCGAAGGCGGCGCCTGGCGGCGCATTGCTGGACCTCGGCTGCGGCGAGGGCCGGCACGCAATCGCGGCTGCAGATGCGGGTCTTCGCGTCACAGCCGTCGATTACGAGCCCCTCGCCTTACTGCGCGCCCGCATCTATGCCAAGGCACATGGTGCTAGTGGAATCAACTTCTGCGCGGCAAACGTACTCGACCTGCCTCTTCCCGATGCCTCCTTCGACGTCGTGCTGGACTACGGCTGCCTACATCATCAGCGAAAGGCCGACTGGCCCGCGTACAAAGCCGGCATTCTGCGCGTCTTGAAGCCCGAAGGGCACTACATTCTCTCCGTGTTCAGTCCTCAGTTCCGTTTCTTCCGCGGCAACAATCGGAAATGGCATATCGCCCGCGGCGCGTACAGGCGGTGCTTTACTGAAAAAGACATCCGAGGCCTGTTCGACAAGGACTTCGCAATCCTTGAGCTTGTTGAGGAGAAGGGGAACAACGGCGGGTTCTGGCACATCCTGATGCGGCGCCCATGGAGAAGGCAACAGCAAGGAGTCCGCGTACTGGCATGACTTAACGAGCAAACGCCGTAACCGCAAAGCCCCGTCAAGGCTCGCGCCTTTACCACCGGAACTCGACGAAGGCGTCGTACATCGCCTTGATATTGTCGAGCGGGACGTCTTCGCTGATCTCGCCGCAGGCGACTATCCCGCCCTCCGGCGTCCCGATGTCGTGAAACAAGTCGAAAATGTACTGCTTGACCTCGCGAGGCGACGCATAAGGGAGCAAGGTCTGACGGTCAATGTCCGTCCGAAAGCAGATCTTCCCGGCGAGGCCCTGCAAGAACTCGCGGTCGAACAAGCCCAATTGGCAGTTGAGCACATCTACACCAAGCTCGATAAGGTCCGGGATGATGTCGGCAATCATCCCGTCGCTGTGGAACCACACGTCGAGTCCCGCAGCCTTGACCTTTGAGAACATCGCCGCATAAGCGGGTTTGAAGAACTCGCGCCATCTGTGCGGCGAGATCAGGAGATTCGTCTGTGCGCCCCAGTCGTCTGCAAAGTGGAGACCCTGATACCCCCCTTCCAACCACCGGTCAATCCAAGCCAAATTAAACTCGAGCAGACGGTCCCGAAGATCATAGAGTTCGCTTCGCTCCGTCATGAGATCCTCGAGCACCGGTTCAAAACCGTGCAACTGCTGCATCTGTTCGAAGAACACGATCCAGGCCCCCCGTGCATAATACGCTGAGTTTGTCCCCGCCATGTGCCCGCTGTACAACCGATACTTGGGCACGCCCGCGCTGAATACCTTTGGGAACTGGTACCGGTCATAGTCTGACCAGTCTGCGGCGATGGGAAACTCAACAGGAATGCCGCACCGCCCCTCGACGGTTACAAGCCACACAGTGCCAAATTCGTCGACGTTCCTACCTTTCTTATACAGCGGAGGAAGGCTCTCTCGCGGAAGGTCGGGGAGGAAGCTCCATCCGAAATCTTCAGGCGCCGCATCCGTGATCCGTTTGAGGTCTTCCCCATAGTGATACTGTGCGGAAGGCAAAATGGCATGGGAGATGGGTGGCCGGTCAGGACCGCCGAACCGTATGGCCCTTGTTACGCGTTCCCTTGCCGTCATGGCCGTCTCTGTGTTTGGTGAGCGGAAAGGGTCCGTTCCGGGGCCGAAATCAAGCAAAAATCTGAGGTTGCACAGCCCGTCGAATCACATCCGGGAATCCACAAAAAAGACGTCGCCCATTTTCGAGTCATCGGATCGCCCATTGCGTTTTTGTTCGGTTCACTATTCCGCAGCAAATCGCCTCTTCCAGCGAAACGACGCCGGACATCGGATTATGTATCAGCTTTCGGGGATTCGTTCAAGCTTCTGCGTTTTTACTACATGGCTGATCGCTCTGATCATTGCGCTGTACATCTCGGCGCCATTACCACCAATGGGCGCTCGCGAGACGCTCCCCTCACGCCTTCTATCTCGTGGTCTCGGGAAGGTTCCTATCCCGCCCTGCAAAGGCTCGCCCTGACCTCACATTGGGGCTCGACACGTTGCATCGGATAGGCCAAAAGGCGGCAACTGAAAAGTTTCGGACGATCGTCATTGCACGTATGGCCGCGTACCGCACAGCACCAGACGGGCCTATGGGTGTCGGGCAACTCTGTAAGTCCTAAGCAGGACGTCAGTGCTCATTGCGCCCTCGAAATGAGCCTTGTGATAAAATGCCGTCTCCAAGCTGAGGAATGGCTGGTTCGAGAACCAAGGCGTCTAGCAACCTCGGTTTCTCTTCAGGAGGGTCCTTCATGCCGCGCCAATCGACGTTGTCCCGCCGCGAGTTTATGCGTGCCGCCGCCGCTTCGGTCGCCGCGTCAAGCGTCGCTGGCCTGTTTGCCCGTACTCCTATCTTGCGCATCGCGTCGGCTGATGCGAACCCCAAGAATCGGCCCAACATCCTCTTCCTACTCATGGACGACATGGGCTGGATGGACACCTCCGTCTACGGCAGCCGCTACTACGAAACACCCCATATCGACCGACTCGCCGAGAAGGGCGTACGTTTTACGGACGCGCACGCGGCTAATCCTCTGTGTTCGCCAACGCGCGCCAGCATCATGACGGGGAAGTACCCTGGCCGTCTAAAGCTGACCGCACCCACGGGGCACTTGCCGACCGATCCGACCGAACCGACTGTGCCGGAGAAAGGACGTCCTAACCAGAGGTTTCTCTTGCCCGGTTCCCGGACCCAATTGCCGCTCGAGGAATACACCCTTGC
Organism: uncultured Nitrospiraceae bacterium; assembly: GCA_964493915.1. Classification (GTDB taxonomy): domain Bacteria; phylum Hydrogenedentota; class Hydrogenedentia; order Hydrogenedentales; family SLHB01; genus CAZBQH01. The sequence goes on from CAZBQH010000161.1 coordinate 4,673, forward strand.
GGAAGCGCTCAAGGACGCCGGGTACCACACAGGGTTCATAGGCAAATGGCATCTAGGACAGGAACCTTTCTGGCCAGACAAGCAAGGCTTCGACGTCACCATCGCCGGTGCGCATAATCCCGGCCCTGGCAATTACTTCTCCCCCTACCACCTCGAGAACTTGAAAGACGGCCCACCCGGTGAATACATCACAGATCGCCTTACGGACGAAGCCATCCATTACATAGAGGATCACCGGGACGAACCGTTCTTCCTGTGCCTTTGGCACTTCGCAGTGCACAGCCCCTGGAATGCCCCGCTTGAGGATATGGAACCCTTCTTAGGAAAGGTGGACCCCCGCGGCGAACAGCACAACCCCGTGATAGCCGGGATCCACTACAACGTCGACAGGAACCTGGGCCGGCTCTTCGCCGCGATCGAGGAGCTCGGCATCGCAGACGACACCCTGATTATCTTCACTTCGGACAACGGGCAGCTCCTGCAAGTTCCCGGCAGCAAGGGCGCGCCCCGGCGGAACACGCCTCTGCGAGGCGGCGATCATGTTTCGTCAAACGCCCCTTTGCGCGGAGGCAAAGGACAGATATGGGAAGGAGGCACGCGCGTTCCTCTCATCGTCATGTGGCCCGGGCGGATACCTCCCGGCAGCGTCTGCGACACCCCTGTTTCGAGCGTAGACTTCTACCCGACTCTCCTGGAAGCAGCCGGCGCCGCGCCTCGTCCCGGCCAGGTTATTGACGGGGAGAGCCTCCTCCCCTTGCTCACCGGGACCGGGGAGTTGAAGCGCGAGGCGATCTTCTGTCACTTCCCCCACACGCCGGTACAGGCGAAAGGCCCGTCCGCCTACGTGCGCAAAGGCGACTGGAAGATGATTCGATACTTCGAACTGGGGGACGAGTTGTACAATCTCCGCGAGGACATCGGGGAAACGACCGACCTTTCCTCGCAACGCCCCGACATACTCGCCGAAATGCAGCAACTCATGGACCGGTTCCTGAGAGATACCGGGTCGTTGATCCCAGCACTGAACCCGAACTACGCCGCTAACCGTTAGAAACCGTCGCTAAGACCGTCTTCTGCGCGCGATGTTTTGCATATCGACAGCCGTGTCCAGCGCCTACAGAGAGCTCTTCTTGACCGCCTGGCGTCCGTTGACTTCAACGTGATACCCGTACGGCGGCCCTATACAGTGAAACAGATGGCTCGCCCTCCTTGATTTCGTTTGCGCATTCTGTCCTGCTCTGTTGTCCGGCTGTATTTGAACGGTCGGCGCGCCAGGACGCGGGTCGACGCGGCACGGTTCCCGGAACTTGTGCTAACGGAGTCTGAATCGGTACATTTCCATTCGCTGACGATGTCAGGAGGGATCTGTGATGCTGACAGCTTTGATGTTGACCTTCGTGTGCACTTCGGGCATCCCTTATGTCGCGACGGGCCCGGCGCCCGTCGCGATGCCGCATTTTCCTTCTCGCATCCATGCCTACGTTTGGCGGAACTGGTTGCTTGTCCCCGTTGATCGGCTGGCGAAAGTCGTAAACGCAACTTCAGACGACATCTGCATGCTGGGCCGCCGCATGGGACTGTCCGGTCCTCCAGACATTCCCAAGGAACGTATAGGCCGTTCCTATATTTCGATCATCCGCGCCAATTGGCATCTGTTGCCCGACGACCAGCTTCTTGCGTTGCTCGGCTGGACGCCGGAACGGTTGGCGTTTTCCATGCGCGAAGACGACTTTTTGTACGGCAAAATGGGCGTCCGGCCCAAACTTGCGCCCCTCGTCTTTCGAGAAACTAATCCGACCGAGCAGAAGCGGGAAGCAGAAATCGCAGCGCTGGTGCGACAACATTTCCGCGGCGGCGTAGGGCTTCCAGCGGAACCTCTTTTTGGCTTCGTGGACAAGTTGTCCGAACCCGTCGTGGAATGGGAACCGGCTCCTCCTTCGGCATTCTCCCCCCGGTTCTCTTACTCCTACTTTGCGGTGTATGGGGATGTGCTGCTCGATGCCGATCCGTTTCCGCGAGGCATGCTGGCTCGTCTTGCCGAAGCGGGGGTAGATGGGGTGTGGCTCCAGACCGTATTGTACAAACTGGCGCCTTTCCCGTGGGATCAGTCTTTCAGCGAACACCATGAGCGACGTCTGCAGAACCTGCAGAAGCTTGTCGAGCGGGCCGGTGAATTCGGCATCGGCGTCTTTCTCTATCTCAATGAACCCCGCAGCATGCCTGTCGAGTTCTTCAAAGGCCGGGAACACTTGAAAGGGGTGGAAGAAGCCGGTTACGCGCGACTTTGCACCAGCGTGCCCGAGGTCCAGGATTATCTGCGCAATGCCGTCGCGCACATTTGCACCTCTGTACCTGATCTCAGGGGCTTTTTTACCATTACCGTTGGCGAAAACCGAACGCTCTGCTGGTCGCACATGGACGCGTCCGGTTGCCCGCGATGCAGCTTGCGAAAGCCCGAAGAAGTCGTTGCTGAGGCGTGCGCCCTCATCCAGGAAGGCATCGCCCGTGCGCAAAGCGATGCCAAGCTCATTGTGTGGGACTGGGCGTGGCCCGAGGACTGGTACGAAGGGATTGTAGCCCGCCTACCAAAGGAGGCCTCGCTCATGAGCGTCAGCGAATGGGACGTCGTCATCGACCGGGGAGGCGGTCCCGTTAACGTCGCCGAGTACTCGATGTCCGTCGTGGGACCGGGACCCCGTGCCAAACGCCACTGGGCGCTGGCGCGAGAGCGCGGACTGAAAACCATCGCCAAGATACAGGCCAGTACGACATGGGAACTCTCAACTGTACCCTACATACCTGCCTTTCGGAATGTGGCCGAACACGTGGCGCGTCTGCGTGATGAAGGTGTCGACGGCTTAATGCTCAGTTGGACGGTCGGCGCTTATCCCTCTCCCGGATTCGAGATCGTTGCCGCCATGGGCGGCCCCGATCGCCCCTCGCCCGAAGAAGCGATGCTCCGCGTAGCCCGGCGCAGGTTCGGAGACGCGCTTGCGCCGGCCGTTGTGAAGTCCTGGAACGCTTACAGCGACGCATTGTCCGCATACCCGTTCCACAATCATCCCCTCTACCTTGGCCCTGTGCAGATGGGGCCTGCCAATCCACTCTGGGAACGCTCCACCGGATACCGGGCCACCATGGTGGGCTTTCCATATGACGACCTGGCGCGCTGGCGGGCCATGTATCCTGCGGACGTCTTCGCAGCCCAGTACGCCCGGGTGGCCGATGGTTTTGAACGAGCCAGTAGCGAACTGAAAGAAGCTACGGCCGCGGTGTCGCTGGATTCCCAGTACGCCGAGGCGCTCGAGGAGCAGCTCCGTGTAGCCAAGGCCTGCGCCATTCATTTCCAAAGCACCGCGAATCAAGCCTTGTTCATTCAGTTGCGCCGCGAACTTAAGGAAACGCGCCGTGCCGGAGGCCATGAGGAGGTGAATATCCCGGAGGAGGCGGCGTTCCCGCAATTTGCCGCCACGGATGCCTTGCGGATTCTCGCTCGAATGGAAGCCCTGTTGATCGAAGAGCGAGAGCTTGCTGTCGAGATGCATGCCATTCAGAGCACTGATTCACGCATCGGATTCGAGGCTTCAAACCAATACCACTTCACTCCCATGGATCTCGCAGAGAAAGTACTGAACGTTGAGGACCTGCTGACGCGGTGGCTGCCCAACGAACGGCGCAAGAACCTCTATGCGCCTAACTGGTGGCAGCCGCAGTGAGCAAACGCCCTACAAGCTATGCTTTTCACGCTCCAGAAAAGGGTCTCGTGATAGACTGTGGGTTTGAAGTCTTGGTAAGGCCCTTGCCGATCCACGCCTGATGCGGATACGCCCAGCCCCATGATCCTACCCGCCCTATGGTGAACGCCGGTTGGACACAGCCCCAAGGCATGCGCCGCCTTCGCCAATGCTTACCCTTTTGCGCATCCTATCGTCAGGAGACAAACCGATTGCCCCTCGACATCTTCTGTAAGCTCAACATCCTCGCCGTCGATCCGCTTCGTCGCTAGGCTATCCAGGTTGTGCTCGGGCGTGACGACGTGTTTTTCGCATTGGGTTCTGCCTGTCCACGGCAGGTTCCGGAGCCTGAAATGGATCCGGCGCGTCCGTGAATTGGGGTTGCTGATCAGCACGCGGATCGTTTTCTGGTCCTCCGAAATGCCGGCAAGAACGGGCACATCCTCGCCATTTGAAGCCTCGAGCGCCAGCCGTAACGGCGTATCCAACATCCGCCGGAACGCCAGAAACGCATAGTATGCTTTGTGCGGCGTTCCATACGCGTTGAACAAGCCATAGACAAGATGGGTGCCCGTATAGAACGTCGCGATATCAACGGGCGCGTCCTGGAGCCGAATCAGCACAGCCGCATCGAACGCGGCGCCCGGCATGCCGGCCTGCTCTGTGAACATGGTCTCGCGACCGACTCCTGCGCGGGCGTAGTTCCACTCGTCCAGGACGCTTTGAGCGCCCAAGAATCCATAGTTGTCCATCAGACCCCGCACCTTGGCGGCGCGCTCGACAACCTCCCGCCAGTCCGCCGAGTAGATATGCCAGCTCACGAAATCGAGCGGCGCCTCATACTTCCGGCAGTGGGCAAGAAAACCGTCGAGAAAATCCAGGTCAAGGGCAAGAGCCGGCCCGCCGATTCGGATGGATGAGTCAGTTTCACGCAGGACCTTTGCCGTCGTTTCGTAGAGACGGTAGAATTCCTCCGGCGTTCCGCGCCAGAAGCCTTCCTGGTCGGGCTCATTCCATATCTCCCAGTACTTGATGCCTATAGGCTGGCCGCCTGCCCAGCCCTGATTGTAGTGGCGCACGATATGGGCGCAGATAGAAGCCCATTTCGTGAACGAAGCGGGCGGAACATCATGCACGCGGGGAGACTTCTCAAACTCGATGCTGTAACCGAGCCGGTAGATCATGTCGATCCCCAGTGAGGCAATGGACTGAAGGTAGAAGTCGGTCTGGCCAAAGTCATAACTCTCGGGCAAGTCCGGGTCGGCCTCCATGTCGGGGAACACGTAGTGGATGTCCTGTGCGTTGTCCCATGTGAACGGTACATCATGAAGGCGTACGTAGCGAAGGCCCAGCTCCTTGTAATAGGGCGTGAAATCGTGAAACCCTCGCAGGCATATAGGTCCATTGCACATGTCGTGGAGCGGTTTGACATCTCCCGTCACCTGGGCCGCGTCGATAACTACCGCCGCATCTTTCATCATGTCCTTTCCTTGTCGTTCCTTGCCCTCGGCGCTGTCCGAAGGGGTTCCGGCGGATAAGAGGAAGTCAAGGGTGATGTTGTTGTACCAGAACCATTCTTTGAAGCCCCTGAGAACGGCCATACGCATGCTTTCACCGTCGGTCGCAGCCAGCGCCTCGTCCAGCAGCATCGAGAGGCGGTCCCAGTCCCGCTGCCCGACAAACCCGGGCGGCATCGTGACCAGCGACGTCGTCCGGTCGAGATCCGCCCGGCCCAGGTACTCCCAATGAAACTGAAACAGCGCTTTCACCGCTTGCGCCCGCGCCGCGGCCCTGTCGCGCAGACGCTGGACATCGCGCCGGAACGTCTCCATATCTCGCACATATCCTGCGTCTGTAAGTACAGCCTTCGCGTCAGAAAGAAGCTCTTCATCGGAACCGATCTGAACCATCCTCGAGTCCATCTCGGCACGGTCCATGAGGTACTGCCAGCGCGAACGGCTTGTCGGCGTCGGGGGCACGGCCGCGCCAAGCTCCTCCGCCAAGCCGGACAGCTTCTCCACCATCGCTCGGTCCTTTGTAAGGAGTGCGTCGGGGGGCCATGTTTCCTCGAGACCCATGATAAGGTCCGTCCAGTCGGATATCCTTTCAGACCCAAAGTAGAACCGCACGTAGTCGAGGATGATGTCTTCAACACTCCGTTCCGGATTCCAGAGCGTGGTACCCCACACAACCTTGTTCAAATCTTCATAGATACCCTCCGAGTACAGCATGCACCCGTAGCCCTGCGCCGCAGCCTGTCGGGCCTGCGCGAGGAACTTGGTCGGCATGGGATTCGCTCCGCTTCCGCCGTATCCGCAGAATAGGCTCCCCTCCATGCTAATCTCCGGGAAAACGATGCGCTCGTATGAGGCCGGGGGAGCAAACGTGTCGGCCCACTTCGTTTCGGTCACGACACCGTCGAACCACCGGGGGTCTTCCTTCATAATCGACAGCATCATCTGCATCTCGTCCTCGGTGAAGTACCATGTCGAAACCAGAAACTTGGCACCTGGATTCTGACGGCGCACCTCCTCGGCTATGGTCGGATTGATCTTCATGAAGGTGCGCGCCCACGGCCTGCATTTCGAGCAGCCGCAGCCTCCCTGGTCAAAGGGCCATGTCACGTAAGCATCAATAGGGCCGACGAGCTCGAGCACCTTCCGTCGATTCTCGAGGATCATCTCCATGCCGCCGGGCGCGCTGGGACAGATCGTCGATTCCGGGTAATAGCCGCCGCGCCGTTCCGACATGTCGGCAAGAAGCTGCTTCGGGGGCTGCTCCTTGAAGCCCTCATTGGCGATCCCGGTAAGACCAACCATCAGCCCAAGGCTCCGCGCTTTCTCGTTGATCTTGCGAATGCGGTTCAGCAGCTGCATTCCGGCGCTCCCAGGGTCCGTCCAGAAACCTTCCGGATACCAATGCATGTCGAACCATGTCCAGATGCTGTTGAAGCCCCAGAACGCCATGTCTTCGACATAGGCCTCGATTTCCTCGACGGGTGCACTCTCGTAGAAATTGTTGAAGTGCGTGGCAAAGTAGACTCCCCGCTGTGCGATTGCGGGCGTCTCAACGCAGGTCTGCGGAACGATGGTAAAACCGCCGTCCCTGAAATCCGCGAGCCGAAGCAGTTTGCCCAGCCCGAAGAGCATCCCCCGGCTGTCGTGGCCGCTCACGACGGCCAGATGCCCCGTTCTCGGAAAGGCTTGGGCGGGCCAGCCGCGGCTCCCGCCCACGGCCACGTGGAATCCCTCGTTTCCGGGCGGCGGGTCGGCCTTGAAACCGCGCAGCAAGCCCCCGTGCTCCATGGACACGCCCGCCAGCACAAGAAACTCGTAAGGCGCACCGGCCAACTGCCCTTTCCCAACGGCTTCTCCTTCAGCAGCCACAACGACATGAAGGTTGCTCTGAAGCCGAAGCCGCCTCGCAAACGCCTCGACTGCATTCCTTTGGACCGCCGATGCCTCGTCATCATGTAGAACCAGAACGGCGTTGCTCACATGGATACTCTCCTCGGCGCGACTCGGGA
>CAZBQH010000162.1:0-1721 GCA_964493915.1 uncultured Nitrospiraceae bacterium
TCGGAGAGATGACGCTTTCGTCGGCCTTGCATCTGAGTCCGTGGGTACTTGTACCAGCTTTGACTCTGGCCTTTCTGGCTCTATTCCGGTGGTTTGAGACCAAGAAGATGTAGAACTGCGACGATGTGCTTCCTGAAAACGCATACCTCGCGATTGTGGCGCATATTGAACCCGATTTCATGTTGGGCAAGTGCGGAAACCTTGGGTAGGCGCCAAAGAACAGGCTGTGCTCTGTCCGACTACGAGCCTGCGTCGCGTACATAGACGGCAGTGTGGCCCAGGCCGTGGCCTCGGTGGCGGCGTTGCGCCTGGCCTTATGTTCTCCCTTGGAGATCAGGGCGACTTTGAGCGGCTTGTGCCGGGACAGCAAATGCACGGTCTTGTCCAGGCGGGTCCGCACCAGGGCCTTGTCGTTGGGACGCAACGGGGGGCGGTTGCCGTGGACAAGACCCGCGTCCCCTTCGGCCAGGAACCACCTATTGCTGCGTCTCGTCTGGCGTTAACTCAGACCCAGCCACTGTGAAGCCGCCTGCAGCGTCGATCCCTGTGGCCGGACCCTCTCGAAAACCGTCTTCCGCGTACGTTCTTTGTCGCTCATTCGCAATGCTTGCAATGATATGAACCTCCTTGTGCGGGATTCGCTCAAAGGGGACATTTCCAACGAGTCTAGGAGCGGACATTATCATCGAGTCTTGCCATTCGTGGGATAAAGGGTTGACAATAGGACTTCAAAGGTATAGCATGGTTAAACGGTTCAGTTAAAAGATTAACCCAGTAGAACTTGACGCGCCGTGGGCGAAAGGATCACGACCCGTGCGCATTAGACTCAGCGACATCGCGAGACTGGCCAACGTCTCGATAGCGACGGTCTCGTATGTACTGAACGGCAAGGGCGGGGCGCAGAAGATCAGCGCGGCGACCGCCGACCGCATCCGCAAGATTGCCCGCGAACACGGGTACGTCCCCAACAAGACGGCCCGCTATCTCAAACACGGCCGCTACCATCTGATTGCCCTCATCGCCCCTCACTGCGCCGACTTCTATGCGGGACTTCTCCGCAGCATCGAGCTCGAGGGAGACAAGCACGAGTACCAGATCCTCTTCAGCAGCACCTTCGACGATATCGAGCGGGAAGAGACCTATATCAAGAACCTTATTGCGCGGCGGGTGGACGGGGTGATCATTTTGCCTATTGACGTGCATAGTCCGCATCTTCAGTACCTCACGCGCAATCATGTCCCCAGCGTTTTTTTCAGGCGCCGGGCTGATTCGCTCAGTCCCCACAAGTTCATGACGTTCGGCGACGCCAGCGGCGGCGTCATTGCCACGCGCCATCTGATAGAGCGGGGGTGCCGGCGGATCGCTTTCTGTTCCTCGCCGGTTTTCCTCGGCCAGGATTACTTGAAGGTGATCCACGAGGCACGCATCGAGGGGTATAAGCAAGCGCTGAAGGAGGCAGGACGCGCATTCTGCCCGGACGACGTTCTGGTGCTGGCGGAGCCTTCCCCTTCGTACAGCGCAGATCTGGTGAAAGCTGTCAAGATGAGGCATTACGACGGCATCGTGGGCATCTCGGATCGGGCGTGCCTGCCCATCTTAAGGAGCCTGCACGCGAACGGCATTCGCGTGCCCGAGGAAGTCAAGGTCATAGGGTTTGACAACAGCGACTATCTCGATTTCACAGCACCGCCATTATCTTCGATTCGTTTACCGAAAGCGCA
>CAZBQH010000163.1:0-1701 GCA_964493915.1 uncultured Nitrospiraceae bacterium
CCGCCGTTCAACATCGGCAAGGACTACAGGAACGGCTACAACGATCGTGTCGCTCAGGCGGAGTATCTGAAGTGGTGCCGCCAGTGGATTCAGGAATGCTGCCGCGTGATCAAGCCGGGCGGCGCGTTCTTCCTCTACGCAACGCCGGAACTCGCGGTACAGTTCGCACCCATGATGGGCGAGTCGCTCGAGTTTCGCCACTGGATCGCCCTGACGATGAAGGGGACTTACCCGCGGGGCAAGAAGCTCTATCCCGCTCACTACGCCCTGTTGTATTACACGCGAGGTGCGCCGCGCGTGTTTAACAAACTGCGGCTTCCCATCGAGACATGCCGTCACTGCGGCAAGGAGATTCGCGATTACGGCGGACACCGCGACAAGATGAATCCCGACGGGGTCAACCTCACGGACTTCTGGACCGACACCTCCCCCAACCGCCATCGGAAGTTCAAGGTGCGACCGGGGGTCAACGAACTGAAACTGATGATCCCCGAACGGGCCATTCTCATTTCAACCGAACCAGGCGACCTGGTTTTCGACCCCTTCGGTGGCGGGGGCTCAACGTACCAGGCGGCCGAGAAGCACCAGCGCAACTGGCTCGGCACAGAGTTGCACGACGCGCTGTATATCCGCAGGCGCATCAGGGAAACCTACTCCTTCTCCGCGGCCCAAGAGCCGCACTTTGATTTCGGAGCCTTGTTCACCAATGAAGATCAGCAGGATGAAGTTCTATGGCGGATCGAGGGAGAAGGTCTGTCGTCTCGGACTGGCACACATCTTTCTTGAGCTGCAGGAAATCCTCATTGGCACTGAGGTCCGCATCCTCGACGCCAAGCAGGCCAATGGCGCCGGGCACGTCAGGCAATTGATCGATGCCGCATTCGCGCGCTACCCCGACTGGGTCGCAGCCAAGTCCGGCGATATCGACTGGATCAAACGGTTGCGTTACAACCAGACCATCGTCTCCCGCATGGGGGTCGAGATCCAGGTCTCCGGGCGAAGCGATCTGCTGGCGCGGGACATCGTCCACATCCGCAACAACCTCCAGGACAGCCACATCGACGCAGGCGTGATCGTCGTCCCTTCGGACGACTTCGAATACCGTCTCACCGACCGGGTCGCCAACTACTCCTACGCCGTCCGCTACGTCGAGCAGGAGCTGCGCGAGGCGCAGTCCTATCCCATTATCCTGATTGCCGTGGAACACGATGCCTACTCAGATGAAGCGTTGCCCAAAAAAGTGACCAACAGGGGCAAAAAACGCTGATCGTGTCGGACGTCGTTCCTTCGTCTCTCGGCGGGTGCGCCGAGCAAGGATCATTGTGAATCGCGGCTCGCGAAAGGCGTCTCGGTGGATGCTCGCAGGAAAAACGCAGAACAAGCGGGAATGCAAAATAAGAGCCCTCAACGAGCAAATGAGACGTTTACAACTTATTGTCCTAAAAACGGTTCTGTTATTTAACGTCAAGCCGCCCCCGCGCTCTGTTGCAGAAAAGAACGAATGGCGACGACGCTGAGAAAGGCAAACCCATGACCGCATTGGACTCGACACTCCAGGCGTTGATCGACGATTTCACCGCCCGTTACGACGAGGCGTCGGCGCTGGAATGGGTGCGGGCGCTGTGGCAGTCCGACCGGTGGTCGGACTATACGGCCTTTCACCGCACGGCCGAGTACGTCGCCGGCGAACTGCGGCGGCTG
>CAZBQH010000164.1:0-6275 GCA_964493915.1 uncultured Nitrospiraceae bacterium
CGGCAAACGTTGGCGCTTTCACCCGAGGCCTAGCAGCGGCGCCGGATGCGCAAGCGGGATACCGTGTCGACCGTCAACAGCAAGTCAGGCCGATGCACCGCTGTTGCCGAGACTGAGCGTCTACTCCGGCGCCGCTGCTAGGCCTCGGGTGAAAGCGCCAACGTTTGCCGGTTACTTCCTCCGGTAAATGAGGAAAGCGCCTGCAACAGCACAGGCAAAAATAAGAATGGCCAGTCCAATATAGCCGCTCGCCGGAAGACCGGGCGTGCTCATTTGAGCAGCTAGCCGCTCCGCGCCGGAGGCTGCACCGGCAACCGCCCATGCCAAGGCCAGAAGAAACATCCGAGCCGGAGCCTGTGATTGTCGCGCACCCTGCATCTGCACTCTTCCCCTTCTGGAGCTATATTGGGGCACGTTGAAGACGCGCCCCGTTCGCGATCTTCGGAACACGCATTCCACGATGACATAGTACCACACAAAGCCGAGCCGACTGAATGTGGCCGTCCCATCGTTAGATAACGCGGCGGCGTGTCGAGGTGACCAACCGCGAGGCAACGCGGCAATCGCCATCGGCAGGGTAGCCCGTTACGTGAACATGCAGATAGAGCTGAAGACCTGTCTCTGTTCTCTGCCGGTTGATCTGCGCGTATTCAAGCCTTAGTATCACAACAAAATGTGCATGCAAGAAAAACAAGCAGCAGAGACAAACGGTGAATTGAGCGCCCCGGTTAGTGAAGCCCTGCCTGTCGAGCCGGGAACGGCGCCCCGCGGAACCATGGCGGCCGTTCGTTCCGAGTTGCGTGCGCGCAGGCGGGCCCTCGAGATAGCGCAGGAAGGCTCTTACGAGGCAAGGGAAACCAGACCCCGATGGATCACGGTGTTTTACAGGCCGCACCTTATCACGGCTGGTCTCAAACTGGCGGGGTTGTACGAGCGGGGTGTCCGCAATGCTTGCGCATACCGCGTAAACGAACTGACCTTTGAATTCGACACACTGCCCCCGTCGTTCGACGGTTACCGCATCTTGCATCTCTCGGACCTTCATTTCGATGGATCCGCCCGAGTATTGGACCGGTTGTGCGAAACAGTCGCGACAATCCCGTCAGACGTGTGCGTTATTACAGGCGACTACCGCTACGCCAACTGGGGGCCTTTTGGCCATGTCGTCGAGGCGATGCGGCGGCTCTTGAGCGCCATATCTGCGCGTCACGGCGTGTTCGGCATTTTGGGAAATCACGACCGCCTGGATTTCGCGGGTCCCCTCGAGAGACTGGGCGTCCGCATGCTGATCAATGAGAACGCCACCTTAGTCGAGGGCGACGACGAGGTATGGATTGCGGGCATCGACGATCCGCACAGTTACAGATGCCATGATTTCAGGGCAGCCCTCGAGGGCATACCCGGCAACGCGTTCCGAATCCTGCTTGCCCATTCGCCTGAGGTCTATAAGGAGGCGGCTCGGCACGGCATTCACCTCTATCTGTGCGGACACACGCACGCGGGCCAGCTCTGCGCTCCAGGCCTAGGGGCGGTCTACCTCAATTGCCGCGCCCCGCGCCGTCTCTGCGGAGGGCCATGGCGCTACCGGGGCCTTCAGGGCTATACAACCAGCGGGGTGGGCGCAACCGAGGCGCCCGTGCGCTATAACTGCCCGCCGGAGGTAGCTCTAATACGCCTAGGCCGTAGGCGGGCCCATTTCAGCCTCTAGCTCAGGGCGCCAAGCAACGATCCGGCCTTTTCCGAGACGTTTAGCCACATACATCGCGTAGTCCGCCCGCTCGAAAAGGGTTTCAAACACCTTCCCGTCGCGAGGTGCTTCTGCAACGCCCGCGCTGAAACTCAGAGGATGGTCGGCCAGGTGCTTGGGTGTGCTTTCCCGGAATTGACGAAGCATGCGCTCAGCAACGGGAATCACCTCGCACTCCTTGGTCTCGGGGAAGTACACGATAAACTCTTCGCCTCCGTAACGGCCGGCGACGTCCACTTTGCGGATATTGCGCCGCAGGACTGCTGCGAGTCTTATCAAGACATCATCGCCCACTGCGTGGCCAAAGCAATCGTTAAACGGCTTGAAATTGTCCACATCCAAGAACACAAAGGAGCTGACCGCGGGGTATCGGTTGAGACGGTCGAGATCGCGGCTGACGGCCCGTTCCACTGTCGGCCTGTTGAGCACTTGGGTGAGCGGGTCGATGCTGGCCATTCGCACATACGTCTCGCGGCGCAGGAGAACGGCCTCGGCGCGAGCTACGAGCACCTCGGGATCGAATGGTTTGGTGATGTATTCGTCAACGCCGGAACGCAGGCCGCGGATCTGGTCCTGGGCCAGTGTTTTCGCAGTAACGAACATGAAGGCGGCCTCCCGCAGATTCACGTCCCGCAACACCCGGTCACGGAACTCGAACCCGTCAGCCCCGGGCATCATTACGTCGCTGATAATCAGGTCGACGGAGTGCTGTTGGAGGCAGGCCCACGCCTCTTCAACATCGCACGCCGTGACGACTTTGAACCCCGCTTCCAGAAACATGAAACTGAGGAGTTCAAGGGTGTGCTTGTCGTCTTCCACAAGGAGCACGGTGTATTCTTTGGGTGGAACGCTCAACTGGGACCTCCGGCGTTTTCCGGGCCTGGGCGGCCGGCCTGTACGCCGACGCTGTCGCTTGCAGGCAGGCGCACCGTGAACACGGCGCCTTCGCCCGGTGCACTTTTGACGGCCACGTCTCCGTGGTGAAGCCTCACCAGTTCTCTTACGATGAACAAACCAAGCCCCGTACCGGTCGTGTCGTTTCCTTCGGGGTGTTTGGCCCGGTAGAATCGCTCAAAGATGAGCTCCTGTTCATCAGAGGGGATGCCGGGGCCGCAGTCGCGCACGGTCAGTTCAAACAACTGGCCGGCGCGCGCCGTGCTGAGATAGATATGGCTCTCGCGGGGCGAAAACTTGATTGCGTTGTCAACCAGGTTGTACACGACCGTATGGATTTTCTCGGGATCGCCGACGGGCTTCAGATTCTCTTCGACATGCCGATCGAGGTAGATCCCTCTCTTCGCCAGTTCCGGCATCAGCGCGCGGGCGACCTGCTCGACGATCTCGTCAATATCCACAGGCTGCTGCTCGATGAAGAGCTGGCCCGCCTCGATGCGCGTGAGCATGAGCAGTTGCTCGATAAGGGTAATAAGCCGGTCGGCCTCTTCATCAATGATGGTCAGGAAATGCCTGCGCAGATGCGGGGGCATGTCAGGCTTCTTGCGCAGGGTCGCCGCAAATCCCTTGATCGAGGTGAGAGGGGTCCGAAGATCGTGGGAGACTGCTGTCAGAAAGTCGGACTTGAGCTGGTCAATCTCGAGTTCGCGGGTCATATCATGAAAAATGGCGACATACAGGGCGTCTTCTTCCGGCAGCTCTACAACGCGCGTGCGCGTAGCCCAAAGAACACGGGGCTCGCCGCCTTTCACCTGCATATCCCTCTTGGCAAAATCCTCCCCCCGCTGCGCTGTCTCTGCCCAGAAAGCCTTGAATGCGCCATCGGCGATGAAATCGAGCAAATTGCGTCCAGCTAGTTCGCCTTCGTGAACGCGGAGGAGGCTGCGTGCTGCCGCATTGATAAGGACAATGCTGTCGTTGCGATCGGTCACGACCACGCCTTCCCCCATATGCTGCACGATTGCCGCAAGTTGGTTGCGCTCGAGGGCGAGTTGTGCGGCCGTGGCCCGATTCGCCGACTCAGCCTCGCGGCGCTCGATGGCCTCGCCCAGGGTCCGGGCAAGGGTGTCGAGGAGGCGCCGTTCCTCCGGCAAGAAGGGCTCCTGATTGTTTGGGGGTGCAAAGGTTGACGGGTAGAAGACCTGGACCATGCCGCGTGCGACGTTGTTCGCAACAATGACCGCAGACTGTCCCCAAGGCGTTTCGCCGACCGGTTCGCTGGCGTATTCCTCGGCGTCAAGAATAACCCGGGCCCGCGCTTGTTCCGGGTATTGCCACGCCTGGGGCACCAACCGTACCAGCCCCTTGCACACGTCCTGAATGCTCTGGCTCGTGCGCATCGCCTCAGCGAGGGCGTAAACGCACGCAAGCTCCTTCATCCGGCGCTGCAAATCCGAGACAAGGGCGTGGCTGTCTACCTCGCCAACCGGCCAGCCATAGAGCCTCCCACCGGCGCCGTCGCCCTTAAGCACAAAAGTGTAGACCTCGGGCCCGACAGCGCTGGTGAACTCGATCGTGCCGTGTTTCCGGACGCACGCCTTGAGGTCGCACACGCTTGTGCGAGGCAGGATCCCTGAGAGAGGGGCAGGCAGCCGGCGCAAACGGAACAAGTCGCGCGCCGCCGGATTGGCGCCGGTGACGGCGCCCTCCTCGTCAAAGATCATCACAGGTGTTGGGTTAAGGTCGTCAGACCACGTCATGCTGTCAACATTCGCAACGCCCCGGTATTGCGCCTCTACCTTTCAACCGCTTTGAGCACCCCCTCAGGAGCGGCCTCCGCCGATATGCTGGTCAGCTTGCGCTCCTCTTTGGGGGCGTAGGCCTTGCCGAAACGTGTGAAAAAACGGTTTTTAACCTTTACGTCGTCGAAATGCTTGCTCGCCCATTCACTAAGATAGCCCATCCCGTCGTGCCGCTGAAGCACCGTGTGAGCGTACATGATGTAGGCGCTCTCCATAAAGACGGGTATCAACGGGCGCAGCGCCTCCGCGTCAAAGTCGTCCACAAATCGCTGCCCATAGGCGTTCATTTCCGTACCGACAGGGATGGGCAGACCGCGGTCCTGGGCTATCTCGACAATGTTACGGAGATTGCGCACCTTGAGCTTCCTCGCCTCCGGGTCCTTGATGTTCCAGTTGCGGTCGGGAATGATGTTGACGGCAGCCGCGCCGGACGCCACGGCAAGATCAAGCAGTTCCTCGATGGCTTGTTCGCCGGCACTTGTTCCGTCGAGCCACGCGTAAGCGGGAATCGCCCCTTCCCCCAGGAAAAATGCATTGACGTGGTCCATCCTTGGGAAGGACGGGCCATCGGGCTTGACATAACCCACGCCGCCTGCCTTCATGGTCTTGGACCGGATAAGGCCTTGGAACTCGGGCGAACGGGCGAGAAGCGCCCTGATAGTCCCTGGATCGGCCTGCAACTTCGCCGCCCAAAATGCAGCGCGTTCGTCCTCGTCTGGAAAGACTTCGGCGGCTTTCGCTTCATAGGCCATGCAAAGGTGACGCTCAGTGGCATTCCCGTTCGGCGTAAGAGGCAGCACTTCCTTTTCAAAATCAACCTCGACCGGGGCCAGATAGGGGTTGATCCGCGTCAGCATCTCGACGGCGCGGCTGCGGGCGATTTCCTTCATCCGCTCGAGCAGCTTGCGGTCCCTCACGTTGCCCGAGGTAAAGCCAAAACCGCAATGATAGGCGATGCCCGGCTCCCCGGGCGAGTTGATCTCGCGTGTACTGAACTTGGGGACGAAAACCCGTGATTCCATGCCGGCGCAGGCCTTGAGACCCACGGTGCGGGCGGCATCAAGAAACTCCTCGACGGCATCAAGTACGTCAAAATCAATGATGCCCGCCACCATAAGGCCCTCAAGCCGCGCCCGCCACGCCAGAAAGGACGGCGAGTAGCCGTATCCATTGAACGAAAAGAAGGTGTGCATATGGAGGTTGACCGCGTCGCGCGGTTCAGGCAGCGCTATCTCCCCTTTCTCAACCAGGCCGAGCAAGGCGCAAAGGGCTTCCCTGCGGCGCTCGGGACTGAAATCGTTGAGCTGTGTCTCCCATTGTTCACGCGACATCGTCATGGTTTGCCTCCAGAACCTTCTATCTTCAACACCTATCTCCAAGATACTAGCCAAGAAAAGGATGCAGAGTCTAGTAACCGTCTTCTTGCAGAGGAGTTCGCACAAGAGAGAAGACGGAGCAGGCCGCTCTCAGTCTCGGGGCGCGCCGGCGCCGCCAGGGCGGGATTGTGGAAAAAGCTTGACACGGGCATACTGTATCGCTATGATATATACAGCAAGGGTAAAAACGGCCTGTCGGCGAGCTGCAAAGGTTGAAAGCGGGCGTTTACAGGAACTCAGTATGAAAAAATGGCGCGTCTTATTCGAAAAAGGGAAGAAAGCAAAGACGACGGCTATATATGCATCACATATACAGATATCCTTTTGCGCTGAAACACCTACCTTGCGACGTCGCACGAGCCATCACAGTCCCGCCCGCGTTCTCGGGTATCAGGGCTGCAACTACGACAGGCAGGGAATCGTAAGATGATCAGATACGGGCTTCATCTTTACACG
>CAZBQH010000165.1:0-1521 GCA_964493915.1 uncultured Nitrospiraceae bacterium
CGGGGCGCCCCTGCCTTGCTCAAGGACATCGCGGGTGCGGGCGACAGGATGGGGGAAGATGACAAGCCGACCGTCCGTGCCCGTGTGCAGCACCGGTGCATCCCACTGGGTGATCTCGTCATAGAATACGCTTCCATCCTGCGCTTCAGCGCGCTCCCGAAGCAGTTTGCCCCGCATTTCGAAGGTCTCGCTTCCCGTATCAAAAAAGTGCCGCGTCACAAGCGAAGGAGCGCTTGCGTCTCCCTCGAGGACCTCGACTACTTCAGCAAAACCCGTGAAGATGCGGTAGAACGGGACGCTGTAGTGGCCGTCGCGGTAGGCGATGCGGCGGACCGAAACGTTGCCAAGGGAGTCGTCGGTGGCGACCTGGGCGACTACCTCAATCGCCAACGGCAGAGGCTCCTGCCAAGGTCTTCCGGCGTCGGCGTCTGCAACCCGGAACGTCGTCGCCCTCCGGTAGCCAATCTGGACATGCATACCGAGGCCGTTGTCGATGGTTCGAAGCAGATTCGGGCTTGAATCGAGGCCCATGGCCGCAGCGATATCCACGCCCACAAGACGCGCTTCTGAGCGGTTGTCTGCGTAGACCAAGTCGGCGGCGCCATTGCCATTGATGTCCGCCCAGCGGATTGCAAAGTCCGTACCAGCAGGAACGGGCAGACCCCTGACGACACGGCGCGGATCGAGATGGTAGTTGCCCAGATTGACCCAGTACCATAGCTCGCCGGGTGCGGCGCGCTCGATCACGAGATCGACGAGACCGTCTTTTGTCATGTCGACGAGCTGCGCCTCGCCTTGATGCAGCAAGCTCAGGGCATCGCCTGGCAAGAGAACTTCCGCCTCCGGCGCGAACGCGCCAAAACCCAGACCGGCCAACACGCGCAAAGCTGTGGGCGTAACACGCACAAGATCGGCCAAGCCGTCGCCGTTGAAATCGGCCAGGTGTACGTAACGGTCCGAGAGCAGGAAGCCCGAGGGATGGCTCACAGTCCGGCTCGCCGAAAAGCGTTGCCCGCCGAGGTTGGTCCAAACGCGGTAATTCGCCACGCCTCCCACCAAGACGCTCTGAATGATGTCGAAAAGACCGTCGCCATTGAGATCGGCCGTCCGGGCGTCGGGAGAACTGTAAGGCAAAGCGGGCACGGGGCTGCTTGGTTCGACTGCCAGATGGATGCGCTCGCCCCAACTGGGTTTGCCGGCCGCAATCTCGTTGGGGAAGTAGTACATAGCGCCGCCGGACTTGTAGACGAGGTCTGCCCGGCCGTCCGCGTTCATATCAGCGAGCAATGAAGCTGCGCCGCCTTCCGCGGCCAGGTTGACGCTGTAAACGCGCCCATCGCCGGCAACAGTTGTTCCAGGGCTCCACCGAACGCTCAATCCGTCGCCCAAAAGGTCGGGGCCGCGGTTGAGATAGGCCGTATGGAGTCCGCCCACGACTTCAGTCTTCAGCAGATCGGGGAGCGCGCCGCCGTTCGGGCCCGAGAGCTCGCCGCCCGCCGTGTCGAAAAGGTGGGGAGGCGT
>CAZBQH010000166.1:0-15514 GCA_964493915.1 uncultured Nitrospiraceae bacterium
ACAACAGTCTGATTGACTTTGACCGGCATCCAAAGCCGGTCTACTGGGCGCTCAAAGACGTGTTCAGAGGTCTCACCCCGCCGCCAGAGGCGGGAAGCCAAAGAGAGGACTAGACATGATTAGCTTCGTCATCGCATTCGCCGCCGCCCTGATAGCTGCAGAGCACGGACAAGGCCCAATCGAGCCATCGCAACCCGAAGTAGAGGAGAACGCAGTGGAAACTACGAAGCGACAACCCCTCTATACGTTCACCTTGCCAAGCGCCAAGGATGCCGCGACGTATGACCTCGTCTTGGCAGCGGCTGTCTTGCAGGGCGTCGTCAACCGTGAAGAGCCCGCGCTCTATTGCCTCTCAGAAGGCGCTGAACGGCCCCGCTATTGGCTCGATGTCCTGGGGGACGGCGGGCGTTGGCTGTCTGGCCGCGAACAGCGTTCCATCGAAGACCTCGACGCGTTAGTACGCCTCGCGGGGGATAGACTCAAAGGGGCGGTGATCTGGGATCCGGACGTACCGGCGACCGTGAATGTCGCGACCACCATTGCAGGCGTGAAGGACGCTGTTGTTCTCAGCCCTGACATGGCCGATACGTACGTCGAAAAGTGGGGACTTCCGATCCTCGACGACCTGCGCGGGAAGTTCGACGGCAGCGAAACGGGCAGCGCCAAGAACGACGCCTACCGTTGGGCCGTCCGCGAGTACATTGACAAAGGGCTCTGTTCCTCCCATTTGCTCTGCCTTTTCGAGGACGCTCATTCGACGCGCGCAGGGGGCAACGTGGGCTATGTCGTGACGCGCGATTGGGCCGTCAAGAACCGGGCCTTTGTTTTCGACTTGTCGCCCTGGGGCGACGAGAAACCAGGCGACGACGACACCCAGCCTATGGGCTTGGACAAGGCGACCTATGAGCAAGTTCTTGCGGCCACAATGAAGCAGGCGGCGGGCAAACACATGACCGAGCTTGCGGGCTTTTTCGCCTTCCAGAAGTACAGCAACGTAGCCGGCCACGCCAGCGCCCATGACCCTGTCCCGACAGAGTGGGAGAGCGTGCATTTGATGTCTCCGTACAACTGCTATCAAAACACCGTCGCCTCGGACTGCTACAACCAGTCGCTTCACAGCCAGGCGCCCTTCAAACCTCTGAAACAGGGCCGGCCGCAATTGAAGACCATGCTCGAACCCAAAGCCTATGTTTGCATCCTCATGGCAGATTATGACTCGGCAACGCCGCTTTACGATTTCATGCCTAGACATTGGGACGACCCGAAACGGGGCCAGATCCCGCTTTGTTGGGGGATCAATCCAAACCTGATCGAAACCTTCCCTGACATCATTACGTACCTCTACGATACGGCGACGCCCAACGACCATTTCGCGAGCGACGCCAGTGCGGCCGGGTACATGAACCCAAACCGTATAGCGGCAGAGCATCTGCCCCTCTTCATCAAACATAACAAGCGCTTCTTCGACCTGACGGACATGACCATGGCGCCCATGGTGTTGGATTGGGACGAGCCCTCGTCTGCGGTCAAGGATGCCTTCGCGCAGTTTGCGCCCGACGGTTTCGCTACAATTGTAATGGACCTGCATAACACCGGCGGGAAGAACCCCGATCCGCACGTCTGGAAGGGGATGCCCGTCACGGTGCTGCTCAATAACACGTGCAACCACCACAGTACCGAGACCACGGCACGCATCATGTTTGACACGATGAAGAACCGAGCTCCGGAAACGCCCTCGTTCTACTTCTTCCGCATCGTCTGGGTCGGTCCGTCAACCATCGTCGATGTTGTCAACACACTTAGGAAGGAGCATCCCGGACTCGATTTCGAGGTGCTGGACCCGTATTCGTTCTTCGCGCTGCTTGAAAAACACTTGAAGGGCTAGCCCGTTCAGCAAGAAGTGCAGACACTGCTTTTCGCAGCAAATGCGCGCCGAAACCACGCGATTGCCGTCCGCATACGACTAAGCGCCGATTCCCCGTCCGCTTTGACCCGGCTCGGGCAACCGGTATACGATCCGCTCGTTGTGAGCGAGGCGGGCTTTGACAGCAGGCAAATAAGCGTCGTATTGGTCCAGTACAGCGTCACGCGTCGTAATCGTTGCGCGTTCGGGGGTGCAAGACGGGCTCCGTGAACAGGAAAACCTTCTTTTCGAAATACCTTAAGGATCTCGCCGCTGTAACGCAACAAGGCGATGCGCGCGAGGAGAGCTTCTATCCGGCCCTTGCAGACATGCTCAGCGAAATCGCCGAGGAAACGGGTAGAAGAGATGTGCATGTCACAACGCTCCCGAAGGCCACGGACGCAGGCAACCCGGATTTCCGGCTGTGGAACGGCAAGGACCGGATTATCGGCTATATCGAGGCGAAGACGCCGGCTGAAGAGCGGCTCGATTTGATCGAGCATAGCGAGCAGGTTCGCCGTTACCGCTCGACTTTTCCCAACCTGATTCTGACCAACTTCCTCGAGTTTCGGCTGTACCGCGAGGGAAACCTTTTGGAGTCAGTCCTTTTGGGCAGGCCGGTCGTGCTCAACGGCCTGCGCATGGCGCCGCCCGTCGAGCATGCGGACGAGCTCTACGCTCTGCTCGAGCGCTTCCTTGACTTCTCGCTGCCGAAGGTTTTCACAGCGGAGACGCTTGCCGTCGAGCTTGCGAAACGCACCCGTTTTCTGCGCGACGTGGTGGAGCAACAGCTTCTCCGGGAGGCACAAACACCTGGGCCGTTAAGCGGCTTCTTCGAGGCTTTTCAGACCTACTTGATAGGAACGCTGACCCCCGAAGACTTTGCGGACCTGTTTGCGCAGACTATCACGTACGGCCTGTTTGCTGCGCGCACCCGCGCCGGCAACGGCTTTAACCGCCGCGCCGCTTTCGACAACATTCCCCATACCATCGGCGTGCTGCGGGACCTGTTCCGCTTCATCTCCCTTGGCGAACTGCCCGAGGAGCTGGCTTGGTCCGTTGACGACATTGCTGAAGTGCTCGCTGTAGCCGACGGGCGAGGCATTCTGGACAGCTACTATCGCGAGGGCAAAGGCAGCGACCCCATTGTTCACTTCTACGAGACCTTTCTGGCGCAGTACGACCCCGAGGAACGCGAACGGCGCGGCGTCTACTACACGCCTGAGCCGGTCGTCTCGTACATCGTGCGCTCGCTCCATCAGATTCTCAAGACCAGTTTCAAGAAAGCCGACGGCCTGGCGTCGGAGGATGTGACGCTGCTTGACCCAGCCGCGGGAACCATGACGTTTGTCGCGCGGGCCGCTCAAGAAGCCGTTCACGAGTTTGAGGCGAAGTACGGCGCCGGCGCAAGGGAAGACTTCATCCAGCGGCACATTCTCGGAAGCTTCTACGCCTTCGAGTTGATGATGGCGCCGTACGCGGTAGGCCATCTCAAGATGGGCTTTTTTCTCGAGGAGCTCGGCCACCGGTTGCGCGACGACGAGCGCGTTCCCTTCTATCTTACGAACACGCTCGACATGGCCGAACTCGAGCAAAGCCGTCTGCCAGGGCTGTCGTCTCTTGCCGAGGAATCCCGCCTGGCGGGCGAGATCAAGAAGCAGACGCCTATCCTCGTAATACTTGGCAATCCGCCCTATTCGGGCCACTCGAGCAACATGGGCGACTGGATCAGGGCGTTGATCGACGACTACAAGAAGGTCGACGGCAAACCGTTGGGCGAGAAGAATCCAAAATGGCTCCAGGACGACTACGTGAAGTTTCTGCGCTTTGCCCAGTGGAAGATCGAGGCCGCGGGCCAGGGAGTTGTCGGTATGATCACCAACCACGGTTATCTCGACAACCCCACTTTTCGCGGCATGCGCCAGTGCTTAATGCGGACCTTTGACGATATTTACATACTTGACCTCCACGGTAATTCGCTTAAGAAGGAGACCTGCCCAGACGGCAGCCCTGACCAGAATGTCTTCGATATCCGGCAGGGCGTGGCCATCGCGTTGTTTGTCAAGCATGCGAAGAAGCGGAAAACCCATGCCTCAGTGCATCAGACCGACCTGTACGGCATAAGAGAAGCCAAGTACGCCTGGCTCGACGCCCACGACCGCGAGCATACCTCATGGACCGAGCTCGATCCGTCAACCCCGTTCTACCTGTTCGTACCGCGGAACGGCCGTCTCGCGGCCGCGTACCAAGACTATTTCCCCGTGTCGAGGCTTTTCCCCGTCAACACCGTCGGGATCGTCACGGCCCGCGACAAGTTGACGATTCACTGGTCGCCCGAGGAGGTCTGGAAGACCATTGTCACGTTTTCGCATATGGATCCTGAACTGGCGCGGCAGGCCTACAACCTAGGCAAAGATGTGCTAGATTGGAAGGTTGCGTTCGCACAGAAGGATCTTCTGGACTCGGGCCCCAGCCGCGACTATATCGCCCCGATCCTGTACCGCCCATTCGATGTCCGACATACGTACTACACAGGCCGGTCCCGGGGCTTTCTATGCAGGCCGCGGCCGGACGTCATGCGCCATATGCTCGCGGGTGACAATCTGGCGCTTATCACCCCGAGGCAACACAAAAGTGAGTTCGGCGTTTTTCCAACAAGAGCTATCGCTAGCCATAAGTCGGTCGCTGCGTACGACATTAACTACTTCTTCCCACTTTACATCTACCCGACAGCCGACCGCGACGACCTCTTCGCCCATCACGACCCCTCGGAACGGCAGCCGAACCTCGATCCTGCCGTCATGCGTGCCCTGGCGGAAGCCTACGGGCGTCAGCCGGCGCCCGAGGAGGTCTTCAACTACGTCTATGCGGTCCTCTACGCGCCCGCATACCGCGACAAGTACGCCGACTTCTTGCGGATAGACTTCCCGCGTATTCCCTTTACGGTCCGCGCCAGCCTTTTCTCCGAGCTGAGCGCCCTCGGGGCCCGGCTGGTTGCGCTGCACCTGCTCAAATCACCCGAACTCGATCCGCCGGCCTCCCGGTTCGAAGGTCAAGGAGACGGACGCGTCGCCAAGGGCAAGAAGGCTGGACTGCGTTACGACGCCGCTGAGCAGCGTGTGTACATCAACAGAACGCAATACTTTGGTCCAGTCGATGAGGCTGTGTGGACCTACCGTATCGGCGGCTATCAGGTCTGCGAGAAATGGCTGAAAGATCGGCAAGAACGGCGGCTCGACCTCGACGACGTCCGGGCTTACTGCCGCATCGTCACCGCCATCGGGCTGACTATGGACGTCCAACGCGCCATCGACGCGCTATTCCCCGAAGTCGAGAAAGATCTCGTCGGCTTTCCACAGGCAAAGGGCCGCCTGTAAAGTAGATCAGGGGCGCGGTCCCAAACCTCTGGCCGCTTGCTGGGTGCTGAAGCGATGCCGTTCATTTCCCCCGAGTATTTCTCAGTACGTGCAGGTTATGGCGATCTCGCGGGCTTGGTTTGGGAATTCCAGCAAGAGCGTCCCGCTCGTGCTGTCCCAGTCCCTGACAATGTCCGTAGAAGGGGAGGCAGAGACAGCCTTCGGCGGGCGCGGCAGCCTCAAACGCACAACCGCCTCGACGCCGGCCGGACCGCGGCAGGCAAATCGGAACGTATCTGCATCGGCTTTCTCTTCGGAAATGCGGCACGCCGATGCAACAACCTTCGCCTGGTTTTCCGGCACATGGCTCAAGTCATACCACAGGCCCCGTTGGCCAACCTTCAAAACCGGGTCTTTCACTACAGGCAGAGCTGGATCGAACAGATCCACATAGGTCCCTGGGAAGCGCGCCTCATCGCCCGGCGCGGGGCTTTCATCCAGCACTGCCGCGATGAGATACGGTCCCCGGCGCACGGCCAGGTGGTTTTGCATAGCGAGCGCTTCGCCCTTGGCGGCAAGGGCTTCTCGCACTACCTGCCGTACGCGTTCAGCACCCTCCTTCAAGTGCTGCAGGTCGCTCGGGTTCACGGCCACGACGCGCACAAATCCCTTGCCTATGGGTTGAGGTGTCTCGGATGCTTGTTGCTGGACGCCCAAACGCTTGAACAGATCGTCACAGGCCTTCGCATCGGTCTGGCCGTTTTCGTTCCACCATTCGCGCACGCCATGGTAGGGATCCGAACCGTCCCCAAAGTAGATCAGGCAACCGCCCCGGCGCACCCAATTAGTCAGCGCCTCATGGTAGGCCGGATCGAGCGGCTTCTGGCCTTCATAGGTCAGGAGCAGCACCCGGTATGGATCCAGTACGCCGGGTTTGGGCGCGTGTTCAAGCTGCATGGGGGCAACCGGCACGCCGGCCTTAAGAAGGGGCAGCGTCAAACCGTAGAAGTGGCCGAAACGGCCGTCGCTGGCGTGGGGCGCCGCCCGCTGGAACATCAAGGTGTCCGACACGACAACGCCGATCCCGCGTGTGCCGGTCTCATAGCCGACTTCGGGCTGATCCATGTTGTTGAGGGCCGTGATTACAGTCAGAAGCTCGGTGGCATAGCCCGGCAGAAGGCCCACGCGTTCCCCGGGGCCGTTGGCGTCGGTGGTCCGGTAGCTGCCGCGAAAAATGCGGCTCGGCCATGGCATTACCTCGAAACGGCTTGCATCGGGCCACATAAGCGAAGCGACCACGGTGTTCTCGTAGTTGCGCTTGTAATCGTGCCAACTCCGGTCTGGGTTGTCCTCGACCGGGTCCGCCAGAAACCATACTTTCTTCCCGATAGGGCGCGTCATGGCGGCCATCTGCCCATACTCGAGGAAGGCCGTCTCGAAGGTGCGCTCTTTGGTCACGCCTTCGTAAACGTTTGGCGTGCGAGCGGTGCCTGTCCAGACTTGGGCAATGACGCCGTCCATGCCCGGGATGTCGAAGAGGTGGGATTCGGGGCTGACGATGCCCCACTGGGCGTAGTTGATCAAGCTGTGGGTGGGAACATGGCACTCGATGCTTGTTCCCAGGGCTTGGGCGCGCCTATCGACATGGTCGATTACGTCGCGCAGGGCCCGGTAATACAGCTCGTACTTCAGTTTGCTCGCGCGATACTGCGCATCGGGACTGCTGTCCGGCGCCAGCCACGGTTCGCCGTAGAAAAGCTCCCACTCCTTCCTGAACGCAGCGCTCCACCCCGCCTGCGCCCAGAACTCGGGTTCCTCGAAGAAGACGGCCTTGACTCCCGCCTCGAGGGCCGGGTCGATGTAGCGCTTGATGAACTCGACATAGGCCGCCGACGGCACGTTGTAGCCCACATTGGTGCTCGATCCGTGCATGAAGAGCGAGCCGTTTTTACGGGTCTGCACCTCGTCCTTCTTGAAGGCGTCCCCCGAGCCGTAATACGCGCCGTAGCTTCCCCATGCGATGCCGGTCATCATACCGACGCGATAACCCTCGTTGCGCCAACCTGCGGCCCGTTCGCCAAACCCTTCGCCCACACCGTACACAATCGCCATATCCGAGCGGATATCGAGTTCCGGCGCATAGGGCGCCGCCGCTTGAAAGCAGGTAGCGTCCAGCTCCTGCACCCACGCCGGACGCATAAGGAAGACAGCAAAACCCAGCGCAATCAGCGGCATGCTTACGTAATTTGCCATAGGACTGCTCTCCTTTCGACTGGACCTTAGCTGCACTCTAACAGATAGCGCGCTGCAAGGGGAAAACGCTCGCTTGAAATGACCCGAGTGCATCATATCCAAGGCATGAATCGACCAGGGTCCGCCGCATCCAAGGCGCGAAGGTGCGTCGTATCCCTTGTCCTTGCCAGCGCCGGATTGACTCGACAAGCCGGGCACGCTACTATTGGCTTTGTCCAGAGGCGGCGGGGCTTGGCTCTTGTGCCCCTGAGTTGGGCGTCTGAAGAGGGCGGCCTGCGGTGTTGCCGCTATGGTGGGGCTGCCGCGGGGTTCTTGAAATCGGCGCGTGTATGTGCTATCTGAACTGCGCCGAAATGGTTCACGCCTTTCCGGGGTAGTCAATACATGAGTATTCATCCTACTGCCATTGTGCATCCAGGCGCCGAGCTGGCTGATGACGTCGAGGTGCAACCTTACACGATTATCGGGGAGCACGTTCGCATTGGTTCTGGCAGCGTGATTGGGCCCCATTGCGTTATCACGGGGAGGACGATCATTGGCGAGCGCAACCGAATCTTCAGCGGGGCGCAGATCGGCGTTTCCTCCCAAGACCTTAAGCACAAAGCGGGGTTGATCGGCCGAACCCTTATCGGCAATGATAATACCGTTCGCGAGCATGCGACTATCAGCGCCAGTACGATGTCCAGCGAGGCGGATGAAGACCGCGTCACCCGCATCCGCGACGGTTGTCTGATTATGGCGTACGGCCACGTTGCGCATGACTGCACGGTGGGCAATGGGGTAATCATAGCGAACAGCAGCGCCTTGAGCGGCCATGTGGAAGTCGAGGATAAGGCCTTTATCGGGGGCTTGAGCGGCGTCCATCAATTCTGCAGGGTGGGAACGATGGCCATGATTGGGGCGCTTACGGCCGTCAGCAAAGATGCACCGCCTTATATGCTCGTTGACGGCAATCCAGCTCGCTGCTGCGGCCCGAACACGGTCGGCCTGCGGCGCAACGGCGTGGAAGCTGCGGCGCGGACGCGAATCAAGGTCATGTACCGGGTTATGTGGCGTTCCGGCCTCAACACGTCTCAAGCGCTCGAAGAGATTGAATCGGTTGTCGAGGAGTGTGAAGAGCGTACTCATTTCATCGAGTTTGTACGCCGGTCCAGCCGCGGCGTTACCTGATCGCAGTCCTGTCCGGCTTGTCAGGCGGGAATGTCCTTTCGTTGGCCCCGCAGTGCACGGAACAGCGACGCTAGACTTGGCGCGTTGCTATGCCGCTGAAAACCTGGAATCGCCCCATTGTCTGAGGTGATTGAATGACACATACCGTTCGCATGGGCGTTATAGGTGTTGGCCACCTCGGTTACCATCATGCCCGCAACTATGCGGCCCTTGACGGGGCGGCCCTCGCCGGCGTGGTTGACACAAATGAGGAACGCGCGGCGAAAGCCGCCGCGGATTTTGGGGCGCCCTGGTTCACGACCGTCGAGGAACTTGTGGCCGTCGGGATTGACGCAGCGTCTGTTGTTGTACCGACTGTCTTGCACCATCAAGTCGTCATGGGATTGCTTTCGGCGGGCGTGGATGTTCTTGTTGAAAAGCCCATCGCAGCGGACGCCGCCCAGGCGCGGGAGATGGTCGAAGCGGCGGCTACTCATGGGCGGTTGCTGCAAGTGGGCCATATCGAACGCTTCAACGGGGCGGTCATCGCGCTCCTTGATGCAGTCAGGCAGCCTCGATTCATCGAGTGTCACCGGCTGAGTCCCTTTCCCAACCGCGGGCAGGACGTTAGTGTTGTGCTGGATCTTATGATCCACGACCTCGAGATCGTCCGTGCCCTGGACCCGAGCGAGGTCGTGTCGGTTGATGCGGTGGGGGTGCCGGTTTTCTCGGCGAGCGAGGACATCGCGAATGCGCGGGTCCGGTTTGCTTCAGGTTGTGTGGCCAATCTGACGGCGAGCCGCGTGTCTGTCGAGCGGATGCGCAAGATTCGCATCTTTGAGCCCAACGCCTATGTCTCGACGAACTATACGGAACAGGAAGTGCTTATCTATAGGAAGAAGCCAGGCAAGCCCGAGGCTGGTCACACGCCGATGGACTTGATCGACGTTCAGGCGTTGCCGGTTCATCGCGAAGAGCCTCTCAAACTTGAGTTGGCGTCTTTTGCCAAGAGCGTCCGCGACCGTACCCGGCCCGTTGTGTCGGGCGAGGACGGTCTTGCCGCCGTCGAACTGGCGGAGCGCATTGTGCGCTTCATTCGGGAGCACGGGTGAGCCGCGTTTTCCTTGTAGCCGGCGAGTCGTCCGGCGATATGCACGGGGCCAACTTGATCCGTGCATTACGCGAGGCGGATCCGGCGGTAACCTGTGAAGGCGTCGGCGGCCGCGCAATGGCCGAGGCCGGCATGTATTTGCGCTTTGACCTTGCCGGATACGGCATCATGGGATTCACGGAAGTGGTTCGGTCGTTGGGAACGATCCGGCGGCTGTTCCACGAAACGTTGGAGTACTTGAGACGGAATAGACCTGACTGTTTGGTTGTAATTGACTATCCCGGGTTCAACATCCGTCTGGCGCGAAAGGCGCACGACCTAAACATTCCGGTCGTGTATTATATCAGCCCTCAAGTATGGGCATGGAAAAAGAAGCGAATCCATACCATTGGAAGAATCGCCAGAAAAGTGCTCGTGATACTGCCCTTCGAGGAGAAACTCTACAGGGATATCGGCGCGCCCTGCACCTATGTAGGGCATCCGATCATCGACCAGATCGAGTCGACGCCGTTGACGGGCACTTACCAGGGCGGCCTGGTCATCGGCCTGTTGCCCGGCAGCCGGGAGCAGGAGATCCGCCGCCTCGTCGCGCCGATGATCGAGACAGCCCGGGGCATCCAGGCGGTCTACCCCGACGCCCGGTTTGTGGCGCCCTGCGTGAATGAAGAGAGAAAAGCCCAAGTGCGTCAACTGGCTGGAGATTTCGCGCTCGAGAGCGTTGTCGGCAAGACCTACGAAGTGTTGTCGGCGGCGCGTTTCTGTCTTGTGGCCTCGGGAACGGCGACGCTCGAGACGGCCCTTTTCCGCGTGCCGATGATCATCTTATACAAAGTGTCATGGCTGAGCTACTGCATCGCGAGGCAGATTGTGGACATCGAGCATATCGGCCTCGTGAACATTCTGGCCGGCAAGCGGGTTGTGCCGGAGCTCTTGCAGGGCAACGCAATACCAACGCGCATGCTGCCGGCGGCGCTCGAACTTATAGGCGATACGCCGGCCCGGGCCCGCATGCTCGAGGAGCTGGATCGGGTGCGCGACTTGCTCAAAGGGGCGGGCGCGTCGCGGCAGGCCGCCGCCGAGATCCTGGCGGTTGCCGAAGGAGGCAATGGTGGCTAAGGAACTCTTCCTGATTGACGGCAGCGCTTTTGCCTACCGCTCTTTCTTCGCAATTCGAGGTCTTACCAACTCGAAAGGCCAACCGACAAACGCCGTGTTCGGGTTCGCCCGGGTGCTTCTCAAGATTCTGCGCGAACACGTACCCAGCCACGTTGCAGTTGTCTTCGACGCTCCCGGCAAGACGTTCCGCGACGACCTGTACAAGGATTACAAGGCAAACCGGCCTGAGACCCCGGCGGAACTGATCTCGCAGATGCCGTTGATCGACGATCTTCTCGGGGCGCTCAACATCCCCGTCATCCGGATCGAGGGGGTGGAGGCTGACGACGTTATCGGCGCATTGGCGCGACGCGGCGAGGCGGAGAGTTTGGACGTCGTCTTGGTGACTGGCGACAAGGACGCTCTGCAGCTCGTGACCGGCCACGTCAAGGTCTATGACCCTTACAAAGGCGATGGGGGGTACTGGTATGGGCCTGAGGAGGTGCGCGCCCGCTACGGCGTGCCCCCGGAAAGCGTGGTGGACGTTCTCGCGCTCATGGGGGACAGCGCCGACAACGTGCCTGGAGTTAAGGGCATCGGAGAGAAAACGGCGCGAAAACTGCTCGAGCAGTACGGGTCTCTAGACGCCATCTATGAACATCTTGACGAATTGAAGGGCAAACAGCGCGAACGCCTCGAAGCGGACCGGGACCTTGCCTTTCTGAGTCGCGAGCTGGTGACGATCGACACCTCCGCCTCGTTCGGGGACGTATCGTTGGACGCATGCATCCGGCGCGAGTACGATGCCGAGCGGTTGCTTGAGGTGCTCTCACGGCTCGAGTTCCAGTCGCTGGTTTCTGAGTTTCTCCCAAGCCCGGACGTGTCCGAGGAGACGGATTACCAGCTTGTGCTGAGCATTGAGGCGCTCGAGCGTCTGGTTGCCCGTCTGCGCGAGGCAGGAACGTTTGCCCTGGACACTGAGACGACCTCTGCAGATCCGATGCGGGCTGAACTTGTGGGGATCTCGGTCAGTTGTCAAGAGGGCGAGGGATTCTACATACCGGTCGGTCATACGGCTGAAGCCATGACCGGAGAGAAGGGTCCGGACGAGCTGTTCGCGGGTTCTCCGATCGAGGGGATCCCTCGTGAGACCGTTCTGGATACCCTTAGGCCGCTCTTGACCGACCCATCCGTAGGAAAGGTAGGCCACAACATCAAGTACGATTTGATCGTGCTTGAGCGGGCGGGCGTATCTCTGCGCGGGATCGTGATGGATACGATGGTTGCATCGTATTTGACAGATCCTAGCAGGCTGCGGCATAATTTAAGTGAAGTTTGTCTTCACTACCTCAAGCGCAGGATGATCCCCATCGCCGAGTTGATCGGCACAGGGGCAAAAACTGT
This sequence comes from uncultured Nitrospiraceae bacterium, assembly GCA_964493915.1. Taxonomy (GTDB): domain Bacteria; phylum Hydrogenedentota; class Hydrogenedentia; order Hydrogenedentales; family SLHB01; genus CAZBQH01. The sequence goes on from CAZBQH010000166.1 coordinate 12,272, forward strand.
TACCTTCGATAAGGTCCCTGTGGAACGCGCCTGCGCATATTCATGCGAGGATGCGGATGTCTGCTGGCGGTTAGCGGGGGTGTTTCGCCGCTTGCTGCGAGAGCGAGGCGTGGAAGACTTGCTGTTTGAGATGGAGCTTCCATTGGTCCCGGTGCTCGCGCGAATGGAGATGCGAGGCTTCGCGATCAACCCCGCAGTTTTCGAGGAGCTGCAGCACGAGATCGAGCAACGGCTTTCCGGTCTTGAAGGGGACATATACAACCTGGCAGGTGAAAGGTTCCAGGTAAACTCTCCAAAACAGCTTCAGGAAATCCTCTTCAGCAAATTGAAACTAAAACCGCGGCGGAGAACCAAGACTGGCTTCTCGACCGATATGAGCGTGCTCGAAGAGCTTGCCCAAGAGCACCCGCTTCCCGAGAGAATACTCGAGTACCGTATGCTCGAGAAGTTGCGTGGGACTTATGTCGAGGCGCTGCCCAAACTGGTGCACCCGGAGACCGGTCGTATTCATACATCGTTCAACCAGGCAGTGGCCGCAACGGGGCGTCTGTCAAGCAGCGACCCCAATCTCCAGAATATCCCGGTCCGGACCGAGATCGGCCGGCGGATTCGTCAGGGGTTCGTTCCTGGGAGCGAAGGCTGGCTGCTCGTTTCCGCCGATTATTCGCAAGTTGAATTACGCATTCTGGCGCACCTTTCTGGCGACTTGTATCTGAAGGAGGCGTTCGAAAAGGATCTGGACATCCATCGGGCCACTGCTGCGCGTGTTTTCGGTGTGTCTCCTGGCGATGTGTCCTCCGAGATGCGCAGACAAGCCAAGGCCATCAACTTCGGCGTCGTCTACGGGATCAGTCCTTTCGGATTGGCCAAGTCTCTTGGGTCGAGCACTTCCGATGCGGCGCATTTTATCGAGCAGTATTTCAAGATGTATCCGGGCGTACAAGCCTGGATCAACGCTACGCTCAAGGAAGCCAAGGCCAAAGGCTATGTGACGACTATGCTGAAGCGCCGGCGCTACCTGCCGGAGATTAAATCGAATGACGCCAATGTGCGCCGCGCGGCGGAGCGCGTAGCGATCAACACCCCCGTTCAGGGGAGCGCTGCGGACATCATCAAGCTGGCTATGATCCGGCTGGATGAAGCCCTCCAGGAAAGGAGGGCCCGCCTGCTGCTCCAAGTGCACGACGAACTCGTCGTCGAGGCGCCGAAAGACGATGCGGAATACGTGGCAGAGAAGGCTCGGAACATTATGGAAACGGCGGTGGACATGAGCGTCCCCCTCAAGGTCGACGTCGGCGTTGGACAGAATTGGGCAGATATTCGTTAAACGCTTTCTCACAGGATTGTGATCGAGAGTTTGCGTGATAGGGACAAGTCGGATGCGCAACCAAGGCGCTGACACACTAGTAAGAGGACAATAATGGGCGAAAGAACTTCAGAGAAAACCAAACCGCGCTCGAGAACCGGTAGACGCAACAACCTCAACCACAATTCGGGCGGTTCGCAGGGAGGGCGTCATATGAAAAACAACAGCAACCGGTCTAACCTGGGCCACTCGACCCGCGAGAACACGGTCACGCAGGAGAGCGGAGGCGGAAAAGCTCAGGCCGAGATTCAGCAAATGGTCGGCGAGGAGATCTCGATCAATGCGCTCAAGCGTATGACGATGACCGAACTGACTGAATTGGCGCGTAAGCTGAACATCGACGGCTATAGCGGGATGCGCAAGCAGGACCTGATCTTCAAGGTATTGCAGCAGGGCATCGAGGCAACGGGGTCGCTTTATGGCGAAGGCACTCTCGAGATTCTGCCGGATGGATTCGGCTTTCTCCGTTCCGGCGACTACTCTTACATGCCCGGCCCGGACGACATCTACGTGTCGCCCTCGCAAATTCGGAAGTTCGCCCTCCGTACAGGCGATACAATCCAAGGCCATGTGCGGCCGCCCAAGGAAGGGGAACGTTACTTCGCTCTGCTCAAAGTCGAGGCGGTTAACTACGAAAGTGCGGAAGCAGCCCGGGAACGCATCCTGTTCGACAATCTGACGCCTTTGCATCCTAATGAGCGGTTCCGCCTCGAAACCACGTCTGACGAAGTGGCTATGCGCATTATGGACCTCATCTCGCCGATTGGCAAGGGTCAGCGGGGCTTGATCGTTGCGGCCCCCTTCACTGGCAAAACCGTCCTGCTGCAAAAGATCGCCAACAGCATCACAGGCAACCATCCCGAAGCCTACGTCATTGTGTTGCTCATTGACGAGCGCCCTGAGGAAGTGACGGACATGTCGCGCTCGGTCAAGGGCGAGGTTATTGCTTCCACTTTCGATGAGCCCCAGGAGCGCCACGTCCAGGTTGCGGAGATGGTGCTTGAGAAGGCCAAGCGGCTTACCGAGCACAAGAAAGACGTCGTGATCCTTCTCGACTCCATTACACGGTTGGCCCGCGCTTACAACACCATTGTGCCCGCCAGCGGCAAAGTGTTGTCGGGCGGCGTTGACGCGAATGCCTTGCAGCGGCCCAAACGTTTCTTCGGAGCAGCGCGCAACATCGAGGAGGGTGGCAGCTTGACCATTCTCGCTACGGCGCTTATCGAGACGGGCAGCCGTATGGACGACGTCATCTTCGCGGAGTTCAAGGGCACGGGGAATATGGAGATCCACCTTGACCGGCGCCTGATGGAAAAGCGCGTTTTCCCGGCTATTGATGTGCTCAAATCGCGGACGCGCAAGGAAGAGCTGTTAGTAGGCGATGAGGAGCTGCAGCGTATCTGGTTGCTGCTGAAGATCCTGAGTCCGCTGAGTGTCACGGAAGCGACGGAGCTCTTGGTGGACAAACTAAGAAAAACAAAGAGCAACAGCGAATTCTTGCAGCTTATGCAGAAGATGTAGAATTGCGTTGTCCGGAAACCTCCCGCGGTGCGGACCCTATCGCGAGGGTCGGCCCATCGTTTCTTTTTCACATTGCACCAGCAGACTTACAATGACGGTGGTACAATTCATGCGCAGCGTCTCGCGAACTGGTCGCGAGCGCGCCCGAAGTTCAACCGCCTTAGTCCTAAGTGAAAGACATGAAAGTAGAAATACACAGCCATACGTCAAGATACAGCGCTTGCTCTTGTATTGAACCCTCTGAACTGGTTTCCATGGCGGAGGCGAGTGGGTATGATGCCGTGTTCCTCACGGATCATGACCGGATTTGGGGGCGCCGTGATTTGGCGATGCTCAATGAAACCTCCGACCGTGTA
>CAZBQH010000167.1:0-2315 GCA_964493915.1 uncultured Nitrospiraceae bacterium
GGCGGCGCGGAAGACCTCTCGCTCGCCCGGTTTGACCGTTGCCGCCGACGGCGTCACGTCGAGCGTCACGGGCGCGGACGGTTGCATATAGTTTTCCGCCGTCTTGCCTGTAATGATATACATGTCGCTCGAGATCTCGACGTCCGCAGCCGACAGCGACTCCTTGTAATGGAACGGCCCGTAGCCCCCGGCGCCCTTGCCCACTTAGGCCAGCTTGCCGCTCTGCACGCCGTTGGCGATCATCTCTTTCACCCCGGCCTCGCCGTTCACAAGCCGCGGGAAAACGGGCGACGAAAAGATGGCGTCGCGCACGCCCTTTGTGGACCACTCAACCATGGCGGGCGGCCAGTTGCGCTCGACATAGCTCGGGCTGATCGCCTTTTCGATTTCGCCCTCGTGCTGAAGATGCTGAACGACCAGCTCGGTCATACTGCGCGCCATGCTCGAGTTCAACAGACCCAGATCGATCTCCCGGATCGTGTTGTCCTTGTCGAGAAGGCAAACATGCCGGTACGTCCGCCACACCGCCTCGCGCAAGTCCCGTTTGGCCCTTTCCATGCTCTCGTCGAGGGAGCGCTGCTGGTTCTCATCGAGCCGCGTGAACTCGTCGTCCTTGATCTCCTCCCACGCGAGCGCCTTGCGGGCCTCGGCCTCGAGCGGCGCCGGCGAATCGGCTACGCACCACACAATGGCGCTCTTGAAAGTCCGCGCCTGCGAACCGTGGTTCCGGGTCATCTCGTCAATATGCTGCACGGTCGCCTTCCGGTCTTGCATACACTGATCCGGCGGCAACACGGCCAGGGTCAGCGCGGGACGGTTGGGCACGTCGCTGCTCTTCTCAGGGAAGAGGTGGGGCTGAACGCCCGAGGCGCTCACGAAAACCTTGCGGACCTCCGCCCGCACCTGCTCGTCTATCTTTGCCTGAGCGATGTTTGCCCGCCGATCCGCCAGCATCTTGTTCAAGTTCGGCGTGAAACTGAACCGGTACCGGTTGCGGTTGATGGCGAGGTAGTAGCAGTTCGTCTCGAGCGCTTCGAGCGCCGTATCGACGTAGCCCACATCGAGGTCGGGTTCCGCCAATCCCAGCCGGATCTCGGGCGCCGTCGCCTCGCTCTTCGTGGTGCCGCCGTTCGACTCGAAGAAGATAATCGTCGCCGCCTTCCTGTGCAGCCGGGTCTTGCGAATGCCCTCGACGGCCTCCTCGTCGAGCCGGGCCGCATGGGACTCCGGCCGGCCGCAGATGTCCGTCGTGATGGCCGCCTCGATCCGGTCTTCGTCTAGCTGCTCGAACAGAACCGCCCTGAAATCCGCCACGTCCATGGGCGCGCCCCCCAAGCCGATGAGCGCGCCGCTCCCCTGCTGACGGACCCCCTCCTGATAGGCGTTCGCGACCCACAGCGCCAGCATGCGCAGCACGCCGCGCGTCCGCTGAAACCGGGGCAAGGTCTGCCACTTGCGCTCGAAAACCGAGAGCACCGTCGGGTGGAACGGGTAGGTGGTCTTGAACTCGTCCATGGCCTGGTCTACGGGAAACCAGCCCGGCACCTGCTGGCGGTGGCTGACCACCCAACCGGCATAGGCGCTGCACGTCTCGAGCGCCTCCTTCTTCAGGATTACGCGCCCGTCACGACCCACCGCTGCGTCGTCCCACTCGAAAAGACGCCGCCGGATGATCTCCGCCGCCTCGGACTCCGCCGCCATCAGCACCGGTTTCCCCAGCCTATCGAGCACTTTCTTGAACCGCTGGAAATCCTCCATGTCCTCCTGGTTCATCTCGGTAAGCGAGGCCGGAATCGACGCCACGAACACCACGTTGTTCCGCGTCCGCGCCGTCTCAGATAAGTTGTGGACGAAGGTGTAGAGTTGGGCCGACACGCCGCTCTTCCGCGACCGGCTGATGAAGTTCATCAGCTCGTCCATCAGGATGAGGCACGGCTTGTCTTGAGGAAGGAACTGCGCGATCACGTCGCCACCGGGCGCCACCAGTTCCGCGTCGTGTTTGGCTACGGCCCCGTAGGCCTCCGCGCCCCCTAGTTGAAACGCGATCTCGCCCCAGGGCGTCCGCCGCAGCGGCGTACCGTCCTTCCCGCCCCGGCCCGCAAACACGTCGAACTCGGAGCCGACAAAGACCGCCGTGCGCGCCTCGGGCGCCTCTTTGACCCCGGCCTTGGCCAGGATCTGCTGGACGCCCGCCAGACTGCGGGTCTGCGGCCCGCCTTGGGCCAGGTGGTAGAGCAGCGTGAGTGCGTGGGTCTTGCCCCCGCCGAACTGGGTCGCCATGTTGTACACCGCCGAGGTCTCGGTGAGGATGCCGC
>CAZBQH010000168.1:0-16120 GCA_964493915.1 uncultured Nitrospiraceae bacterium
TGACCTCGAAAAGACCCTATAAGGAACCGTTCAGCGTGAAACAGTCTATTGCTTTCATCGTTGAGGGACGTGGAACACACTTTGATCCAGACGTTGTAGATGCGTTCCTGAATAGGGAAGAGCAGATCCTCGGACACAAGGAACGTTTCGGTGCGAGCGATGAACTTGCGCCCCTTCAGCGTCTCGTCGACCGTCTCGAGGCGTATAGCAAGAAGGCCGATGCCAGTCGAAACGAATTCTAGGCCCGCTTACCGGGATCCTCTTTCCTTTGAGAGGCGCGACGGCGCGCCAACCGATGAGTCTTACGGGATCTGCTTGGGAGCCGTTTACAATGCTTGGATGAAGCAGTGAGTCTCCCTCTGGATCTCATCAGAAGCAGCGATTCCGTCAGCCCCGTTTCCGCAACAGACCAATTGACTATGCTCCGGGAAGACTGCGTGGAGCAACGGTCTGACTCTCTTCCTGGGCCGCCAATAGACGCCTGCTGCTGTTCCGACGGTATGCGGCTGTATTCCGGCTGTTGGTGCTCTTGGTTCAGCTATGCTAGACTCTCGGTAAGGACAGGGGGATGTGGGCGATGATGGAGCATCTGCAGGAAAACTGGGTCGGCTATGTGGCGGTGGCAGCGTGTCTCATCCTAGTTGCATATCTGCTCAGGCGCACTGTGATGCCTTTGGTTCTTTATGCCATGGAGCTTGTCGCCTATCTCGTGGGTCTTCATGCGCTTCTGTTCGGGGTCGTGAAACTAGCGAGATGGTTCCACGTGAATTCGCGAATGTACTGGCTTCGCGACGAGCCTGAGCCCTCGTGGGGGATTCCCATTTACGAGTTTTGGAAGCCCCAAAGCTATGACCCGCGGGTGCTTTTCTACCTGGAACTCGTCTTGGCGGTCGGCGTTGTCGTGTTGATGTGGAAGTACAGGCCATTGCGCCCACAGAAACTTCAGGCGCCCCGCCAGCATGTCGCGAAAGGGACTGGGGCTAGACCGAGTGGCTATCTCGCCGAGGCAAAGTCTCAAAAGGAACATGGGAAAGGCCGCCGATGATCCCCGAATACCTGCGGGGGTGTATTGCTCCGGTTTTCACTGCTTTTGACGAGGCAGGCCGCATGGATGAGCGGGGCCAACGGCAATTCCTCGATTTTCTGCTGGAATCGGGAGGGATTTCGGCCTATTTCCTACGTTCTGGATTAGGCCAAATGTACACATTTGACGCCGCCGACGTGCAGAAAATGGCCCGCATCGGCCAGCAGCACCTTCGAGGGCGGGCACCCATGCTTCTCGGCGCCGCAGGTATATGGGATCGCAATCGCCGGCGCTATCCTGACCCTAAGGTTTACACCGAACAGGCCGTCGGGTTCAGCCGGCTTGCACAAGAGCTGGGATTTGACGGCGTCGTCCACACCGTCCCGGAAGGGCTGCAGCCCCGGGCAGGAGAAACACCTCGCGACGTGGTGCTTGGCTATTTCGAGTCCGTGAGTCGCGCTGTAGAGATACCTGTAATCATCTATCAGCCGCCCAGTACGGATCCTGCCTATGTCTTGACGCCGGAGGTGGCGCTGCTCTTGGCTGCTATTCCCAACGTTGTGGGAATGAAGGCTTCGACAAGCGACGCCGCTTACATTTGCGATATTTGCTATGCGACGTCGGGCAGCGATTTCGTCTTCATAACCGGTGCGGAAACGGCTTTCTATGCGGGCTTGTGCGCCGGTTCGCCGGCGGTGATTGGTCAAGGTTGCTGTATCAATCCGCAGATCCTTGGCGCGGTGCAATCACGTTTTGAAGGGGGCGATCTTGACGGCGCCATAGAGGCGCAGGCCTCGGCAAACCTGCTCGTGAGAGCCTGCCCGAATCCACAGCAGTTTCTGAAGATGTATGCGGCCGAAAAGGGATATGCTGTCCAGCCGTTCGGGCGCTCGGAGGAGAATAGAGGCCGCAAGGGCGTCGATATGCTTACGAAGGATGCGTACAACGGCTTCAAGCGGCTTCTTGAGGCTGAACTGAGTCGATATCGTTGAGGACAAAGCCGGACGTATGCGGAAAGGAGAGGTTTACTATGACGTGGTTCTTGCGCCGGGGCGGTCTTGTTGTGTTGAGCGGTATCGTTCTATTGAGCGGCGTCGCTATGTCGCGCTGCAACTTGGGGCCTGGCCTCAACGCGAGTGATTTCGAGCGTGTGAGTGAAAACGGTTTTGACGAGGCCGACAACGAGGCCGACAAGAATCACTATGCTTGGGCTATGAAGTACTTCCAAGCGGACAACAGCGAAACGGGGGGTCTCTACGTTGGGACAGGCAACAACATCGCAGGCTTGATCGGCTTCTACTTTACCGACATCTTCTTAGGAGACGGCGATTTGCTTGATGCGCCGGTATGTCCCCCGGAAATCCGGCGGTATCGGCCTGACTTGGGCCCAACGGAGTGGGAGACGGTCTTGGACTACCGCGATGTCGAGCCAGAGGGTTCATTTCGTACAACAGGTTTCAGGTATATGGCGACCTACGAAGCCGTTGTCAGCGATGATCTGGGCGCCGGGCGCGCGACGTATCTCTATGCGGCCACGCAAGGCCTCGAGTCGGCGTTGTGGCGCTCGAGGACGGGTGATTACGGCGACTGGGAGCGCGTTTTCAGTACGGGCGAGGGAGGCGCTTCTGTGCGGTGGATGGCCGAACACAACGGGAGATTCTACCTGGCCTTGGCCTATGACACGTATGAAGCCGCTCCGCCTCCCGGGGAGATCTGGGTTTCTGACGACGGCCTTTGTTTTGAGCCTCTCGTCGAGGATGGTTTTGGCAATCCGAATAACCGAGGCATGGAGTTTGTCATTTCATTTAATGGCTGGCTGTATGCTGGGACGAAGAACGACGTCGAGGGCTACGAGATCTGGAAGCTCGAGGGGCCTGCGGGTTCGGCCTGCAAGACAAAAGTTGTGGATCACGGGGGTCCTAATCCACGCAACGAGATCGCCGGTACGCCCGTCGTGTATCGAGGCCGGCTCTACGTCGGCAGCATCATCTTCTTTGGCTTCAATCCTGCACAACTCAACGGCTTCAAGGGATCGGACATTATCCGTCTTGACGAGTTCGACCATTGGGAGACTGTTGTGGGGCCTGATTCGATGTCGGGTTATGACTCCGGCTTCAATCATTTCACCAATTCGTACCTCTGGTGGATGGAGGAACACGACGGCTGGCTCTATGCAAGCACGTGGGACCAGGCAACCATTCTGTCTTGGGGTCTTAGCGATCCGGAGGGGCTCATCGATTTGATAGGCTCGCTTTTCCAGAATAAGGACCGTCTGAGCACCCTGTACGCATTGACCCACGCCGGCGCGGATATCTTCAAGACGCCCGACGGCGTTCACTGGTTCCCTGTGACGCTGAACGGCATGGGCAATCCCGAGAACTACGGCTGGCGGACCATGGAATCGGCGCCGGACGGTTATCTGTACGTGGGTTCCGCAAACCCGAACCAAGGGCTCGAGGTGTGGCGGGCAAGCACCTGCGACTAGCCGCGTCAGATTAAGCCTTGACGGGGGACGACGAGGCGACTTTCAGCATGAAAAAAAAGCACCTTGCTGCTGTCTGTACGGCGCAATACGGCGCCCCGGGATCGCATGGCGCGATTCATCGCCGTGGGAGTCTCAGATAACACGGGGAAGACAAGCTCTGTCTGCACCACTGCCTGCGCGTCGCATTGCACCGCTTTATGATGCAATCCACGCGGTCTCCGGATTACGAGGCTTCCTCGTTTTCCAGATCAAACTTCAGGGATAGGAAATTGAGCATGTCTTTCAAGGCGATGATGCCAACGAGCTTGCCGTTCTCAACGACCATGAGTCTGCTGTTTCCCGACCGGCTCATTGCGGCGAGCGCTTTCATGGCGTCTTCATCGGGGCCGATGGTATTGCCCGTTGAATAACTGTGCATCAGCTCGTCTACGGTGCGTTGCTCCCACTCCTCCCGGGGTATCTGGCTGACGTCTCGCGCCGTAATGTAGCCGACAAGCCCGCCGTCCTGCACAACGGGGAACAGCTTGTAGTGGTGTCTATAGATGTAGTTCTCGACAAGATCGTGGAGCGAAACATACGGTGCCACAGAGACGGGATCTGCTTTCATGAACTGTCGGACCGTCTCTCCTCTGAGCATGCGTCTTATCAGGACTTGCCTGTAGGACATGCTTGACGCGGCACGCATGAACATCCCTATCATGAACCACCAAAGGCCTTGGACGATGCTGCCGCCGACAAACACGAGCAGGCCGAGAACGATGAGACCTGTCCCGAAGGCGCTCCCAATGCTCGAGGCCACTCGCGTGGCCCACTTGAGGTTTGCCTTTACGTGCCAAAGAATGGAACGCAGCACGCGCCCGCCATCCAGTGGAAAAGCCGGTAGCAGGTTGAAAAACGCAACAACGAGGTTGAGCCAGAAAAGATATCTAATCACGGTCATCAACGGAGTCGCAGGAATCCGGGGCGCCACGACGTATTGAAAAGCGAGCAAGACACCGGCGATGAGAAAGCTCGTGGCCGGCCCGGCGATGGCCATGAGGAATTCGGACTTGGCGTCCGGCGGTTCGTCTTCCATTTCAGCTACGCCGCCAAAGATGAACAGGGTAATCTCGTTTATCGGAATGCCGAATTGACGGGCGACAAATGAATGCCCGAGCTCGTGAAGAATGATCGAGAGAAAGAGTCCGACGGCGCCGATAATCCCCATAATCCAGTACGATGTGCTGTCCAAGTCAGGGTGCATCTGGGGGAAAACAACGGTGCTGAGAGACCACGTGACGAGAATGGCGAGGAATATCCAGCTTAGGTCAACACCAACAGAAAAGCCAAAAAGGCGGAAAAGCCGCACCCGACTGCCGAACATTGTGGTACCTTCCCGAGTTTGCTCAGAAGCACATTCCCAACCTTCATCGTTGCGACTGCTTCTTGCCCGCGTCTGTTTTTTGTCTGCATCTTAACGTAACGCTGTGTGTCGGGCCCGCATTTCAACCTCTATGACGCATAGTATACATTACTCGCCGGATCCATCTGAAGGAAACAGCGGTGGAGCCGACAGGCGTGCGTATGCGCATAGGGTTAGCTTGTTTCAACCTTGAAGGTTGACGAGGGACGCGCCGTGCTGGTTCGGCTTGGGCGGCTCGGCGAGTGCAGCGTGTTGATCCTGGAATACTTGCTGCCATGTGTCGCGCATCTCAAGCATGAGATCAACGCATTCTGCAATGGGGGCAGGAGCCTTGCGGGTATTGCCGGTTACGAGAAGATATTGGTAATACTCATAGATCCGGTCAAGCTGTCTGGCGATGTCGCCTGTCTCCAGGTTCAAGGAAGCACGCAGTTCCGCCACGATTTCCTGCGCCCTGATGAGGTTATTGTGTACGCCTTCGCCAGAGCCTTTCTCGAGTTGCCTCCGTGCTTCCTCTGCTCTCTGTATTGCGCCGTTGAAGAGCATGATCAAGAGCTTCCCTTGCGACGCCGTCTCAACGTTCACTCTGCGGTAGGTGTTGAAGTTGGGGGCGGCATGCTGCATCGCGTGTCTCCTGATAAGGCCCTAGAACCCGAGATAATGCACGGCGAGGTTGGAGAGCGCCGTTTCCTGTGATTGGAACTGAGCGGACAACTGCTCGAGGCGCATGAACTGCTGGCGCAGGCGTTCTTCGTACTGAGCAACGCGTTGCTCGAGCCGGTCGATTCGATCTTGGTGACTTTGGATTTGCTGGTCTATAGTTCCGTTCGTGCGGGCCCGCGCGTTCAGGAAACCCGTAGTTGCGGTGATTTCGTCCAGATAGTCAAAGTATTGGTCGGCAATACCTGTGCCGGTGTCGTTTGCAAAGACAGCCTGTACAGCCTCCCGGTCCGCAGCAAGCGCCGCCCTGAATACTTCCTCGTCAAGTTCGAACGTAAGCCCGGCACTTGCGTCGAAACTCGCCCCTGTTGAAACGCCGAGGCTGCTCAGGTTCGCGTAGTCGCCCGTAAGACCGTCGACTGTGTTAAACAGCGCAGTCTGCAGGAAGTTCTGAATGATGCGCAGGGAACCGTCGTTCTCGAGAACGCCGTCTTGGCCTGTCAACTCCCGAAGTCGGCCGACCGATTCGTTCAGGGCTTCAATAAATGCCTGGACATCGGCGACGATTGCGTCTTCGTCGATGCTCACGGAGACCGTGGAGGTCCCTTGGCTTGCCAGGTTGAGCGTTACGCCGTCGATTGCGTCTGTGATGGCATTTGTGTTCCGCGTAATCACCGGCCCGCCGTTGACGGTGAATTGGGCGTCGTTGCCTGCTGTTTGCGTGGCAGCCGAGAGGTTGGCGACGTCGAGGAAGTTGCTCGTGCCCGATGTGAACCGAATGGTTCGAGTGCCCAGCGTAGTGGAGGCGAGGTAGATGGAATCTGTGGACGCGTCGTAGCTTGCGGTCACGCCGGCGTCGCTGGCGGTGATCTGAGACAGGACGCTTCCCAGCGTATCCGTCGAGGGATCAACGGTAATTGCCACGCCGTTAATATAGAACGTGCCGGAGGTTATGGCGCCACCCGCAAAGCTGACTTGGTCCAGCACGAGGTTTGGATCGACAGCGCCCAGGTTGCGCGTGCTTGTAGCAGTTGTCGAACCGTTGGGGCCTGTAATCTGGGTCGCATCTACGACGCCAAGTGCTGTCAGGAAATTGCTGTCGTCGCCACTCGCGCCGAAGTTGATAATGCTCGTGTCGTTCAGCGCCGCATTCTCAAAAGTCACCCGATCCGTCGAGGGGTCATATGTGGCGACGACTCCCGCCGCACTCGCATTAATGATCGTGAGGACGTCGTCCAGGCTCTGCGTGACGGGGTCTACGCTGAAGGCTATGCCGTTAACCGAAAACTGTCCTGCTGTGATGTCTGTGCTAATGCCGCTTGATTCGAGCGGATCGGCTGTACTGATGGGGCTGCCCAATGAACCACTGCTGCGAGCCGTGGTGGCCGTGGCGAGCTGCAGCACATTTACCTCGTAAGAACCGCTGACGGGCGTCGATGTGCCAATCTCGACGCTCAGGACCTCTTCCTCGGTGGATAAGGCCGCATACTGGCTGAAGACGCCGTTTATGCGGAAATCCTGGGCAAGGTTTCGGAGGGATAGGAGCTGTGTGCGCAGCTCGTTGAGGGCGTCCCGTTGCTTTTCCAGGGTTTGGATGCGGTTCTGGGCCGTAGTGATAGGTTTTTGCTCGATCGAGACAAGCTGGCTGATAATGGTGTTGGTGTCCAGCCCCGTAATGAGGCCGCCCACGCTGAAAATGCCAGCCATAGCCAGTCTCCCTCGAAGAGGTTGCTTGTCATGACGCACTTCCTGCAGACAAGCAGCAGTCTGCGCGTTCTCCTTCTATATATCGGCAGCTTGACAGCCCACCTTTAGAGGCGTTCGGCAAAACCGGACCTTCGGACCGTTTCGAGGCGGTCCGAGGGATCAGGCGATGCGCGAAGAAAGCGTCCTGTGCGGTTTGAAGACTGCACAGGACGCTATGAGCTCAACGGTTACTGCTGCACCAAGCTCGAGAGTTGGAGAATCGGCATGAACAAAGCGATGACGATGCTACCGACTACCACGCCCATCATCATTATTAGGATAGGTTCAATAAGGCTGGTAAGACCGTCGATAGCCGCCTTAACCTCGGAATCATAGAAATCCGATATTTTCATGAGCATCTGCTCGAGGGCGCCCGTCTTTTCACCGACACTAATCATCCGGGTCACCATCGCGGGGAATTCGCCGCTGCGCGCTAACGGTTCTGCCAGGGTTTCGCCATTGCGCACGGCTTCGCCGGCATTGCGTACGACGCCGGCGAACACCTCGTTTCCGGCAGTGCGCTCGGCAATCTCGAGAGCGCCCAGAATGGCAACACCGCTTCGCGTTAAGGTGCAAAGGGTTCTGGTGAAACGGCTTATCGCTACTTTACGCAAGAGCTTTCCGAAGACAGGCAGGCGCAACTTGATGCGGTCAATATTCAAACGTCCCGTTTCTGTGCGCCCATAGAATTGCAAGGCAAGAACCGCACCTACAGCGCCCGCGAGTACGATGAAAGCCTGCCAGCTTCTCATAATCTCGCTGACAAGGATCAGTATGCGCGTGGGCGCTGGGAGTTCACGGCCAAAACCGGAGAAAATCTCCGCGAATTGCGGCACTACCCATATGATCAGACCTGTTGCTATGAGCAGGATCATGCTGAAAGCGACAACGGGATACGTCATGGCGGAGCGAATTCTCCGGCGGAGTTCCGCCATCGCCTCCATATAATCCGCCAGTTGGCCCAAAACGCCGTCGAGATCGCCGCTTGCTTCCCCTGCACGCACCATGCTTGTGTAGAGGTCTGTAAAGGTGCGCGGGTAACCCCGCAGAGACTCGGAGAACGTTTGCCCCCCCTCGACTTCCGCCCCCATTTCAGTGATAATTCTCGCAAAAGCAGGGTCGCTGGCCTGTTCGGCGAGAATGTCGAGTCCTTGGAGCAGGGGGAGACCTGCGTTTACGATGGTCGAAAGCTGCCGCGTGAAAACCATCACCTCGCCCGCTTTGACCTTCGTGTTTCTATTTGGTGGTTTCCCAGCGCTCTCGATCACGCGGTCAGGCGTGAGACCCTTGGACTGCAGAGCCATAACGAGAGACTGCCGATTATCGGCGGATAATGTGCCCTGCTGTCGTTTTCCCTCGCGGTTCCTGGCTACATACGCATAAGTTGGCATCTCTAGCACCCTTTCCTCCAACCCAAAGCACTACGGACAAAGTATACCAAATTTTTCATGGATCGCAAACCCGTATATCCTGTAGATACGGATTCTCAAAGGTAGGATACCGGATCAACTTAAAACTCGGCTAGGGATTACCTGCGAATTGAGGATGAGCGCAACCATCTCAGTTTCTCCCTGAAATGGTTAAGAAAGGCCCTCCAGGACGTGCCTCAGGGCGCCCTCGAGGTCGGGATAGATGTATGGGTAGCCTGAAGATATGAGGCGCCGGGGTGTTGCCCGCGTGCTGGTCAGCAGCAAGGCCCGTCCCATTTCGCCGAGTAGCAAGCGAATCGCGAAAGCCGGGATTGTCAGGAATGCATGGCGATTCAGTACGCGGGCTAGGGTTTTCGTAAACGTGGCGTTGGTGATGGCGCGCGGCCCGACCATGTTCACGGCGCCGGACAGGGATTCCTTAAGAAAGATGTGCTCGATAGCACCGAGAACGTCGTCAAGGGCGATCCAACTGATGTACTGAGCGCCCGTGCCCAGTCGACCGCCGACACGTAGCTTGAAAGATTTCACGATCTGCGGAAGTGCGCCGCCTTCGCCGCTGAGGACCATGCCAAGTCGCATATTGACGACCCGTATGCCTGCTTCTGAAGCGGGCAGGGTGGCAGCTTCCCACTCTTGACAGACACCCGAGAGGAAGCCATGGCCGGGCGCCGCATCCTCGTCAAGCGTCTCATCGCCCCGATCCCCATAGTAGGCGATTGCCGAAGCGCAGACAAAGACTCGAGGCGGTTTTTCGGCCGATGCAAGGGCCCTGGAGAGCAAGAGGGTTCCTTGGGTGCGGCTGTCCCGTATAGAGGCCTTTTTCGATGCGGTCCAGCGTCCATTGGCAATGGGTTCGCCGGCCAGATGGACAACTGCATCGAGTCCCGATATAGCGGGAGTCTCAAGCCTGTTTTGTGAAGGGTCCCACAGTATTTCCTGTTCTGGAAATCCCTTCTTGGAACGAAGAAGACGGGCGATCGTGTGGCCCTTCTGTTTCAGGCGATCAACCAGATGCCTGCCTATAAGGCCTGTGGAACCGCTGATGAGTATTTTCATGAGTCGATCCCCTCAAAACAGGCTAGGGCCGATGCTATGCCACGAGTTTGCGGAGGAGCATCAGGTCAATCTCCTCGAGCGAGTCTACGATGCGATCTGCGTCGACCAGGTCGGCTCGATGAAATGACCCGGTCACTGCGATACATTTCATGCCGGCTGCCTTTGCGGCTTGAACGCCCGCGACGGCATCCTCGACAACGACGCATTGCATGGGAGGCGTCTCGAGGTTTTCTGCCGCCCGCAGGTATATTTCGGGGTGTGGTTTGGGGTGGGCCACTTGGTCGCCATTTACGTATGCCGAGAACCTCTCAATCGGGATGTGAGCAGCCTGGATGGTGAAGCTGGCTTTTTGTGCGGGGCTTCCTGTAGCGATGGCGAGCTTCCAGTCGGGTTGTGCGGCCACGTGTTCGATTAGGGCCAGCGCGCCAGGACAAGCGATGTCGCTCAATGTTTTCAGCCTGGCTTTGTAGTTCGCCTGGCGTTGTTCGAGGGCCCGCTCGGTGTCGATGGCGATCCCGAATTGCTCAGCAGGGCCCTCGATGTAGCGCACAGCGCCTGTTCCGATGAATGGGCGAAAATCCTCCCGCTTGAGCTCTGTGCTGTAAAGCTGGCGGAACATGTCGATGGTGGCGTCAGCAATGAGGCTTTCGGTATCGGCCAGCACCCCGTCCATGTCGAAGAGCAGCCCATATACTGGTATTGGCATCAGGTCCCCGCTCCAACGGGTTCGAAAATGCCGAGGGCGTCGAGCACTTGGTTTTCTTCGGCCTCGACGGTAAACGGTTTTTCAGCGGACTTGACGGCGCTGTCGGGATCCTTCAGCCCGTGCCCTGTCAGGATGCAGACGACGCGGATCTTTTCGCCGTGCGCGGATTCGAGGGTCTCGAAATAGCCGGCGCGCGCGATTTTGATAAGACCGGCGATGCCTGCAGCGCTCGCTGGTTCTGCAAAGACGCCCTCGGTCGATGCGAGCATTTTGTAAGCGGCGCGGATTTCGTCATCAGTGACCATATCGATGATGCCGTCCGATTCGTCGCGGGCGGCTTCTGCGGTTTTCCAGCTCGCGGGGTTGCCGATGCGGATAGCTGTGGCGAAAGTCTCGGGTTTCTCGACGGGGTGGCCCAACACGATCGGCGCGGCGCCGGCTGCTTGGAACCCGAGCATACGGGGCAAGTTGCGGCTTTTGCCTGCCGCGTAGTACTCCTTGTAGCCTTTCCAATAGGCTGTGATGTTGCCCGCGTTGCCGACCGGCAGGACGTGGCAATCGGGGGCCCAGCCTTCGAAGTCGTCGACAATTTCGAAGGCGCCTGTCTTTTGTCCTTCGATGCGGTAGGGGTTGATCGAGTTGACGATGGCGATTGGATGGTTTTCGGTGATCTGCCGGACGAGCTTAAGCGCGTCGTCAAAGTTGCCCTTGATCTGGATGACGCGGGCTCCGTGGATCATCGCTTGTGAAAGTTTGCCGAAGGCAATGTTGCCCTCGGGGATGATCACGGCGCAGCGCAGTTTCGCACGGGCCGAATAAGCGGCCGCCGATGCGGAAGTATTGCCGGTTGAGGCGCAGATGACGGCTTTGTACCCATCCTCGAGCGCTTTGGTCACGGCCATAGTCATGCCGCGGTCTTTAAACGAGCCGGTTGGGTTGAGGCCCTCGAACTTTAACCAGATGGCTATGCGAGGGTGGATCATCTTGCTGAGCTCATAAGCGGGGATGAGCGGCGTGGCCCCTTCGTTGAACGACACAATACGGGTCTTGCCGCTTACGGGCAGATGGGCACGGTAACGCTCGATCACCCCTCGATAGGCCATATCATCCTTACTCCCTAAAGCACGCGCAATACGTGGGTTGGCTCTCGGACGAAGTCCAGCTTGTCGATCTCTTCCAATGCGGCACGCAGCGCCGATTCGTTCGTTTCATGCATCATCATGACGACATGGACCGGCTGATTCATTTGCTGTTCCTCTTTCTGGATGCATGAGGCGATGCTGACGCCGTGGCTTCCGAGAATAGTGCAGACCTTCCCCAGTACCCCAGGCATGTCCAAAACGGTCAGCCGGAGATAATACCTGCTCATGATGGCGCCGATGTCGCGAAGCTCGAGATGCCGATCATAGATGAAAGGACGAGGAGGGGGGCCATTTCCCCGCCGGGCGATGTCGATGATGTCGGCAACGACGGCGCTTGCTGTCGGCATCCGGCCCGCGCCGCGGCCGTAATAGAGCGTTGCGTCCGCGATATCGCTCTGTACAAAGACGGCGTTGAACTCATTGCGCACCGAGGCAAGCAGATGATTAGCGGGGACCAGGGTCGGATGGACTCGGGCCTCGATGGCGCCGTCCACCCGGCGTACGATCGCGAGCAACTTGATAAGATAGCCCATCTCAAGCGCATTGACCACGTCAGCATGGGTAACCTTGGCAATGCCTTCGACGTAGATCTTCTCGAGGGGCACTTTGGTTCCAAAGCTCAGCGATGCGATGATCTGGCACTTGTGGGCGGTGTCACACCCGTTGATGTCGAGGTCGGGCGGTCTCTCGGCAAAGCCGAGCCGGATCGCCTGCTCGAGCGCCTCATCGAACTCGAGTCCTTCGTAGGTCATGCGGCTCAGGATGTAGTTGCAGGTCCCGTTAAGAATGCCGTACACATAATCGATGTTGTTTGCGGCGAGCCCTTCCCGCAAGGCCTTAATGATGGGGATGCCGCCGGCGACGGCCGCTTCGAACCGCAACTCGACGTTGTTCTCCACCGCGACACGGGCGAGCTCAGCCCCGTGGTGCGCGAGGAGCATTTTGTTTGCCGTAACCACATGTTTGCCTGCTCGCAGCGCCTCGAGGATGAAGGTCTTGGCCGGCTCGATGCCGCCTATTAACTCGCAGACAATCGCCACGTCCGGGTCGTTTATAAGAGCGTGCGCATCCTTTGTGACCTTGACCCCCTCAAGGTCCAGACCTTCGAGGCACTCCTGATTCAGCTCGCAGACATGGGCGAGTGTAATCTCGTGACCTGCATGGAGCCCGACAACGCGGCCGTTGCCGCGCACGGTGGCAATGACGCCGCCCCCGACAGTACCGGCGCCGATCACCCCAATTCCGATGGTCATTGCTTCATTCCTCGAATCATCGTTGATCGAGGGCAGCGTCGCAAAGAAAACGCCACGCTGCCCGGCGAGTAGTTATAGGGCCGGCAACGGCCTTTAGGACTCGATAATGCAGATGACCTCGTCTACGCGAACTTCGTCCCCCTCATCCACGAGTTTCTCGATCAGCACGCCCGAGGTCGGGCTGGGCACGCTAAAGGCCGCTTTGTCGGTTGTCATCTCGATAATGTCTTCGCCTTCTGTGACTGCTTCTCCTTCCTCGACAAGCCAATAGGAGACTGTGGCGACATCGGTCGCGTCTTCTCCCATTTCAGGTAGGCGCACCTCGGTTTTCACCCGCACATCCTCCGTTTACTGCGCAGAGCATGTTGCGCAAAGGGCTTCTGCATCAATTCCTCCGACCGGTAAGAACTTCGAACAAAGGGTCCCGCTACCGCGAACTCGAATCCCATTTCGTATGCCATGTTCTCATAGGCCAAGAAGCGGCCCGGATGCGCGAACTCGACCACCTCGCACTGCTTTTTCGTGGGTCTGAGGTATTGGCCTATGCTCACCGCCGCACAGCCAACATCCAGCAAGTCGCGCAACGTTTGCTTGACCTCTCCGGCCGTCTCGCCGTGGCCGACCATCAGCGCTGACTTAAGGATGGCGTTAGGCACCAGCTCCCGTGCAGTCCCCAGGACTCTGAGGGCCAGACGGTAATCGCAGCGCTTGCCCCGAAGCGTCGTATACAGGCGTTCAACGGTCTCAATATTGTGGCTGAAAACCTCGGGTTCGGCATCCAACACGCGTCCGATGGCCGCGCGGTTTCCCTGAAAGTCGGGAACCAACACCTCGACCGTTGTGTGCGGGTTCACAGCATGTACGGCCTCGACGGTCTTGGCAAAATGATCAGCGCCTCCGTCTGGGAGATCGTCTCGGGTCACTGAGGTCAGCACGATGTGTTTGACGCCCAGACGACGGATTGCTTCCGCCACCCGGCCCGGCTCATCGTGGGCGACGGATTCAGGGCGGCCCGTTTTTACGGAGCAGTATCGGCAGCTTCGGGTGCAGACGTTCCCCAACAACATCATAGTTGCTGTGCGGCGTCCCCAGCACTCGCCCAAATTCGGGCAGCGCGCACTTTGACAGACTGTGTGCAGGCCCAAGTCCTTCAGCAAGTCTTTGGTATATCTGAAATCCTCGCCAGAGCCCCAGCTCCGGCGGATCCATTCTGGGAACCGGTTGGTCATCTTTTCCCCGTGTGGCATGCTGTTGCGGTGCAAGGTTAACGAGGATGCATCTGGCTTATCTCGCCGATCTCAATCCGCAACTTGCATAACAGAAAACACCTTAAGAAAACTCATTATAGCATGCTGTTTTTGCCAAGAAAAAGCGTATGAGGTGGAGCTTTAAACACCCGGCAAAGAACGTGTATTTCATATGATCAGCCACTTGTGATACGCTCTGTGCGTTTTGGATCAACTCACGCATGGGGGATCCGCATGTGAAGAAAGTGCTTGTGACAGGTGGGGCCGGCTTCATTGGGTCAAACCTCGCCGATGCCTTGTTGAGGCGCGGCGACACGGTGGTTGCGCTCGATAACTTCGACCCTTTCTATAGCGCGCGCATTAAGCGCGCCAACTTGGCTTGGGCCCACAAGCAGAGCCGGTACACGTTCTACCAGCTGGATATCCGGCATGAAGACCCTGTGCGCGCTGTTTTTGACAAAGAGCGGCCCGATGTTGTTGTTCACCTCGCGGCAAAGGCGGGCGTGCGGCCCTCTCTTCGCGATCCGAAACTCTACCAAGAGGTCAACGTTATCGGGGCGCAACATATTCTTGATGCATGCCGGGATTTCCCGCCATCGCATCTTGTTTTTGCATCAAGTTCTTCCGTTTACGGCGGCTGCACGGAGACTCCGTTCTGTGAAGACAACCCGGTTGCCAAGCCCATCAGTCCCTATGCGGCCACCAAGCGCATGAATGAGCTGATGGGACATGTCTACAGCCATATCTACGGGCTCAAAATCACCATGCTCCGGTTCTTTACCGTCTACGGTCCTCGAGGGCGTCCCGACATGGCCATTTCCAAGTTTACTCGGTTGATAGGCCAAGGTAAACCTGTGCCAATGTACGGCGACGGGACGACCCGACGCGACTACACCTACATCGACGACATTCTGGACGGGGTGCTGAAAGCTGTGGACCGGCCTTTTGACTTCGAGATCATCAATCTCGGCGAGAGCCGGACGACTGCTCTTTCCGAACTGATCGACCTGATCGCTCGACAGGTCGGCCGTGCCGCCGAGATCGAGCATTTGCCACTCCAACCAGGTGATGTCTTGATCACCTGCGCGTCAGTTGACAAGGCCAAGAAACTGCTCGGGTATGACCCGCAATTCTCCCTCGAGCAAGGCATTGCGGAGTTTGTGGCATGGCACAGGGAACACGCTGCGGCCTTGTAAAAGGTTTTTGTGGTTTGACCGAATTTCCGGGCCGGAGGCCAGGCGTATCTGCGCGCGCTGGCAGGAGATACCCTGTTGATTTCAACAGGGTGTGTTTGATAGCATTTTATCGTTGAATACGAGTCGTTCCGTGCCGGCCGAAGCAGCGGCTGGCTTTATCTGTGTGGGGCTGTAGCTCAGCTGGGAGAGCGCCGCGTTCGCAATGCGGAGGTCAGGGGTTCGATCCCCCTCAGCTCCACCATGTAAAGGTTTGAGGCTCAAGGACTTACACATGTGGTCCTTGGGCCTTTTCCTTTGCGCCTTGACGGATTGTGCATGGATTGTTCCTATCTACCTCATGATTCGACCTGCCTGGGAGTGCTCTAAGAAACCTGCGGCGGCCCGTTCTAATTGGGTAAAAGAGGTGCAGTGCCAAAGTCCCTACCCAACCTAAGAAAAGCCACCGCAAGTGAGGTCCAGCAAAGCACAAACGCACGCGAATCTCCGCGAAGTCCGAGTATTTCAGTTTGAGGAACAGTAGCTCACCTCGTTGTCCGGATTGGTTGTCTTCCAGGCCGTCTGCCCGTCTTTGTGCTCGATCTTGGACAGCCGGTTCCGGCTGTCGTACGTGTAGACGGTGGTCATGCCGTTCGGATGGCTGTATTGCGTCGGTTGGCCGAGCGCGTTGTAATCGAAATTTCAGACCTTGCTGCCCGGCGCCGTGACCGTGGTGAGCTGGCCGGCGTCGGTGTACGTGTAAGTCGTGCTGTTCCCGTGATAATCGTTCAGGGTCA
>CAZBQH010000169.1:0-2629 GCA_964493915.1 uncultured Nitrospiraceae bacterium
CTGGTCAGGCGGAAGGCAGAAGACGTCCAGATAATCGGCAAGCACTGCCCAGTCGTATCCTCTGTAGACACCGTCAGCAGCGGTTGTTGAGAACCCCGCTCGGGCCGCCGGGTCGACTGAGAGAATAGCGCCATGGCTTGATGCATGCATAGCTGCAAACACGGCATCCATGTGTTTCCTGAAATCAAGCCAGCCGCCGAGACGTTTCGTGGAAACGGCCGCGTGTTGACTCGAGGGCACGACGTCGTCCCAATTGCTGAAACTGGAGCCCCATGCCGTATTGAGCGCCTCGAGAGACTCGTACTGGGCTTTAAGCCTGTCTCTGAAAGCTCCAAGACACGCGGCCGACTGGCATACATTCTCCTCGCTTTCGACAAGGCAGTTGCCGTCGCCCAACGAGTACAGGCTGGTTCCATAGGCGCCCAGGGAGAGGGCCGTCCCTTGCACTTTGGCCGCCTCGAGGTCGCGGTACTTGGGGTCGCTCAGACAGGGCGAGCGGGCGCAGCCGTTAACAGCCGCCGTGGCAGCGTAACGCGTAACCCGCGGAATGAGGGCAAGGGCTTCCTCGGCCAGATAGTGGGCAGCCATTTCGCTTGCATGGGCGTAGACGGCGTCCACGCCTTGGCCTCGGAGGATCCGGTTGAAGGTGCGCACATTGTATTCTGCCGAACCGTCGCCTTGCACCACAAACGAGAACTCTTCCAGTGGCGGGGGGAGCCTCACAGGCAGATACGTGTAGCGGAATGCTGCGTAGCCGAGGAGTTGCTCGGGGAAGTGCGTTCCTGGCCGGTCAAGAGCAAACACTTCGAGTTTCACACGGTTTGTGATGAGATCCGCGAAAACGATTTCCAGGTCGACTGTTCCGCCGTCAGGGGGCGCCGGTGCGGCTGCCTCTGCAACCACCCGTCCGTGAGCGTCGACCCCGCGCACGTATACCGTGCCCTGAAGCGGTTGATGTTGCTGCATGAGGGGCCGAACTGCCGCGCTTACCTGGACGCGGTCGTTGGGTAGAATGGACATTTTCGAAAGCGATATAGACTCGAGGTCGGGCCAGCCGCCAAGTTCGAGCGGCGCCGTATGCCACTCGATAGTTCGGCCTCGGCTGTCCTGGACCCAGATGTCGAGCAGAAAACGCCCCGCGCCTAATGCGAGGTAGACAGGAAAGGTCTCTGCGTCTTTAGCGGGTGTTTCAGTAGGCCGTATGATCGTTTCGCGTCCCCGGCCGGGTTCACGGATCCGATAAACCACTCGGCTCCGTTTTGGCAGCGCTCTGTCAAAGTGAATACGATAGGGGCGAACGGGTTGGTGGAGGGCCGCGTCGCGCATCTGCTGGACAAATTCCTCAGGCAGGATCGGCGGGACTTCATCCTCATCCGGGGGCTGCGGCCCCAGATCCTCGATCCAATCAACGGCAACCTGCAGATTCCGCCCCGCTGCCCATCGCAGAGCCTTGGCAATGAGGGAATAGTAGCTGTCGACATACTCGGGTTCCGCCTGAAAGGGACGCGTCAAAAGAGGTAGAAGAAAACTCGAGACCGGGCGGCCTCTGCCGTAGTCCAGAAGGACAACCCGCCCATCCCCGAAGGTCGAGGTATGCACGAAGCCCAGCCCATTTTCCCATTCCGGGGTCAAGGATTCGCCGATGCCCCATGTTACTGCACGGCCCGCGTCGCAGGGATCAAGTAGATCGACGAACTGCTTCAGGCGCGATGGCGTGTCTCCCGCATGATAGGCAAGAACAAGCCCCGTGCCTTGGGTGATCTTGCTCAGGATGAGATCCACGATCTCGTCGGACAAAAGGCCTAGCTCCATGTTGCCTATCACGATAACGTCCCAATCGCCTTCCAGTCCCTTTCTGATCCTGTCGAGCGTTTCCCGCTCAGACCCCCCGGGAACCTGATGATCGGACCGGCTCGGGTCGTATCCGAGGTGGTATGCGTCCCAGACGGGAGCGACTTCATAGGACAAATCGAGGCGGGCGGCCAGTTCGACCACATCCCGCAGGGTGAAGCGCGGAGCGACAAAGAGAGCGCGGATGGGGCCGCCATGAAGGGGCTTGCCCCACGGGACAGGGTCGTGCGGCGACGGGCCGGAGATCGAGTTGAAGCCGGCGTAGGTATCCACATCTGCGGCATGGACGGAGAGCGTCAGGAAAAAGACAAGCGCATAGGACCAGGCGAAGAGGACCTTTATGCTCTGCATGAAAGGTAGTGTAGCAGAGACTGTAACACGCGGGAAATGCACACGTTTCACATGGGCGTCAGAATTCGGCTGTCATCTTTCGGCGCGCGCTTTTTGGTTTTTTGGCCCTGTTCGCATCGTCTGCGAGCTTCTTTTTGAGGTAGGTGCCCGTGTAGGAACCGGGAGTCTCCATGATCGTCTGGGGCGGTCCCGTCGCGATGACGCGGCCGCCTTTATCGCCGCCCTCTGGCCCGAGATCGATGATCCAGTCGGCGGTTTTGATCACGTCGAGGTTGTGCTCGATGACGAGGACAGTGTTGCCGCTGTCGACCAAACGGTGCAAGACGTGAAGCAGCTTGTCTACATCGACGGCATGGAGGCCGGTGGTCGGCTCATCGAGGATGTAGAGCGTTCGGCCCGTGCTCCGTTTGACCAGCTCGCGCGCGAG